>JAEXUB010000160.1 GCA_023453125.1 Bacteroidota bacterium
CCTCAAATAGCTTATATACGTTATTGGCCGAACTGCCTATACGGCTTATCAGCTCCTTTCGTTCGCTTTCCGTCAGTTCATCATACTCATCCTCAAGCAGTCGGTTCTGCCCCAGTACTGCCCAGAAAGGGTTCTTTAGGTTGTGCCCCAGTATGGAGAAAAACTTATCCTTTGAAACTATATGCTCTTCAAGGCGCCGGTTCTGTTCCTGGATCTGCTCATTTATATGACGGATCTTCTTCTCCTTCTTAAAAAGTACTATAAGAAGGGTAAATGTTATAAGCACACCGAAAGTGACAGCTATTAGAAGATTATCCCGCGAATTTAGTTTCTCCCTTTGAAGTTCATTCTCCTGACGGAGAGTCTTATTCTCATAGTCTTTCTGCTCCGTCTCGAATGCATTCTGTAGTTCCGTCATCCGCTGACGATTCTCTTTGGCATCAAGATTTTCCTTAAGTTCAATATATCTCTTGTAAAAATCTGCCGAGAGCCTGAAATTATTAAGGGCAAAATAAATATCTGAATAGCTCTTATAGCAAAATGAAACCATTACAGAGTCTTTGAATTTAATAGAAAGGTTCTCAAGCTGAGAACAGAGATTCAGAGCAGCATCATATTGTTTTATCTCCTGATACAGCTGTACAAAAAGCTTTTTGGTTTTTCTGATCCCTTCCGGATAATTAATTGCCGAATAGTTTACAAGAGCGGAATCGAGATACTTTTTTGCATCGGAATAATCCTTCAATTTAATAAGGCTTGCCCCTATATCCATTTGAAGATTGGCAATTCCGTCCCTGTCATTCATTCCTTTATAAATTTCAAGCGACATTTTCCGGTATTTCAGGGCGAGTGCAAAATCCTTTTTGCCGAAATATGCATCCCCTATATTGCAGTAATATATTGCCTTTATTCCAAGGTCGTCAGGATTTATTTCATTGATGATTTCGAGCGCCTTCAGGAAATTCTCCAGGGCCCGTTCGTAATCCCCTTTTTCATTAAATACAGTCCCCGCGTTATTAAGAATGGAGCAGTACCTTTCCATAATATTTTTATTATGGTAGTAAGCAAGCAATTCCCTGTAAATATTAAGCGCCTGATCGTGCCGGTTTAATTTAATATAAACGCCTGCCATACCATTCTTGATGTAATAAACCATTTTTTCGTTGCCGGCAGCTGCATATAAGTCCACCGATGTATTGAGGCTTCTTAGTGCGGCTGAGTATCTGCCATTCCTCACAAGACAGTTCGCTAAAAAATCGTACGCCTCTGCTTTCTTCTCAAGGTTCCCAAGTTTGTCGGCAGTCTTAATTGCTTCGTGCGCAAATTTCTCCCCATCCGAAGGATTAATTTGGACCAAATGAAATCCCGCTTTCATTTGAGCCTCAAATTTCTCATTCAAATCATTTGAATTCAATTTTGCCGTCAGGCTGTCGGGCAGGGACTGCCCCAGACCGTAGCCGGCCGAAAAAACAAAAATGAGGAAAATTAAAAAAGATATAGCAAATCTATTAATTTGATTACCCTGAGCCTTTTATATTATATAATCGGCTGAAAAATCTAATATTTTAGCTAAAATCTCATAAAATCAGATAGAATTCAAAGATTTTAACAGATCTTCTGCCAATGGAGCCGGATCCTCAAGACCTATATAGACTCTTACCATCCGGTGGTTCTCGTTTTCAGGGTCAAAATCGGATTTGTTTATACCGGAACAGACGGGAAAAACAAGGGACTCATGCCCTCCCCAGGAAACGGCAATAAGAAAGCGTTCAAGATTTTCGCAGAATTTCTCTACTTTTTCAATTGAATCTGCATTAAGGACCAGCGTAAACAAACCGCCGGCATCCTTCATTTGTCTTTTGGCAAGCTCATATTGAGGAAAAGATTTATGGAACGGGAAAATTAATCTTGAAATTTTCGGGTGGTTTTCAATTGCGGCAATTACTTCCTTTGTTGTACCGAAAATCTTATTCAGCCTTATATCGAGAGTTCGCAGACTGCGGAGAAGGAGCCAGGCATTGAAAGGAGAAATAATAGCGCCGACATTAAGATAATCGGACATAAAAATTTTCCTTATCATTTCTTTGGAGCCGGTAAGTATTCCGGCGACTGTATCGGAATGCCCGCCGGTATATTTTGTTCCGGTCTGCATTACAAGGTCTATACCCATTTTATATGGTTTCTGAAATAGAGGGGAACAGTAGCTGTTATCAATAATAGTAATTATTCCCCTGCTTTTAGCAATTCGGGCTACTGCCTCAAGGTCCTGCAATTCGAATGTTAAAGTGTTTGGCGATTCAAGAAAGATAATCTTCGTATTCGGTTGAATTGCCTTTTCAAAATTCTCTGTTTTTGTGCCGTCTATCATAGTACAGGTTACATTAAAACGGGGAAGCAGATCATTGAAGAGTTTGGTAGTCCAAGAATATGGTTTAGCAACGGAAATAATATGGTCCCCCGCGCTCACATTCGGGAAGACAGCCATAAACACCGCGCTTACGCCGCTGCTGAAAATAAGTGCATCTTCGGCTTCGTCTAGCGCGGCCATTTTCTTTCTTAAAATTTCAATTGTCGGATTTATGCCCCTTGTATATAGCGAGGTGCTCGATTCATCCTTCAGGGCTTTTCTTAAATCTTCTATTGTGTCAAATGCAAAGTTGCTAGTCTGAATAATGGGAGGAGTTACTGCGTTATAATAATTTTCTCTTTCTTCGCCTAATATGTTTAATATGTAAGATAAATCCATAATTTATTCCTTATTTGAAATCCATTTTTCTCATTAATATGAATATCGGGTAACCCAACAGAAACAGAAGCAGCCCCATCATCGCAGATGGGATATCGGATATGAGCACATTTATCATAACCGCGCCAATCAGGACCATAAATACCAGCGGTACCAACGGAAAGAGTTTAATTTTGTATCCGTCGTATTGTGTGTTTTTCTGTTCGCGCCTTAAAATAAAAATTGTAGCCGCCGCTGTGGCAAGGGCAAGACTGTCAATGAACATAACATAATTAACAATTTTTTCGAATGTGCCGAGGAAGAATACATTTATTACCATAAGTGAATAATAAACGGTAAGGGAGAATTCCCCCACCTGAGTCTTTTCATTTATCTTTTTAAATACCGGGGGAAGAATTTTATCTTCGGCCATTGCGTAATAGATTCTGGGGTAGGTAAGCAGACTTGTATTAAGGAATCCAAGCACTGAGATGAATATAATGATAGATGCAGCTTTCATACCGAAGGACCCGAGAAATTTTCCTGCCAGTTCCGCGGCAACAAGTTTTGAATTTACTATCCCTTCAAATCCAAGCGCATGATAATATGCATAGTTTATAGAGATATAGAGAAACAATATAATGCCTATAGCTATGAATGAAGCCCTGGGAATATTTCTTTTGGGGTCCTGTATATCTGCCCCCAGATTCATAGTATGCTGATACCCCCCGTATGTAAAGAAAACGGAAATGATGCTTACTCCGAATGCATATAAATAATTTATTTCCCCTTTGGCAGCCGCACCGGAGTTTCCGGCTGGCGCTCCCGGCACAAAAAACAAGGTGCTGATAAGAACAAACATCAGGATTACTTTAAGGGAACTTAATACATTTTGGGCTCTGGCTCCCATCTTAATGCCTATAAAGTTGAGTCCGAACAGGAAGGTAAGAATTACAATTGCAATTACCTTAATTGCAATCTCCCCCTGCAAGTCGGCCGGAAGAATTACCGGAGCAATATATTCCGCTCCGATTAGGGCTACACCGGTATTGCTGGCTGAGACTGTAATAACAAGCACCCAGTTTAACATAAACGCATATGCGGGATGGTAGCAGTAGGAAAAAATTTTGTAAAAGCCTCCGGCAGCCGGATATCTGGAGCCGATTTCGGCAAATGTGAGTGCGCCGCACAGGCTTACTATTCCCCCTACAATCCAGGCAAGAAAAAAAATCTCCGGAATACCTGCATTCTCAGCCACAATAGCGGGGGTTCTAAAAATGCCAATGCCAATAACGAGACTTACAATTATCATCGTAAGATCGAAACGGGTTAATTTGGGTTGTATTGACATATTATCCGCAATTTTAATCTACAAAATGCGAATAATTCGAATAGATTGAAAATTTTTTATTACAAATATCTATTAGAGAATTTAAGTTTTAAGTAGTCATTGAAAATACCGGAGGGGGTGTTAAAAAGCAGAGGCGCTTAAAAGCGCCCCGGCAGTAAATATTTTTATCTTCCTAAGCTGTCAAGATGATCTTTTCTGGCCAGAAGTTGTTCTTTTGTTTCAACGCGGTCCGGATCCGGTACGCAGCAGTCAACCGGACAAACAGCGGCGCACTGCGGTTCATCATGGAATCCAACACATTCGGTACATTTATCAGGCACGATATAGAAATGGTCGGCGCTGAAGAAGCCTTCGGTACCCGAAGGAGCGGCATCCCCTTCACCATATGATTTACCTGCAAGAGCCCAGCTGGCTCCCCCTTCATAAATCGCTGTATTCGGGCATTCCGGTTCGCAAGCTCCGCAGTTAATGCATTCACTGGTTATCATAATTGCCATGGTTATTCTCCTGATTAATGATGAAAAATTTATTTTACATAATTTATTTTCGGTAAAAGTTCTACCAAACTTTCAAGGGGTTTTTCCCCTTCCAAACTCAATTCTTTAACTAATCTTTCCACGCTGCAGGTTAAATCATTGATATCAATTTTTTCATGAACCGGTTTATATTTTTCGAGTTTAATTAGGCATTTTGAATACTGACTGAGAGCCCCTTTCCGGTTGCCGCTTATAAGATGAAAAGAGGCAACTGAAACATGAACTAAACCCTGATAGAAATACCTTTCATCCCGCAGTGCATTGCACCAGAGATCCTCAAAAAAGTCATGAGCCGTAAAGTAATCGGCATCGTTAAATAATTCAATACCTTCTTTTATATCGTTCAATTTAGATTTTATAATACTAAAAGAATAAAATATCTGCAAGGAAAGTGAGGAATAAATTTACCAGCTTCCGCTGGCGCCGCCGCCTCCAAAAGAGCCGCCACCCCCCGAAAATCCTCCAAAACCGCCGCTTCCGCCGGAAAATCCGCCAAATCCGCCTCTGGAGCCTCCACCGAATCCTCCTCCGAAACCTCCAAGGAAGATACCGGGTCCTATTCCGCCTCCCCCCCGCCTCTTCTTCCGAAGATGAGCCGGAGGAACATCACAAGGCCAATAAAACCAAGTACTCCGAAGGGCATTCCCCCTCTTTCCTTCTTTCTGTTGGATTTTTTAGGATCAGCTTTATATTCTCCTTTCGTAGAAGCAATTATTGAATTGATTCCCGCCTTAATACCCTGATAATAATCATTGGACTTAAAATAAGGGCGGACTTCGTTTCTCATTATTGAACCGGCTAATGCATCGGGCAAAGCCCCTTCAAGTCCATAGCCGACTTCAATCCTCATTTTCTTGTCATCCTTAACAACAAGAAAAAGTATTCCATTGTTCCTGTCTTTCTGTCCGATATTATTTTTGCTGGCGATTTCGTAAGAGTAGGATTCAAGCGAGTTTCCGTTGAGAGAAGAAACCATTAAAAAGAGGACCTGATTGGATGTCGTTTCCTGATAGGAATAAAGGATATTATTCAGGTCGTCAAGTTCTGACCGGGATAGAGTAGATGTAAAATCTGTGGCAAACTTCGTAAGGGTAGGAATTTCCGATTGAGCGGAAATAAATAACGGGATGAAGAATAATATTAAGAGAAGTTTTTTCATAGATTTTAATATTTCTGCCGGATTAAATCCGGCAGAAGTTATAAAAATTAAAATTGTACCTTAGGAGCTTCCTTAGCCGATTCCGCAGCCTGGAAATACTGTTTTTCTTTGAATCCGCCGAATCCCGCAACAATTGTAGCAGGGAATTTCTTTATATATGTATTATACTCCTGAACAGTCTGGTTGAACTTCATTCTTTCAACCGCGATTCTGTTCTCAGTGCCTTCCAGCTGCTGCTGAAGCTGCGAAAAGTTTTCATTGGCTTTTAACTGAGGATAATTCTCTGAAACAACCATCAAACGGGAAAGTGCACTGCTTAATCCATCCTGAGCTCCCTGGAATTTCTGGAACAAGGCAGGGTCGCTGAGCTGATCGGCTGAAAGTTTAATCTGTCCTACTTTAGCTCTGGCTTCGGTTACTGCGGTAAATGTCTCTTTTTCAAAATTAGCAACACCTTTAACCGTATTTACAAGATTCGGAATCAGGTCGAACCTTCTCTGATACTGGTTTTCTACCTGGCTCCAGCTGGAAGTAACGCCTTCATTGAGTGTAACTATCTTGTTGTAATGCCCCACTCCCCACATAATCATACCAATTATGAAGAACAGAATCACTCCAACAACTGCAAGAGTAATAATCAACCCTTTTTTCATTTATCCTCCAAAAAATAATTTCATAATAACGAAAGCGTTAGTTGGTTAAGCTTCTCATCGGAGCAGGAATCCTGCCGCCGCGCCCTACAAAATTGGCGCTGCTAAGATTTCTAACCGGCATAATAGGAGCCTTACCGAGTAATCCGCCGTAATCGACATAATCCCCTACTTTCTTTCCATAAGCGGGAATTATTCTAACGGCAGTTGTTTTATCGTTAATAATTCCTATAGCCGATTCATCCGCGATTATACCTGCAATTGTAGACGCAGGAGTATCTCCCGGAATAGCAATCATATCAAGACCTACAGAACAAACGGCAGTCATTGCCTCTAATTTCTCCAAAGAGAGATTTCCAACTTCAGCAGCCCTAATCATTCCCATATCTTCCGATACCGGTATAAAAGCGCCGCTCATACCTCCAACAGAAGCAGAAGCCATCAATCCCGCTTTCTTAACTGAATCATTCAACATCGCCAGAGCGGCTGTTGTTCCAGGCGCTCCTACATCTTCAACCCCCATAGCCATCAGAATATCAGCAATGCTGTCCCCTTCTGCAGGTGTTGGAGCAAGAGAAATATCAACGATTCCGTAAGGAATTCCATGTTTTTCGGCTACTTTCTTGCCGATAAGCTCCCCTGCGCGGGTAATCTTGAAAATAGTCTTTTTAATTACTTCAGATAGCTGCTGAAGGTCTACTCTACCTGCTTCGCGGATTGCGTCTAATACAACTCCCGGGCCCGAAATCCCTACGTTCAATACAACTTCAGGTTCCGTAACGCCGTGAAATGCGCCTGCCACAAATGGATTATCCTCAACTGCATTTGCAAATACTACAAGCTTTGCGCATCCGATTGAATCCCTTTCCTTTGTCATTTCGGCAGTAAGCTTAATTGCTTCGGCCATCATATTTACGGCGTCCATATTAATGCCTGCTTTTGTAGAGGCAATATTAACGCTTGAGCAGAGATGTTTTGTATTGGTAAGAGCATAAGGAATTGACTTAATCAGGTTTTCCTCCCCAACAGTCATACCTTTCTGAACCAGTGCGGAATATCCCGCAATATAATCTATGCCGATTTCATCAGCAGCCTTGTCAAGAGTTTCAGCAATCTGGATAAGCTCTTCAACACCAAAGCCGTCGAAAGGTATTGAAACCGGCGTTATTGAAACTCTTTTATTTGCTATTGAGATACCGTAGCGGGCTTCAATTTCTCTTGCGAACTTAACATGGTTGCGCCCGTATTTCATTATTTTATCATAAACTCTCTGTTTTGCTGTATTTACGTTTCTGTCGGAGCAGTCTCTCAAACTGATGCCCAGAGTAACCGTTCTGATATCAAAATGTTCAACTTCGGTCATCCGGATAGTTTCAAGAATCTCATCAAATTCGTAAGGCATTTTTACTCTCCTTAATGGATATAAATATCAAAAAAAATAGCTAATTAAATTCTGTGCATAAAGCGGAAAACATCTTCGTGCTGTATGAAGACTTTAATTTTAAGTTCTTCGGCAACACGGTTCATCATTTCCTGAAGTTCTTTAAGTTCCCTGCTTGAGCTGCTGATGTCTACAACCATAATAACGGTAAAGAAATCGCTCATAATTTTCTGGCTCAGGTCCTGAATATCGCAGCCTGATTCACCGAGTGCTTTGGTAAGACCGGCAATTATACCCGGCTTGTTTAATCCGAATGCGGTAAGGATTACTCTTCCCGATGCCTTTTCGTTTGAAGGTGTATACTGCTTGTCGTAACCGTACCCTTCGACCGTCTTGGCAACAACTTTTTTAACGAGTTCCGGTGAGGCTTTGTCTCCCAGTTCGTTGATAGCAACCAATGTAATTTTTCTTAATTCTTCTTCTGTAAATTTCACGGCTTTATCCCTTTGTAATTATTTTGTATAAATAATAACGTTTTATTTGTAATTTCTAAATTCTTTTCAATTGCAGAATTGCCCGCGTTCTGAATATTACCCCTGTAAAAACGGAGAAAAAGGAGCCCGCCTATCGCAATTCCGTCAAAAATCCTATTTTCAATAAACGAATTTACCGTCAAATAGCCGAAAAAGGCATTCCACGCTAAAGATAGTACGCCGGAGAGGAAATTTCCGGTATAAAATTCCCCTGCGCCAGGCAAAATATAAGAAATTACCTTAGCAAAAGTAACTGAATATTTCTCCGATTCAGCCATATCGCACAATTTTTTGAGCTCTTCCCCTCCGGGGGCATTTGCAAAAGAAGCCGCGGCTTCCTTAAACCGGTCCCCGAACATATAAGCCCACCCTTTCCAATAATTGATTTCCCCCTTTTGCCCCTCAGTAATATCCTGTTTTTCCATTCTTTCAAGCAATTCCAATGCCCTCGGTATAGTGCGCCTCAGAATATTGCTCCTTACAATCATAATGCCTGTGTTAAATTTGTCTGAATCTGAAGGAGCGGCTGCCGCGGCCCTTGAGAAATAGATTATCGCATTCTCCCACTTTCCCCCTGCTTTGTAGCAGAGACCGATGTTTAAAGAAGCCTTGAACTCATAACTTTTCAGAGAATCAAAAAACAGGAGCCTCTTATATTCCGTTACGGCATCAAAGTATGCCTCTGATTTATAAAGGGAATCAGCTTTAAAGATTTGTTTTTCCAAAAAATGCTGGGCGGTAATTGGATGTACGGCAAGGAAAAAGACCAGTAAAAATAAAACCGGGAATCCCTGTTTTATTTTTGAATGCATTAAAATTTCTCTTTAGGTAGGAAGAAATTATTTCCGCCGAGAAAGAGATTAAGCTCATTCTCAAAGTTTAGCCTTACTCCGGCATTATAATTCTGGGCAGAAGCTGCCGATCCGTAAATGCTCCCTCCGTAGAAGAATGCCCCTATTCCGGTAAAGAGCCATCCCTTGAATTTACTCCCCGAATTAAAACTGTCAACTGCAAGAAAAACAGACAATCCGGTGGCGGCAAATGCAATCAGACCGTCGGTGTATTCCCCCGTATATATTTTCCCTAATCCGGGTATGGCAGCAGAAAGGAGTGCTGCTGTAGTCGGATTCTTGAACGGGGGATTGTTTTTAATCTGAATCAGTTCCAGCAGTTTCGGCTGGGCTTCAGAAGGAAATAAAGAAATCATTTCGGTGCTTACGGGAACTGCCGCCTTATCCAATAAATAGGTAATTCCTATCAATCTTTTAATATCCCTATCGTAAGCTCCGGTATAAAAGGGCGATTTGAGCGATTCATTCCTTAAAAAATTAAAGTCCCCCGAAAAGAAACCCGATTTAATTACCCCGAAACGGGCTTCATCCTGAAGAGTATAACTTGAAAAGAGGGATTTAAAATAATCGGAAGCTTCATTATATTTTTTCATTCCGAAAAATGAGCGGGCAATATTAAAACGGACTGTATCATTATCAGAAGTGCGGAGATATGCTTTGAATTCTTCGATGGCGCGCAGGTAGTCTTTTTCCTCAAACAGCCTGTTGCCGAACTTCAGCCTGTTATCCGGGGAGTTTAAATCCTGGCTCATTATCGGCAGGGTGTATATGCATAAGATTACTATTATAGACTTAAATAATTTCATTTCTCTACACTGTAATTATCTTCATTACAAAGATATTATTTTTTATCCCTACTTTCAGAATGGGAAAAGATTATTTTCTCTTCATCAAGCGAGTAATTCCGGGGAGGATCGAAAAGTTTTCCCGAAGAATGAATTGAATACCTGGAATGGCTTTTCATAAAATTCATATCGCGTGTAAAACGGTCGGCAAACATAAGAGTCCCCTTTATTATCCCCTCTTCATTTACCGCCTGAACATAAAAACTTGAACAGGACGGGTAAAAGGGGCAGTTATCTCCGTCCGGGACCGAAATAAAAAATGTATAAACGCTTTTTAGAATTGAAAGGAATCCCGACGCAAATCCATTAGTTGCATCCGCCCCCTCATTTTTTCCCGGGACCTGAATAGAGTAAGCTGTTTCCTCTTTTCCCCATTTTTCCCATTCTGACTGCGCCTCAATTTCTGCCGCATAAATGAGGATAAAAAAGAGGAGCAGATATTTCATCCTGCAAAACAATTTCTGTTATTCCTTTTCAAGGTCGATCTTAAAGACTTTCATAAGTCTCTGCAGTTCAACTGTTTTGTGAAGCGCATTCTTGCAGAGGAAGAGCTTATTCCCCCAGCAGACATCATTGGATAATTTATCAATAGAAACTTTATTAAATAAATCTATATCGCTTAGGGGTGCAAATTCCTCTTTTTTCATCAGATCGGCACAGGAGAATTCCCCTTCAAGGCCGTCGTCATATTTCAGGCTGAGCTTAAAACCCTCAAGCGGGCGTACTTCAATCAGGTTTGCCATTAATTCTCCGATATTTGAAGACAAATTTAAGTTAAAACTTAAAAAAAACGCAGACCGACAAAGAAATAATTGTTCAGCCTGCGCCTTTAAAATTTAATATTATCTATTATGCTTTAAGAAGCTCGCGGGATATAATGATTTTCTGTATTTCGGAAGTTCCCTCGTAAATCTCCGTAATCTTTGCATCTCTTAGGAACCGCTCAACCAGATACTCTCTTACATATCCGTAGCCTCCGTGAATCTGAATAGCTTCGAGCGCGCAGTAAACAGCGGCCTGCGATGAGTAAAGTTTTGCCATTGAGGCCTCTTTAATATAGGGAAGCCCGGCGTCTTTAAGAGCTGCGGCCTGAAGCGTCAATAGCTTTGCGGCTTCAACCTTAACTGCCATATCGGCAATCTTGAACTGGATAGCCTGATGATTTGCAATCTCTGTTCCGAATGCTTTTCTTACTTTTGAATATTTAAGAGCGGAATCTAAAGAGGCCTGCGCAATTCCGCACGCCTGCGATGCTATTCCATAACGTCCGCCGTTTAGAGTATTCATAGCAAAATTGAATCCTTTGCCTACTTCCCAAATAATATTTTCTTCAGGAACGCGGCAGTTGTTAAACGTAAGAGAGCAGGTATCGGAACTGCGGATTCCGAGTTTGTCTTCCTTTACCCCCTGTTCAAATCCGGGAGTCCCTTTTTCAACAACAAACGCCGTTATTCCTTTATGCTTTTTCTCTTTATCTGTCTGTGCAATTACAATATAATAGTCGGCATACTTTCCGTTTGTAATCCAGTTTTTAATTCCGTTCAGTACCCAGTGGTTTCCGTCTTTAACGGCATAAGTTCTCTGCTGTGTAGCATCGCTTCCTGCTTCAGGTTCCGATAGCGCGAATGCTCCAAGCTTTCTGCCGCTTGCAAGGTCTTTAAGGAATCTTTCTTTAATGTAAGGAGAGCCCCATTTTTCCAATCCGAATGTAACCAGAGAATTGTTAACGGACATAATAACGCCCACACTCGCATCGACCTTTGATATTTCAATCATCGCAAGAACATAGCTTACTGTATCCATACCGGCGCCTTCCCATTCGGGGGCAACCATCATTCCCATAAATCCCAGTTCACCAAGCTTTTTAACTATCTCAGCCGGGAACTCAGCGTTCTTATCCCGCTCAACTGCGGTTGGTGCTATTTCACTTTCAGCAAATTCCCTTGCTGTCTGCTGTATCATTAATTGTTCTTCTGTAAAACGGAAATCCATTTATACCTCCTTACAATTCTTTCCACTTCGTTAAATAAACGGAACGGTTTTAAATACCCGGTTCTTAATTATTATTGAAATTACAAAATTGTATATTCTAATGCATCAATATAAACAGTAAAATTTTATTCATACCGGCATCTCTTATTTCCATCATATTTTAATTCCTTATATTTGGACATGGAAAAATCGGCTAGGACACAGTTAAAAGGACTTACAATAAAGGAACTCAATGAGTTCTTTATTTCAATTGGCGAGCCTAAATTCAGGGGGGAGCAGGTATTTAACTGGATCTATAACCACTTGTGCGAGGATTTTTCCCTTATGCAGAACCTGTCAAAAAACCTGAGAGGAAAACTTGCGGATACTGCTTATCTGAAAGTCTTTGATATTACCGAAGTCCAGCAGTCCTCTACCACCCGAACTAAAAAGTTTCTTCTTACAACCCACGACGGCAGGAATATTGAATCGGTTGTAATTCCGGACAAGGAGAGAAATACTCTCTGTATCTCCACCCAGGTTGGCTGCCCTCTCGATTGTAAGTTCTGCGCTACCGGACTGCTCGGATACAAGAGAAACCTGACTTCTGCGGAAATTGTTGACCAGTACCTTCAGGCGGCTAAAATTTACGGCAAGCCTTCCATTACCAATATTGTCTTTATGGGGATGGGAGAACCGCTCCTTAACTTTGAAAACACTCTAAAATCAATTTCAATTTTTACGGACGAGCTGAATACGGGGCTAAGCCGAACCAGAATTACCGTTTCGACTGCCGGAATTCCGCATAAAATAAAGGAGCTTGCCGATTCGGGCCTGAGAGTGAAACTTGCTCTTTCACTCCACTCCTGCTTTGAGGATATAAGAAGCAGAATTATGCCGATTAATATTAAGTATTCTCTCGCTGAGAATATTGAAGCCCTTAAATACTATGCGCGCCAGACTAAGACCAGAATTACTTTTGAATATACAATGCTGAAAGGTGTTAATGACCGTCCCGAGGATATTAAGGCGCTCATAAGATTATGCTCCTCCCTTCCTTCAAAAATCAACATCATACCTTTCAACAGCATTAAGCATATGAGTCCGGGAGGAATTTCGCAGGAACTTGAACCTACTCCAAAGGATAAAATTGATTCATTCGCTCAGCGCCTTAGGGATAATAATATTACAGTAATGATCCGCGATACGCAGGGGGATGATATTGCCGCAGCATGCGGACAGCTTGCCGGGAAAAAATAGCATTTTCATTGAAGGAATCTTCCTTTTAGTAACCTAATATTTTTTCTGCAGTAATATATAAACATATTACTGCTTGCCTATTCTAATATCCGGATTCTTAGAAGTCAATAACATCCTGTAAAAAAGCGTTATCATCCTTTAAACTTAACAGGAATGGATTTGTCTAATATGAAAATGAAGCCGGAACGGCAGTGGAGAAATTATGAAAAAGAGAATTCTTAATATTACAGCCGCAATATTAATACTCTGCCCCCTGCTCTTCGGGCAGGCATTAACCTATAAAGTTGTAGATACCAACCAAAAAGACTTTTATAACAGCAGTTCAGCAATTACAGCACCTCTGCCGGGAGCAAAGTTTTTTGGGCAGGATGCCGGCTACAGCGGATATCAGCCTTCGTATACCGACAACGGCAACGGAACTATTACAGATAATGTAACGGGACTTACATGGCAGAAGAATATGGGGAGCAAAATATCATATGCCGAGGCTTTAATTAAAGCCGATACAATGACACTGGGCGGATATACTGACTGGCGTGTGCCCACAATTAAAGAGCTCTACTCACTTATTCTCTTCTCAGGCCAGGTAAATGGAGAACGCGCTATTAAAAAATTTATCGATGAAGATTATTTTATTCAGCCTCTCGGAGATACTTCAATAGGAGAGCGTGAAATTGACGCGCAGACCTGGTCTTCAACTCATTATAAAGGATTAACGTTCGGCAGGGACTCGACAATTTTCGGAGTTAATTTTATCGACGGCCGCATTAAAGGATATCCCAAATACCGCCCCGGTTCTAATAATACCACTCCCAACACAATGTATTTCAGACTGGTGAGGGGAAATCCTGCTTACGGTACTAATAATTTTATTGATAACAACAACGGCACTATTACAGATCTGGCAACCGGATTGATGTGGCAGAAAGCAGACGACAGAAATCCTCGGGACTGGGAGAATGCGCTTGATTATGCTGAAAATCTCACTCTCGCAGGATTCAGCGATTGGCGGCTGCCGAATGCAAAGGAACTTCAAAGCATTGTTG
Organism: Bacteroidota bacterium; assembly: GCA_023453125.1. GTDB lineage: Bacteria > Bacteroidota > Ignavibacteria > Ignavibacteriales > Melioribacteraceae > JAEXUB01. The sequence goes on from JAEXUB010000160.1 coordinate 14,309, forward strand.
ATTATTCCCGTTCCCCCTCGTCAACAAATTCTCCGGCAATTAATAATGTATTTTCGGTCAGTACCATAAATGACCCTGACGGAAATCCGGGGCACTATCCTTATTACTGGACCGGAACAACTCATCTTGACGGTGCTGTTCCAGGTTCATATGCTGTGTATATCGCATTCGGAAAAGCGTTTGGTAAAATCAACGGTACTCTGCTGGATGTTCATGGTGCCGGTGCCCAAAGGTCCGATCCAAAATCGGGGGACCCATCATCATACCCCCAGTTTATGGGACCTCAGGGGGATGCAAGAATTGTTTTTAATTTTGTCAGATGCGTGCGTGATGCATCAGTTCCTAATTCTGCCGATAACAATTCCGAAATCCCGATTGACTTTTATCTCTGCCAGAATTACCCGAACCCATTTAATCCTTCAACAATGATTAAATACTCAATTCCCGGCTCGGATTATCCTGTCCGGGTTCAACTGAAAATATTTGATATGCTGGGAAGACAGGTCTGTACGCTTGTCGATGAAACAAAATCTCCCGGAATCTATACGGCTCAATTCGATTCAACCAAATATTCGCTCGGCGCCGGAGTTTATTTTTGCAGCCTATCAACAGGCATTCATTCATCCGTAATGAAAATGGTCTTGCTAAAGTAAGGGAGATGGATATGAAGACTTCATCCGTAAAACTTTTAATTGCGGCTCTGCTTATGACTGTTTCCATTTTTATTTTTACAGGTGAATTCATAAGTGTAGAGCTCAAAGGCGCAGAAGCCAATAAGGGTACCTGGCGATTTGTAGTAATCGGGGATACTCACATTGCCCAGTCCGATACAGTAAAAGAGATGATTCCATTTATACTTGAAGACAATCCTGACCTAGTGATTGTATGCGGAGACCTTGTGGACGCGGGGCATAATACATCTTCCTCTGAACTGGAAGCACAGTTAAACCAGTGGATTGATGCTTTCTCCCCTCTCTATGCTAAAGGAATTGGCATTTATCCCGTTAGAGGAAATCACGAGGATGATGCCTCTGACGATATAAATGTCTGGAACAGAATTTTTTCCGGCACAAAGGGGGTGCCTCAGAACGGACCGGATAATGAAAAAGGACTGACATACTCTTTTATTCATAAGAATGCCTTCTTTGCCGCACTCGATAATTACGTCAATATTCATAAAATTAATCAGGACTGGCTGAGCGGCCAACTAGCTTCATCGAATTTGACACATCAATTCGTTTTCGGGCATGAGGCCGCTTTCAAAGTCTTCCATACAGACTGCCTTGATGACTATTCAGCCGAGCGGAACAATTTCTGGCAGAGTCTCCTCCAAAACCGAGTCAGAAGTTATTTCTGCGGTCACGACCATTTTATTGATGCCGCGCGAATTGAAAACGGGGACGGCAATACTGATAATGTTATTTTCCAGGTCTGCGCAGGAGGCGGCGGTGGATGGATAATGACAAGGTATAATTATAACGGGAACAATGCTCCTTATTCGCCGACGGGAATATATCATAAGGGGGTGCACGGGTATGTTCTAGTGGAAATAAGCGGAAGCGAAACAAACGATTGCGGCGTAACTATTTCATTTAAGGAAAGGACTTATGATTCTGCAATGAACACCTACAAGTATACTGCATCACCCGCCAAAATTCAGTACAGTGCTGTTCCAAAAACAGTATCAAATTATAAAGAAGTTAATTCTTTACCAGGAAGCTATAAATTGTTCCATAATTACCCAAATCCGTTTAATCCGGATACAGTAATAAAGTATACCGTTCCGGAACTCCAAAATGATGAAAGCACATCTTCTCAGAAAATATCAATAAAAGTATATGATGTTCTTGGAAAACTTATTGATACACTATTTGAAGGTGTAAAATCCCCTGGGTCTTACGAATTGAAATTTAATGCCGGGAATCTTCCATCGGGCATTTACATTTGCACATTAAAAGCGGGACAGCATTCAGAATACATCAAAATGAACCTCATTCGATAGGTGCTTACCCATTCCCCGATTATTCTACTCTGTGGAGTGAATATACATCCTTATTCCGCCGGATGAGTTCTTTTGTCCCCTTTATTGACTCATCCCCTAAATAAGATTTTTCCGCATTAATACTTGCCGGTTATTCAGCTTATTTCACCGCCGGTAAAAAATAATCGGCAATTATCTGCAGAATTTTTGATGACTGTTCATTCGCAGTTGCCGAGAGGACAAATCCGTTTGAAATAATTGAGACTATAAAGTTGCAGTCGGGAACGCAGAATATAAATTGTCCCCCATAGCCAACGGCCATATAGATTTTTCTACCGTTCATTTCTCCTGTCCACCAGAAATAACCGTAGCCGAGTTTTTTAACCGGTCCCCACTCTTCATTTTGCCAGCGAACCTGATCGATAGTGGCGTTATTAATCCAGTTTTCGCTTACAACCTGCCTTCCGTTTAGTTTCCCCTTGTTGAGGAACAGAAGTCCGAGCACAGCCATATTTCTTGGAGTGAACATCATAGTGCTCCCCCCTATTGGAACTCCGGTAGTAGTTTTAGTCCACCCCTGCAGTGCATAATTAAGAGGATTAAAGAAATTATTTTTTGCGAATTCAAATGTATTCTGCCCGGTTGCTTTTGTAATAACGGCCGAAAGAAGATAAGCCCCCGAATCGGAATAGCGGTAGAAAGTGCCTGGCTCATTATCGAGTGTGTAGGAAAGTATATATGAAGTCCAGTCGTTGATTGCTATATCAGGGAATATAAGGGCATCCGGTTTCAGTCCGCTCGTCATTGTAATAAGGTGCCGTACAGTAATGTTTTTAATTCTCTGGTCCGGGAGATGGTCCTTCAATTCAGGGAAAAAATCAATCATTTTGGCATCAAGAGAAAGAAGCCCCTTATCGATTGCGATGCCGGCAAAAGTAGAAACATATGACTTTGTCACAGATTTAATGTCGAATACTGTATTCTGGCTTGTTCCGTTAAAATAGTTTTCGGTAATAAGCTTATTGTCTTTAACTATAATTACGCTGTTAACAAACCCCGTCTGGAGGGCATAGTTAATTCCACCGAATATCAGAGAATCTGTCAGCCCTACCTGACCGGTTGTGCCCGTCTGGAAATTATAATTCTCAATAAAGAATTCCGGTTCGACCGGATGCTCTACATCGCATGAATAAAAAACAAATGAAGCGACTGTTATTAAAAGCAGTATTTTGAATTTCATATTGACTCATTGTTATTAGTTCGACAAATAATTATTTAATGGCGGGAATAATGTAATCGGCAATAATCCCGTTTATTTGTCTTTCCTGCATATCTGCAGTATCCCAATCCCCGTAAGGGTCGGCTATTGTTGCAATCACAATGTTATGTTCCGGAATGCAAAGAACATACTGGCCCCCATGACCGAGCGCAAAAAACGCCCTATGCCCTGCAATGTTCCCTGACCACCAAAGAAAACCATATCCGATTGAAGAGAGACTTCCCCAGGCCGATGAAGATGAACTATTATAAACAATTGAAGAATTGACCCAGTCGGCAGGTACAATCTGCCTATCTCCCAAGCTTCCGTTACTTAAGTAAAGAACTCCCAGGAGCGCAATATCCCTGAGTGTAAAGTACATATCGTTGCCGCCGAAATAAATTCCCTGCGGATCCCTTGCCCAATCCTTAACGGTTATTCCCATAGGTTCCAAAAGATACCTCTCGGCAAATTCTCTCGTGCTCATGCCGGATGCTTTCGTTAGCATTGCCGAAATGAGATGAGTTCCGGCTGTAGAATAAAAACGGGAGGTGCCGGGAGAAAACAGCAGTTCCCGGTTAGCAATCGTATTTATCCAGTTTGAGCTAAGATAAAAAGTCATATAAAATTCGTCATCCCCTCTTATTCCTCCTTGCATAGTAAGAAGGTGCCGGAGTGTAATATTCTTAAACCGGAAATCGGAAACATTATTATATTCGGGAAACAGGTCCACGAATTTTGTCTCAAGATTCAGCATTCCTTTATTCACTGCAATACCAATTAAAGCCGAAAGAAAACTTTTTGAGACTGACCGGATAGTCTGATAGGAAGATTTAGTATAATCGTTAAAATATTTTTCGGCGCAGATTTTGCCGTCGCGTACAATAAGAATCCCGTTTACATAATTTAACAGGTCAGCGGACCGGTATCCGTCATTAAGAAGAGTATCATTTAAGCCGGTATTATTTCCCGGAAGAGATTCCCATTGAAAAGAATCCTGCGAAGTTTCCGGTTCGCTGCTGCTTTTGCAGGATATTACTGCCAGGAGCAGTGGGAAAAGTAAATAAAGTAATTTTATTCTCATTCGGAATTCCATTTTCGGAAGCGAATTTCGCCAGTAAACGGCTCAAATTCAAGGCAAAAATAAGGTATCATTCAATTTCCTGACTTAAAAAGGCGTTCTATACAAGACAACAACTCTTTTTTAAACGAAATTTTTTCTTGACAATGAGCTATCAAAGTGATATCATTCTGATAGCTTAAACGAGGAGTAACAAAAATGAACGCCATTACTGAAAAAAATGCAACAAAAACCAACGGATTCTTAATGCTCTTTATTGTACTTGCTCTCCTGGGGGGAAGCATTTACGCATTAGCTATGGGAATAAGTACCGAGAATACTGCACTGCTATGGATTATTATTCCCGGTTTTCTTCTTTTCTTCCTTATGATAGGGGGCTTCTGCGTAATACAGCCTAATGAATCGAGGGTTCTGATTTTATTCGGCAAGTATACCGGTACAATAAGAGTAGATGGTTTCTGGTGGGTTAATCCATTCACCGACAAGAAAAAAGTATCATTGAGAATCAACAACTTTAACAGCGAAAAGATTAAGGTAAACGACCTGCACGGAAATCCGATTGAAATTGCGGCAGTAATAGTATGGAGAGTTGTAGATTCAGCGCGCGCTTTGTTCGATGTTCAGAACTACAGCGGATTCGTGGCAATCCAGAGCGAGACCGCTATCCGAAGCCTCTCATCGGAATATGCATACGATTCATCCGATAACGAAAAATCACTAAGAGGCAACCAGAGCGAAATTGCAGAGGAATTGAAAAAGATGGTTCAGAGCCGACTCGAAATTGCAGGGGTTGAAGTCCTGGAATCAAGAATAAGCCATCTTGCATACGCACCGGAAATTGCACAGGCTATGCTCCGCAGACAGCAGGCTCAGGCAGTTGTTGCCGCTCGTACTAAAATTGTTGAAGGAGCTGTCGGCATGGTTGAACAGGCATTAAGACAATTAAGCGAACAGCACATTGTTTCACTTGACGAGGATAAGAAGGCCACCATGGTTAATAACCTTCTTGTTGCACTTGTCTCTGAAACACAAGCACAGCCTGTTATTAATACAGGCACATTGTATCAATAATCTATTTTAACGGGGGCAATAGTAAAATGGATTTGAGATACAAAAAAAGGGAAGCAGGGCGAATTGCCGAAGGATGCATTTCTCTTCTTAAAGGGAACAGGAATTTTCTCCTGTTCCCTCTTATCTCTTTTACTGCATCGGCAGCGGTAATTATCTCATTAGTACTTCCCCTTTTCAGCAGCGCGGCTCTATCGGGCAAAGAGCCGGATGAAATGGGAATGCAGTTTTATTTCTATCTCTTTCTTTATTATCTCCTTTGCAGCTTTATTACAATATTCTTCAATTCGGCTCTTATCGCGGCTATTAATCTGAAGCTCAACGGAGAAAATCCGGCAGTTAAAGAGGGATTTAAAATTGCATTCTCCCATTTCAAATCAATTCTTATTTATGTGTTCGTCTCTTCATCCGCTCTAATTATTATACGTATTCTTCTTGAAAAGGCGGGATGGATAAGCAAATTGGTAGCGGCTCTTTCGGGAACCGCTTTCGCCTGGTATACCCACTTAATCTTTCCGGCCATTATAACCGGGGACAGGGATATATTCAGCGCGATTAATTCCAGCAGGGATACAATGAAAAACAAGTGGGGTGAAAAACGGTTCCGCAGAATAACGATTATAGACAGACTGAGCGCTGTTACTTTTATTCTCCTGATTTTATTTTTCCATATGGCAAAATCTTTTTCACTGAACGGCAGCAGTCCGCTTATTACTGTTGGGCTATTTGTAAGTGCTGCATCCCTACTTGTTCTCTCATTTTCCGTATCACTGCTCGATTCAGTTTATAATCTTGTTCTCTACCGGTACGCATCGGAAGGAAATATTCCGGCAGTCTTAGATGAAGAAGTATTAAAGAATGCATTTACTTCCGGATTTTCAAATTAGAGGAGACAGTATGTTTGAATTAAGCATTAAATCGGCCGATTCCCGCAACCTGATTTTCGAAAAGGAGGGGAAATATTTAGGCGGAATTAAATTCGAAGGATTCTTCAGACAGAATATCAGCATTATTTCCTCTAACAATCAAATTTATGAATTCGCACGCAAAAGCATCTGGAAAGAGACTTACCAATTGAGACAGGGAAATGAAATATTTTTTACCTGCAGTGTTAGTCCATTCGGCAAAGCAGCAATTAAGGATGAGAAGAGGGGGGTTGAATACAAGGTAAAAAGTAAATCTTTGTTTAATAACCGGCTTGAACTCACCGATTCGGCCGGCGTGCCTCTCCTCTTCTTTTCTATTAAGTACAGCCTTTTTCTGGAAGTCAAAGAGGGAAAAATTACATCAGATTTAAACTTCGACGAAATTAAGAATCCGCTTCTCCTCTGCTCCTGCGCCATTCTTGGTATAAATGAGCAGAGAAAAAAATCAGTTGTAATTACATCATAAAGAGAGGTCCTTTTGGCAGAAAAAAAGAAATTTTTACTCCGCATTGACGAGAATATTTATTCAGCTCTCGAAAAATGGGCTGCCGACGATCTGAGAAGCATAAATGCACAGATTGAATTTCTATTAAAGGAATCACTACGTAAAGCGGGACGCACACTTCCCGCTTCCTCTCCCAAACCATCAATCCAGCCGGAAAAAGAAGAATCCCCCGAATAGTCTTTTTTACTTAAGCCCGAAAAAGTGTAAATATTTTTTACACTTCCCCTAAATGCATTAAAAAAATCCCCTTTTTGACGATAATATAGAAAGGTTAATCCTTTTTGGGGTCCGAGTGTTTATTCTAGCCGTCTGCCGGCTTTGAATTTTTACCCCTTTAACAATTGCATATAATTAAATGTTAGAGGCTGTTGTGTTTAAAAAAATTAAAATCCGCAACAAGATTCTTATATCTACACTTTCAATCAATCTAATTATTTTCGTTATAATCTTCCTGGTTTACAATAATTTCTCAAAGAATGTTATTGAAAACAATACTGCCGAGAAAGCGGCCGGGAAACTAAACGAAACAATTCAGACTCTCGAAAAATTCGCAAAGGAAAAAGAGAGAATCGGCTGGACTGCCTGCAACTCTCCGTTTATTAAAGACTGGCTCCGCTCTAACAGTATCCGCTATGTTGAGAAAGGTAAAGATCCCGTATATGATAAAATCCAGAAATATTTCGGCGAGATAGTTAAGAATGACGGACAGATAAAATCGGTTTTTATCTCCAGCGAAAAGACAGATATGTATTATTCGCAGGACCCCTACCCTGCCGATGAAAGCTACCGGGTTACACAGCGCCCCTGGTATTTAAAAGCTAAAGCCGCCGGTGGAGCATCCTGGGATATTTCCCCCGATTTTATTACAAAACTCATTGCGCTCAATTCAAGAATTCCAATCTACGATAATGACGGCTCTCTGCTCGGAATAGGGGGAACAGACCTCAGTATGAAAGGATTTACCGATTTTATTGCTACACTCAAATTCTTCGAGACAGGAAAAATTCAGCTTGTTGACAAGGATGGTTCTCTGCTGTTCGATCCGGACTCAACGAAAATCCTGAAAGTGAAACTTACAGATATAAAAGATGACGGGATTAATTTTGAAGATTACGAGACAGTGGTCAAAGAAATTGTATCCGGCAAAGAAGGAAATGCCGTTGCTACCGTGAATGGCGAAAAGAGAATACTCTATTACGGAAGAGTGCCGAGCATCGACCTTATGCTTGTACTCAGCGTGGCACAAAGCGAGGAGGATGCCCCTCTGTCGGCATTAACAACACGTTCTACAATAATATTCATTCTGAGCCTTCTGGTAATTGCAATGGCAATTTACTTTATTGCAAAAGCCATCGCAAAGCCAATTCTTATGCTCACCGAAGAAATAAAAGAAAGAACCCGCAAGGGAGACCTTAACCTTAGCTTCAATATGGCCACTCAGGATGAGATTGGAGAACTGGCAGATGCTTTCTATGTTATGATGGAAGGATTAAAAAGGAAGGCCGAAGTGGCCAAGGATATTGCTCAGGGGAATCTTGATGTTAACATTGAAATAATTTCGGAATTCGACCTGCTCGGAATTGCAATGCAGACGATGAAAGAGAAGATAAGCGCGCTGGTTCACGATATCCACGATCTATCAGAATCGGCTACAGAGGGGAAACTCGGCATCAGGGCTGACGCAGCGAAACACGAGGGGGACTACAGGAAAATTGTAGAGGGGATAAATCAGACTCTCAACAGTTTAATTGGGCCTGTGAATGAGGCTTCTAAGACACTTGAGAAACTTGCATCGCGCGACCTTACCGTAAGAATGCACGGCGAATATAAGGGAGACCACGCCAACCTTAAGAAAACTCTTAATGCGGCAATTGAAAATCTTGACGATGCACTCAAGCAGGTTTCGGGCACTGTAGATTCTCACGCCGAAGCAGCAATGCAGATTACCAAACTGACAGAGGATATTTCAAGCGGACTTGAAGTGCAGACGACCCAGACCATGGAAGTTGCATTTGCTATTGATGATATGAACGGGACAATAAACAATACGGCCGCAACCGCGGAATCGATGGCCGAGACTGCCGGCAAAGCAAAAATTTCCGCTGAGGAAGGGGGCAAGGTGGTTGACCAGACTATTGCCGGTATGCGCAATATTGCCGATAAGGTTAACCAGTCGGCCCACGTTGTACAGGCTTTGGGAAAATCAAGCGAGGAAATTGGGGCTATTGTAAATGTGATTAATGAAATCGCGGAACAGACAAACTTATTAGCACTTAATGCAGCAATAGAAGCAGCGCGCGCCGGCGAGCAGGGACGCGGATTTGCTGTTGTGGCTGACGAAGTAAGAAAACTAGCCGAACGAACTTCTTCGGCTACAAAAGAAATTGCAAAGATGATTTCCAAAATCCAGAAAGATACCGGAGAGGCTGTCTATTCGATGGAACAGGGAAGAAAAGAAACTGCCAACGGCATTGAACTTGCAGATAAGGCAGGCCTTGCCCTTAAGGAAATTGAAGATACATTTAAACAGGTTATGGAAAAAGTAACCGAAATTGCCGAAGCCAGCAGGGCTCAGTCTGCAGTGAGCAGCAAACTCTCTAAGAATGTTGAAAAGATAAATACCCTTTCGCAGGAAACTGCAAACGGTATGAACCTGATTTCGCAGCACGTTGAAGACTTTAAGGATTTGACCGACCGCCTGCGGAGTCTTAATTCCCAGTTCCTCCTCTCCGAAGGAGAAAAACAGAATAAATTTCTAATGAACTAATCTTTGAGGGGGGATATAAAATGCCCCCCGATTTTACTTTTATTCCCCCCATATTTTTTGTATAATCTTAAAAACATTTTAAATTTTTGGAGATAAATATGAAAGACGAATTTCTCGAAGCGGCATATGAAGAAGCAGTAAAAGGAATGAACGAGGGAGGTATCCCCATCGGATCAGTAATTGTTCATAATGGAAAGATAATCGGACGCGGGCATAACCGACGGATCCAGAAAGGAAGTGCTATTCTGCACGGCGAAATGGATGCGTTAGAAAATGCAGGACGGCTGCCGGCAAAAGTATATAAAGAATCGGTTCTTTACACTACCCTCTCCCCCTGCCCTATGTGCACCGGAGCCATTCTGCTCTATAAAATCCCCAAGGTGATTATTGCCGAGAATTTGAATTTTATGGGGGAAGAAGAATTACTCAAATCGCGCGGCGTTAAAGTCGAAGTCCTCCAGGATGAAAAATGCATCTCACTTATGAAAGAATTCATTGAGAAAAGACCTGAACTGTGGAATGAAGATATAGGTGAATAGATGTATAGCTGTACAAAACATCAGGATAAGCCGGCATTAAGCTTTTGCCATAACTGCGGTAAATTCTTCTGCCGGGAATGCCTTACGGAAGGAAAAGAGTTTTATTACTGTTCCTCTCCCGATTGCAGAAATGCTCTTCTTAAAGAGAAGGATGAAGGGACTAAAGAGAGCGGGGGAAATTTTGTCCCGGCAATTGAAAGTGAGTACACAAGGCTGAATTATAGCTTCAACAAAATGGATGCCGGAGTCTTTGCATCCATTCTTGATAACGCAGAGATCGATTATTACAGTACAATGAATTATTTTATCGAAATGCCGGTGGAGTTTTATATTGTAAATGAGAGGATTAAAGAGGCAGAGGAGATTGCGTCAAAAATGGATTTAAATTCTCTTCCTTATTCCACAAAAGGTGATATTAAATAAAAAAGGGGGCGTGCCCCCCTTTTAATTTATTTCATCAATTCCGCTTCAATAGCAAGTTTCATTTCTTCGCTTTCAGGCTTAACCTTACTGCGGAACCTTGCAACAGGATTTCCGTTTTTATCGATTAGAAATTTCTCAAAATTCCATTTAACATCCCCTTTTTCATATGCCGGCTGTGCCGTTAAAATTGAATAGAGGGGGGATTTATCTTCTCCGAGAACTTTAATCTTGTCAAAAAGCTTAAATGTTACATCATAAGTGGAAGTGCAGAACTGCTGAATCTCTTCATTTGTCCCGGGCTCCTGTCCTCCGAAATCGTTGCAGGGGAATGCGAGAATTTCGAATCCTTTATCCTTATATTTTTCGTAGATTTCCTCAAGTCCCTTATACTGAGGAGTATAACCGCACTTGCTTGCCACATTAACAATAAGTACCACTTTCCCTTCATAGGAGCCGAGCTTAACATCTTTGCCCGACATATCCTTAACAACTATGTTCTTGATTGATTCTTTCATTTCGGAATCCTTCCCTTTATTTTCGGCAGATACCAGATTAACCGATAATGCCAGAATTATTAACGTCACAAAAAAAGCTTTAACTTTCATATTTCTCCCTTCTTTTTTATATTGCAAACAGATAAGGGGACGATTTAGTTCATTCAAAAAGTACGGTTTAAGGGGGACAAATGCATCCGGAATTCATTACCGCCGAAGGCAGGCTATATCTTGACGGGGAAAATTTAAAAGAAAAAAGAAGGCAGGAAAGCAAAAAGGACCGTTATGCATTATTCCTACTCGGCTTTGCATTTATTATCACTATGCTTTTCGAATTGCCATCAGGCAGAAGGGGATTTCTTTTTTATGCCGCTCTGATTCCCGCTGCCGCAGCCTTACTCTTCTTTCTTTATTTTATATTCGATCTGCTCTTCAAAACACACCTTCCCTCAAAAATGAACATTCAGAACATCCGGTCGGTAATCCTTCGTAAAGCTGATCATCCTTTCGAAACAGAGGCAGTCTTCAGGCTCAATAACGGAAGAAGAAAAATTATATTTTTCCGGACTCTGGAAAAGGAGCATTACAGGCTTATGGAACATCTTAAAAAACTAAACCATTCAGTTGAAATTAAACTGCCTGAGCATCAGGTTTATGCGATGAAAGAAGAATTTACCTCGCTTTCAGGAAAGGTTTACATAGATAACAGCATATTGGGCTATGAAAGCATCTCCCTTCAGCATTTATGGATTAAATTCGCCTTTGCAATACCCGTCATTTATTTTCTTATTTTAAAAGCGGACGGTATTATCAGTCATTACAATACAGATAAATTCAAATTTACAATCGATTTAATAATGCTCTTCATCTCTTCGCTCCTCTTTGTTGCAGCCATAATTTTGTATTTATTTAAGATCAACTGGAAGAGAAAATTCGAAATAAATAGCATTACAGAAGTGCATCTTATATCTGACGAAGAAAGCATTGAGACAACAATGAAGATCTTTACCGGCGACAAAAGATTTAAGCCCTTTATCTTCCGTACTCTTGAGGGAGAACATTTAAGGCTAAAGGAAGCCATAATAAAGCATAATTCTACAGTAAAGATTGTTGAGGCAAAGTAGACAAAACTCTGGAAATCGGCATTGGGAAGTATGATAATTAGATATTGTTTTAATACCCCTCCATTTATGCTTTAATCTTAAAGGATTCTCATTTTTCCTCAATCCCGCCTTGAATAACTGGGAAACTCTATTTAGTTTTTCCTGTATAAATATAAACCATAAACAAGGAGTACAAAATGGCTAAGAAAGCATTATTAATGGGAATGATCTTTTTCTTCATTGCATCTATAATTCCGGCGCAGGATGCCAAACCTCTGCCTGCAGACCAAATTATGAAAGAAGCTTACGCAAAGGCAAAAGCCGGCGATAAAAATGTATTCCTTATTTTTCACGCTACCTGGTGTTCCTGGTGCAAAAGACTGGATAAAGCAATGCAGAGCGATGAACTGAAAAGAATCTTTGAAAAAAACTTTGAAATCACCCATCTCGACGTTATGGAACGGGGAGAAAAGATTGCCCAGTTTGAAAACGCCGGAGGAAAGGAATTAATGGATAAATTAGGGGGTGCTAAATCGGGTATTCCTTTTTACGCATTCCTTACCCCCGAAGGAGAGATGCTTGCCAATTCAAACGTAATGCCTAAGGACCAGAATATCGGTTATCCCGGTGTTATGGAAGAAATTGATGCATTTATGAAGATTGTAACAACCGGCGCGCCAAAAATGACCGAGGCCGAAAAGAAAACAATTATTTCTTATCTAAAGAAAAACGCCCCGAAACCAATTGAATAACAGGATTTTATAAGGTTTCTTAGTCCGCCGGGACAGCAGTTCCGGCGGTTTTATTTTAAATATGATTGATAATATCGGTTTTAGGCCTGCCTTGTAACGACTGCCGGTATTTGCGCTTTGCCCACTTGACAACCCGGCCATTTTCATTTATATTTATTTCGATATTTATCGAAATAAATATAAAAGCCATGGAAATAGAAAAAAGCATAGAAATTATGAAGGCGCTTGCCGATGCCTCAAGGCTGCAGGCATTAAACGCATTGATGGAAAAACC
>JAEXUB010000164.1 GCA_023453125.1 Bacteroidota bacterium
GATGAACTGGGAAATTACTATTCGGCTCTTATAACCAGCAATCCTGCCGGAGCGCAGATATACGTGGACGGAAAATACAGCGGGCACAGCACCCCCGATACAATAAGCTGGCTTACGAGAGGGGAGCACAGCATCCGCCTCCGGTTTAATTCCGTTCTGGATACCGTATTCAGTCTTAGCAGTACCCAGCCCGGATTAAGCAGCGTGCATATAGATTACCTTGCGGTATTAAACCATTACGGAAATATTTACTGCACCACGGAGCCTTCCAGCGCGTACATATATCTTAATGACGTATATACTGCCCGCTTTACACCGGATACCATAAAATACCTGCTCCCGGGGAGATATAAGATTAAATATGAACAGTTCAGATACCGTTCGGACAGTACATATGTGGATGTTATTGGAGGAAAGACCTCAAGAGTTAATCTCTGGCTGCAGGATACAACAGAATGGCTCGATTTCCGGACGGCAAATTCCAAAATTCCGAGCGACAGAATAGTCTGCTTTAAAGTTGATATTAATAACGCTGTCTGGATCGGTACATACGATAACGGACTTGCTAAACTGCTTAACGGTAGGTTCACCAATTTCAATACTTCCAACTCCCCCCTGCCGAGCAATTTTATCACCGCTATAGATATTGACGAGAACGGTAATCTATGGATAGGCACTATGAACGGCCTGGTTAATTATGACGGCAATGATTGGGAAATATATAATCAGAGCCGCGGACTCCCTTCAAATTACATTACCTCCATTTACTGCAATCAGGATGGGGGTATATATGTAGGTACTAAAGGAGGGCTGGGATTGATTAACCGGGGATTTGTTACAAACGGCACAATAAGCGGCACTCCCCTTCTTTCAAAACCTGTTTCCTCTGTTACGGGAAATAAAACCGGGGCTTTGTGGATTGCTTCCGAAGGGGGAATCTCTTCTTATGTAAATGATGAATGGAAAGTATATACAAGAGGAAGCCATCAGCTTGCAGGTATTGACGGAGGCTCAATTGCGATTGATGCCTTTGGAAAAATATGGTGCGCTTTCCCCGCAAATTATTCCAACTACGGCAATATTACCGGCGGACTAATGTACTTTGACGGAACAAATTGGAAGGAATACATTCTCCCCAATTCGGTTAAAGGAAGAATTCAGAAGATTACCGCAGATTACAGGGGAAATGTATGGCTTGCCACTCCTGCCGGAGTTTATATGCTCGTTCCGGAAGGAGGATATTACACATTTTCCAACAGAGCCTTTGCAATGGTAACCCCCAATTCAATGGACATTCTGGTTGATAAAAAGGATAAAGTCTGGTTTGCCCTCTGGGAAGGGGGCGTTGTTAAATGCAAGCTCAAGATGCTGTAGTAATCACTCATCCCCTCGGATTTGGTTTGATGAATGAATGGCATCGATGCGTTTCCCCTGGATAAATAACCCATCCACGGGCTCAGCGTTTTTATTGGTCTCATCAGCGATGCCCGTCGCCTTCCCTCATAATTGGAAGGCTTGCGGCATAAGTACAAATAATTCGGTGCTCCTACGATAACCGGTTTGGTGTTTATACAGCAAATAAATTAACCCGCCGTTCACACTACTATTCCAACTGTGCAGGTAGCCTTCCATCTTCGAGGGAAGGCGGGCAGTCGGAATTTTACACAAGAGTAAAATAAGTGATTTGTTGTTTTTCCGTTCCTCGAGTACGCGGTTGCAAACCGCGGTATCGAGAGGTGCCGGATGGGTTATTTACCCCGTCAAGGAATAGTCCCCGACGGCAAACATCAACAACCTATTTAATTAGCAGGTCAAGAATTTTATTTCCGTTTTCACGGGAAAGAGTGCCGGTGATAAATGCCGCGCCCCCATTCCCGTTTATCGGATCGATAAATGCGAAAGTGGTAATACCCGTTCCCCCTCCGGTATGATAAAAATAGCCGGCCGATGGTAATTTAAGATAGTGCCAGGTTAGTCCGATACCTGATAAATCCACTTTCCCTTTTGGAACGCCTTTTATATCCACATCCTGCAGTGAAAACATTTCACTTACTGCTTGCGGTGAGAGAATCTGATGATTTTTAAATTTTCCCTTATTCAAAAGCATAAGAAGAAAATTGGAATACTGTTCAATGCTTGTGCGCAGACAGCCGTCAGCATAGCCGGGCCATCCGTAATGTTCAATTTTCCTTCTCTTTGTTTCGGTACGGCTGTCGGCAACATAATTAAATGCCATATTATCGGGATTCAGGTCTTTTATAAACCATGCTGTTTCTTTCATTTCAAGAGGGACAAAGAGATTCTCTCTGCAATAGGCTGAAAACGATTTTCCCGATATCCTTTCAACCAGGGCAGCTATTAATACATAATTTAAATTCGAGTAAAGATACTTCTCCCCCGGCCTGCCGGCGCTGAAGTTCATATCGCTGTAATACTTTCCGGCTTTATCATAAAACTGCTTAAAAAGGTCTTCAAGTCCCGGCTCCTTACTGTCTCCGTAGACATAAAGAGAATCAATATACTTCCGGTTATCGCTGAATGAAGATGAATGATTAAGAAGCATCCGGAATGTAATTGGTGTGTCCGGATGTTTAGGATTCCTAATTACAAATGAGAGGTATTTATTTATGTCATCATCCAGTTTAAAAAGCCCTTTATCCAGCAGATGCATAAGAGAGGCACCTGTAATTGTTTTTGAGACAGATGCCAGCATAAAAAGAGTCTGCGGATTAACTGATATTTTCTTTTCTGCATCCCCCCATCCAAAACATTCATTCCATATAATCTTATTCTCATTTATTTTACAGACGGCAATTCCGGTTACCCCGTATTTAAGCATCCTGCTTAATACTGAATCCCGGGCCGGGGTAATATTTGCCTGCGCCTTAATATCCCTGCTGAATTCAAATAGAAGGAGTGCGCAAATAATAAACAGCAATATACTCTTGAGATTCATTTTCTACCCTGAGAAGTATTTATGTGACACACTTTAGACTTAATCATCCACAAAAAGTTTCCCCCGAACCGGACAACATTAATAATTCTCTTAAATGGATGAGGAAGATGTTTAGAATATATTGCACAAATCTCCTCCCGCAGTTCTCAAGTATGTTTTAAATGCCGGAGCCCTTCCCTTTTCAAGGGTAAGGGCAGACAGCATAAATCCTGCTATGTATCATAAGCAGAACTGTCGGATGGGTTATTTTCCCCCTCGGGGAATGGTCCCCGACGGCAATGTGCTCTCCGGCAGCAGGGTCTTAATCCAGCCGTTTTTTTACAATTCCCTTTATGAGAATATTTAACGATATTTGGATTGCCTTGGGAATTTGGAAAGTTAAATGGAAACCGGATTAAGAAAAGTATTAATGTCATTCTACAAGCCGGAAATGATAAAATGGCTTGAAGACAATCCCTCTTCATTCGAAGAAGCCGTAAAGCTTGCCCTTTCGGACGAGCAGCCATATGCCTGGCGTTCTGCCTGGCTCCTTTTTGATGTTATAGAAAAAAATGACAAAAGGATTAAACCCCACTTAAAGAATTTCATTAAGGCGCTTCCAAATTGCAGGGACGGGCATAAGAGGGAGATTTTAAAAATACTTGAGAAATTCACTTTAACCGATACGCAGGAAGGTATGCTCTTTGACCAGTGTATGAATATCTGGGAACAGGTTCAGGCACAGCCTTCTGTAAGATATACGGCATTCAGGATTATTCTAAGCATTACCGAGAGGCACCCGGAGTTGAAAAATGAAATTCCCGTATTAATTCAGGACCATTACCTTGCAACTTTCTCGCACGGAGTGAAACATTCGCTAAACAAAATGCTAAAGAAAAAATCAATATTACAATAGACTCTCTCACCTGCAAAACAGGTGCTTATGAACTTTGCAAACTTATTTCCTGTTTAAACTGTATAGACCACAACGAAAGGCAGACAAATGCTTAAAGAGAAAAGCGCTCCCCAAACGGTAGAAGAATATATTAAAAATCATCCGGCGCCTGTGCGCAAAAAGCTTAAGGAGCTAAGAAGCTTAATTCTTAACAATGCCAAAGGGGCCGAAGAAAAAATAAGCTGGGGTATGCCGGCATATAAACTGGGAGGGGTACTCTGTTATTTTGCGGCGCATAAAAACCATATCGGATTCTATCCTCTTGCAAGCGGAATAAAGAACTTTGAAAATGAACTGAAGAATTTTACTTTCTCAAAAGGGACCATTCAGTTCCCATTCACCTCCCCCATTCCGGAATCTCTTGTAAAAAAAATAATCCGCTTCCGGGTAAAGGAGAATAAAGCAAAAGAGGCAGCAAAAAAGAATACGCCTAAGAAAGCCGTTAAATCAAAATAATATTACTTTTACAACTCCGGCTGCGTATGTAAAAATATTTTATTCCTTTATAAGTCTGAAGATTTGAATAATTAAAAAAGCAAACAAAGGAAACAGGTATAAAACGGATTTAAAATAGTAGAGGCATTCGCGAAGATGCGCGCGCCAGGGGTAGACCGGTTCCGATACTCCTGCAATAAAAATATCCCCATTTCCCGCAAGAAACATTCCTGCAAGCAGAATTACCCAGGATAATGCATACCATCCTTTTGTTTGGCTATCATTCACATCCTGCTTTTTCTTAAGATACAATTCCCGCGCATAGATGTAGAGCATTAAAAGAAGATAAATCAGGAGAACCAATCCGGTAAAATACTTTGTCTCATTAATCAGACTGAATGGCATTGCAATAAGCATTTTATCGCGGCTGTAGGAGATCATAAAATCCCAGATATACATCCTTGCCGGCACTAATAGATTTAAAATGAATATTATAAGAGATGTTATAATCAGAATTCTTGGAGCGGTATACTTAATCTCCTCTTTCTTGAGCAGTAAACCCGCCATAAAAAGAATATGGCTTAGCAGAAAGAGCCATATTGTACCAAGAGTATTAATGCCTGTAATCCGGAAGAATTCCAGATCGGCGGAGCAGGGGGAAGCCGGCAAAAGGATAAAGGGAATAACAGCAATAATCAATAACGGGATATCAAGCTTCCCGGCATCAGTATAATTCGAGTAAACCAAAAGCCCGAAACCGTAAATTATCGGGAGATAAAAGAGTATAATCCTGAGGATGTGTGGTATTTCGGAATAGGCTGAGCTTTGTCCCGGTTCAAAATCAAAATATATTACCCGGTAGAAATAGGGCAGAATAAAACCGGCCGTTAAGAACAGCCCAATATTTCTTAATGCCCAGCCATACTTTTCTCCCTTAATTGCTTTGGGGTTGAAATATTCAAAAATGGAAGTGCCGTATTCGATTAGACTTTTATTCATATCCATCCTCTGTTTTGTGATAGACAAATAATCTATTCAGACAAGTATTTTCATACCCGCAAAAAAGGGATTGATAAGGGGGAATATTATTGACTCTGCAATATTTCCAAATTATTGAATAAAAGCAATCTATTTGATTTATATTTTGTTATTTATCCCCTTTGTATTTAATAGTCAAAGGGTATTCCGCAATTGCCGCTGCTTCTTCGGGAGGATTGTTTTTAAGAAACGGTACCGCGTTCCATACGTCAAGGACTAGCTTTTTATTCACCGCGAAATTAAAATCCAGGAAATCTTCCGGTTTGTTTTTCATTGCGTCTATATCAAGATAAAGCCTTCTCCCCGTTCCGATGAAATTAAAACTGCTCAGGCTTAATTCTCTAATTGCCCTATTGACTGCCGTCCGGTAATAAATTTTTCTATTCGCGGCATCATATACTATGCTCCATTGTGTGCCCGGTTCCTGCGCTACCTTCTTAAGGATATCAAAGGCATAATCTACCGGTTTATCTTTATCGGAGTTGAATGCTTTGGACATAGAGGAGGCAATATAGAAACGCTCAAGAGAATTTTCCCTCTCTTTAAGGTAGGGTTTATTCCCTTTTGCGTCTTTATTCAATTTATAATCTGCCGATGAGCTGTAAGTATCATTTGCCAGAGCGCAGAATTTGAATGAATCGCCGGTGTAATAAGTCATCTTCCCCTCAATGTATTCAATTGCGGCGGCATTCCCTTTTGCGTCTGTAACCAGAAAATGTATTGGAGCCTTTGAGAATGAGGAGATTCTGAGAATTTTATCCGTATTAATCACATCTTCCACCGTAGCGCACATATCAAGCTGATACTGAATCCATTGAAGCTCGGTTAGTCCACCTCTGTTATCCAATGAAGGGTATTGGGTTTCGGGGAGCCACATCTGCTCGACTACAAGTCCGGCCTCGTTCATTCCCCCGTATGGCATTTCCCTTCCGTTCTGGTTAAATGAAATGCTTCCGTACTTTGAAATCCATTTAAGCTGGACCTCATTCTTGCCCGGCCAGGTAACCGAAGTCTTTACCTGATCCCTCAAATTAATCTGTATATGCCCCAGTCCCGTCGGGAAATCAAAATTCCTTCCGAAATACAGATTTCCTTTTTTATCCTTGAAATAAAATGTTGTACAGGGATAAACTGCAGAGGAAGTAAGCACAAAGATTAAAACCAGCGCAATAATTTTTCTGCCGTTCATAGTAACCTCCCAAAGTGAATTCAATTATAATAAGTAAACTCTTTGGGTTTTAGACGTGTATATAGATTATTAGTTTTCTATGAAAAGAATTTGCCGGACTTTGTATTTAGTACTTCATTTTTTCCGGTATAACACCGCGCACACCGCCGCGCGGGTCGGGCATATCCCCTTTCCGGCGCGGGATTAAATGGATATGACAATGCATAACTGTCTGCCCTGCCGTCTCTCCGGCATTAGTACCAATGTTAAATCCTTCTATCGACTTATCCAGTTCCATAAGTCGTTGTTTTTGAATAAGAATAAGCTCATTTATTGCGGCAAATTCTTCCCGGGTAAGCTCAAAATAATCCTTTACGTGCCTTCTGGGAATAATTAATGAATGTCCGATAGTAACCGGATAACCGTCATAAAAGAGAATGGCAAGTTCATTTTCTGCTTCAATCCTTATTTTTTCCGGTGAGCAGAAGACACATCCGTTTTTATTTTTTATTTCCTTATTCATATTTTAATAGCAATAAGCAAG
Source organism: Bacteroidota bacterium (assembly GCA_023453125.1). Taxonomy (GTDB): domain Bacteria; phylum Bacteroidota; class Ignavibacteria; order Ignavibacteriales; family Melioribacteraceae; genus JAEXUB01. The sequence continues at coordinate 7,076 of JAEXUB010000164.1, forward strand.
TTTAAATCCACGCAATATCCCCTCCGGCTTTAATAATGCCTGCAAGCATAGCGGCGCCGAAACTGACGGCAAGATCGGGTTCAACATCGGACATCGGAGGGATACCGAAATATGAAGTTACTTTATCTTTTATAAACGGCATCCGCGTAGAGCCTCCGGCAAGAATTACCCAGTCAATTTCTTCCTTACTGACTTTTCCCTTTTCAAACAGGGAGTCCATTGTAATGATGGTTTCATTTACTAAATCTTCTGTAAGGAGCTCAAGTTTTTCCTTAGTAAGAATCATTTTAAAGTTAATAAGCTTCCCCTCGTAAATTGCTATAAAGGAAACGACCACGTTTTCAATTTCCCCTTTGGAGAAGAGTTCCTTAGTTTTTTTAGCCTCCTCCCTAATTTTTAATTCAAGATTATCGTCGGCCGAGTCAACGCCAAACTCATCTCTCAGATGTTCCTTAATAAGTCTTATAAGTCTCTGGTCGAATATGGCCCCCCCCAGATAATTCACTTCGGTGCTTTCAATTATCGAAGCTCCTTCCTTGGTAAAATTAACAATGCTAACATTGAAGGTCCCCCCGCCGAAATCATAAACCAGAATATTCTTATTGAGGTAATCTTTTCCGTACCCGAATGCAATTGCGGCTGCAACCGGCTCCTGGATAATCCTTAACACATTAAGTCCGGCCAGTTCGGCAGCCCTCTGTGTAGCCAAAACCGCGGCTTCATTAAAATAAACAGGCACCGACACAACAACATCTTTTATTTCATCATCCAGATAATCTTCGCCGTATTCTTTAAGATGCTTGAATATCATAGCGGCAATTTCCTCCGGCTGATATTCATTATCCCCCAGCTTTAAAACGCGCGCTTCCCCCATTCTTCTTTTAATCTCGCTTATAACTGACGAAGAGAGGCGTTCAGCCGTCTTCCCAACTTTAAGCTCATTCACATTCTCATTTAGCCCTACCAGAGAAGGAGTTAGCTCCGAGGCCGATTTCTTATTAATAACCGGCTGCGGTTTTCCTTCCTG
>JAEXUB010000170.1 GCA_023453125.1 Bacteroidota bacterium
TGAATTAAGAGGCGTGCGTTTTCGAGCTCATTATCATAGAGAAGAGTATTTACTGTTACGTAGACTTTTGCCCTGAATTTATGGGCGTAATCCGCCAGAAGGATAATATCCCCTATGCTATTTCCCGCAGCGGCACGCGCGCCGAAGTTTGGGGCGCCAATATAAACCGCATCGGCACCGCAGTTTATTGCCGCTTTGCCGCTCTCAATATCCTTCGCAGGTGCAAGAAGCTCTAATTTAACCGACACATTTGCTTTCTATTGTTATAAATTGTTCTCGCTTTTGGGAGCCAGGTATCTGTTATATAAGAATAAACCAATTATCGTTGCCACTCCGATTAGACTGAATATCATCCAAAGAGTAGAAGGCTGATGAAGTCCGTCTACAAAATGAACATATAATTTTGCTCCGAGTATACCGCCGATGCCGCTTCCGATAACTCCGTAAAGGAATGAGTAGCCGAGATATAAAGCCTTTTTATCTTCCGGCGCTATAAGCCCGACGTAACTGATAAATTTTGGATGGGCAATCATTTCGCCGATTGAGAATACTACAATGCCGATTATAAATACCCATATATGTGATGATAATGCCAGGATTGCCATTCCTATTGTTCCGAGGAAAATGCCGAATATCATCGTCGGAAGTGCTTTGGTGTTTTTTACCAGATTAGATATGAAAAGCTGGAGGAGAATAATTGTCCCAGCCTCAAGTGCAGTAACTGTTTCAGAATCGAATTTCCAGTTTGGATTGTTTACAAAAATGGAGAGAAAAGAATTTATTGCGTTATTGACCGGGGTAACATCAACATATTCCTTAAGATACCAGAGAACGGTATCGAACATCTGGAAATAAAGAATCCAGAATCCGGAATAGATTACTATCATAAGAATGAAACGGAAATCCTTTATTACAAGCGCTGCTTCTTTCAATATCTGCGGAACGGTCTTGCTGCTGGCAGGTTTTTCCGGTTCCTTGTACACAAATATGTTCAGAAGAACAAGCCAACCTGTGCAGATTGAAGCCATTACAAAAATTGAGGACCACGCTATATCCTTTAGAATAGGAATGATAATAAGAGGAAAGAGGAATGCGCCGAGATTTATTGACCAGTAGAAAATTCCGAATCCGAGCGTTGAATTGGATTTATCCGTGCTCCTGGCTATTGTGCCCGAAATAATTGGCTTAAAGAAGCCGGCCCCGGTAACCATTAATAAAAGACTGAAGAACACAAGGGAATATGTTGTCATTAAGCTGGTTAGAAAATAACCGAGACTCATTACAACGAAGGCGAACATTAGTGTTTTGCGGTATCCAAACCGGTCCGCAATTGCCCCTGACAGGATTGGAAGAAAGTAGAGTAAGGGAGTAATAGTGCTTTTGATAATGCCGACGCTTTCTTTGGAAAAGCCGAGTCCTCCCTTGGAAATATCAAGAACCAGATAAACTGAAAGAACCGACATTACCCCGTAATATGCGCCCCTTTCAAAAAACTCCATCACAATTACAGTCCAGAAGTTTTTCGGGAATGATCTGAACGTAGAAACTTTCTTCTCTTTTTCTGCCATAGAGTTATCCTTTTTATTTGTCTCTTTTTACTGAAGGTACAAAGTCTTCCGGTCTTCCGAGTTTGGGAAGGCCTAAAATTTCGCGGGCTCTGTCCAAAGCGTCGTCTATGTTGCCGTGAACATTATCTTCCACGATTTCGTCAAGAATGCCCGATTGTGTAAGAGCTACCAGCGGCTGTGTATGAACACCGGAGAGAATAACTTGTGTTCCCATTTTTTTAGAATCCTCGTAAAACTCTTTAATTGACTGTAAGCCGGTAGCGTCTACCGCGGGAACATTACGCATACGGATGATCCTGATTTTTGGTGGTTTTTCGAATTCCCTAATTGCATCCTTAAATTTAGAAGCCGCGCCGAAGAAGAATGGGCCGTTAATTTCATATACTTCAACTCCATCGGGAATTGACTTCCTTTCAATTCCGTTCGGATCTGCGGTCTCTTCTTCATTCTCTTCCCTGAATTCTCTTGTAACCACTTCAACGTTTGTAACAAGAGCCATTCTGTGCATAAAGAGGAGAACGGCAAGCACCATTCCAACTTCAATTGCCAGAGTCAAATCGAAAACCACAGTTAGAAAGAATGTGGTTAATAATACAGCTACATCGCTGCGCGGACTTTTAAGTAGGGACTTAAAAGTTCTCCATTCACTCATATTATATGAAACAATAACAAGCACTGCTGCAAGGGAAGCCATTGGAATGAGTCCGGCAAGCTTTCCAAAGAAAAGCATAATTAATAGAAGAATAACAGCGTGGGTAATGCCGGCAATAGGGGTGCGTCCCCCGTTTTTAACGTTTGTTGCAGTTCTCGCAATTGCACCGGTAGCGGGTATTCCGCCGAAAATAGGAGATATGATATTTGCTACTCCCTGTGCAACGAGCTCCATATTTGAACGGTGTTTCTTTCCTATCATACCGTCGGCAACAACTGCGGAAAGAAGCGCTTCAATGGCAGCCAGAAGAGCAATTGCGGTTGCCGGCTGAATTAAATCCTTAATTATCTTAAAATTTACTGTCGGAAGAGTGGGCGCGGGGAATGTAGCTGAAATTTCGCCGAACCTGCTTCCGATTGTTTCTACGGGGAATTTAAAATAGTATGCTGCTGCGGTTGTTAAGATTATAGCTACAATAGAACCGGGAATCTTGCGTGATACTTTTGGCCAGAAAATCATTATAAAAAGGCTGAATGCCGCAATTCCCAATGCGTAAAGATTAACCGAATGAAAGTTGGAGAAGTAAACTCCCCATTTCTCAACAAAATCGGCCGGCACATTCTGTATTCCTAGACCGAACAGGTCTTTTATCTGTGATGAAAAAATTACAACGGCAATTCCGCTTGTAAATCCGACTGTAACTGTAAATGGTATAAACTTTATCACCTGGCCAAGTTTTGCAATTCCCATTATAACAAGAATGATTCCCGCAAGAAATGTTGCAACAATAAGTCCGTTCATTCCGTACTGCTGAACAATTCCGTAGATAATAACAACAAAGGCACCTGTTGGTCCGCCTATCTGAACACGGCTTCCGCCGAGAAACGAAATTATAAATCCCCCTATAATTCCTGTAATAATGCCTTTTTCGGGGGACACGCCGGAAGCAATGGCAAATGCAATTGCAAGGGGAAGTGCAACAACTCCCACAATTAATCCTGCTGTCATGTCATTTAGTATCTGCTGCCTGGTAAGAGATTTTGCTAACGTAAATAATTTGGGCTTTAACATATCGCATCAAAGTTTTATTTTCAAAGTACAAATATACCAAGCATTGAGGGAAGAGAAAAATTAAATAATGGTAAGAATGAAGTCTGAGATGTGACGACGCGCAAAATTGAGGAAATTATTCGTTTTTTTTCTTTTTTGTCCTAAGAACACAAAGACATTGTCCGCTAAGCATTGAATCATTGTCGATTTTGAGAGGAAGCCCGTCCCGGTCCCATTCAAATATGCCGCCGGCGAGATTGGCAACATTGTTAAATCCTTTTTCGGCAAGGAATTCTGTAATCTCCCTGCTGTGAACTCCCGCATGATCTGCGATTATTAAAGGAACATCTTTTGGAAGCTCGTCATAATATTCTTTAATGAAATTGATTCTTGCGTAGATTACCTCTGGAACGTCGAACTGCTTGTATGCAATTTCATGATCGCGTCTCATATCAAGCAGCAGCGCTCCTTTACGGCATTCTACAAGCGCTTCGCGCGGAGAGAAATGAGTTATGCCATTAATAACATTTCCTTTTAGGGTAAAAAACGGATTCATATAATACTCACTTAATTAAAAAATACACACCGCCAAGAATTACGAGAAAGCCGCATATCCGTTTTATCCATAAAACGGTTTTTTTCTTTTCAGTCCAGTTTAGATAACTCTGTATTTTGCCGGTAACCGTGCCTGCCGCTGTTATTACTGCGCAATGTCCAATCGCGAATGAGGCAAGATAAAGTATTGCAAGAAGTACATTAGTCTGTGCGGTTTCAAAAACAATTCCGAGAACAGGAGCCATAAATGCAAAAGTGCAGGGACCGAGTCCGATGCCGAACAATAAACCCAATACAAATGCGGCCGTGTATCCCTTCTTTGAAGTTCCTTTAATTGAAGCCCCGTCCCAGGGAAGATTTATTATCCCCATAAGATAAAGCCCTACGGCAAAGAAGACTGCAGCAACAAAATAATTTCCAATTGCACCTACATCTCCCATAATTCTTCCCATTGCGGCGGTAACAGCACCAATGAGCGCAATTGTAATCAGAATGCCGGCTGAAAAAACAAGAGATATCCTGAAACCCTTTCCTATGGATATCTCTCCGTAAGAACCGATATAACCGATTATGAGCGGAATGCTGGATAAGTGGCAGGGAGATAGAAGAATTGAGAGAAGTCCCCATATAAATGACGCCGCAACAGCAAAGAGTGCCGAGCTGTACATTAAATCGTATAAATATGTAAATACCGATTCGATCATAAGTTTACCTATCTGAGGGGTTTAATGCCGCGCCCCGCTAACAGCTTTTCTATCTGCTTCTGCGGATAAAATCCTTCGTGCCTGAAGAATTCCTTTCCGTTTTTATCAAGAAATACCTGAGTCGGAATGAGTTTGATTTTATACTGTTCAACTGTTTTTTTATTTTCTTCCTTGTTGATATCGTAAAATACAACTTTAACATTCGGCGAGAATTTCTTCTCAATATTTTCCATAACCGGTTTCATCTGTTTGCAGGGAATGCAGGTCGTTGAACCGAGTTCTACAAAAGTAACTTCGGGCTTTACTTCATTCTTTTTATCCTGTGCAAATCCGGCTGAAAATGAGAAGAGGGCGAACAATAGAATCAGCTTTTTCATATTAATTCTCCTTTAGCCATTCAAGTATCTGTTCATCTTTAGGTATTACGCCGTAGCTTTTCACTTTTTCGTTAACAACAACAGCAGGAGTCATCATAACCTTGTATTTCATTATTTCCTGAATGTCTGTTTCCTTAATAATCTCAGCGTCAATATTGTTTGACTGAGCAACTTCTTTTACTTTTTCATAAAGCTTGTTGCATTTTGCGCATCCCGAACCTAATACTTTAACTGTCATTTGTTTTGTCTCCTAATATATAATGTTAAAAATATAACCGACTATTATAATACCCGAGGCCACTATTCCCACGAATGCGAGGATAAGTTTCATTTTAAGCACTTTTCTAAGTATTATGGTCTCCGGCAATGAAAGTCCTATAACGGCCATCATAAAGGCAAGCACTGTACCGAGCGAAGCTCCCTTGCCGAGAAGAGCCTGTACAATGGGAATAATGCCTGCTGCATTTGAATACATTGGTACTCCAAGAAGAACAGCGGCCGGAACCGACCACCAGGCATCCTTACCCATAAAAGAGGCCATAAAGTTTTCCGGAATATAACCGTGAATACCCGCACCGACTCCAATTCCAATTACGACATATATCCATACTTTCGCTACAATCTCTTTAACGGCGGTTATACCTGCTTCAATACGGCCGTTGAATGAAATTTTTATTTCCTCGAATTCAGCATTTCCGGCCTTTATTTCGTACACCCAGGGCTCAACATGTTTTTCCAGTTTAAGAATGCCGATTATATACCCGGAAATTATGGCTATTATTAATCCGGTACCCAAATATAAAAGTGCCGTCTGCCACCCGAACAATCCGAATAAAAGTACAAGAGCAACTTCGTTAATCATAGGTGCCGCAATCAGGAAGGAAAATGTAACGCCAAGGGGTATTCCGGCTTCAACAAAACCGAGAAATAATGGAATTGCCGAACAGGTGCAGAACGGGGTTACTATCCCCAGTAATGAAGCGAGCACATTACCTACAAATAGTTTTTTGCCTCCCAGAAGTTTTCTGGTCTTCTCGGGGGAAAAATAAGAGCGGACAATACCTACTATGAATACTATCAGGGTTAGAAGAAGAAGCACTTTCGGGACTTCGAAAATGAAGAACCAGACTGCTTCGGTAAGATGAGTCCCTTTCTCCATTCCGGCAATTTCGTAAATTAGAAAATCTGTAATCTCCTTAAGATTCATATATACCAGAATCCATACCGGTAATAGAAGGAGTAAAATCAAATTATTCTTTGATATTAATTTTTTCATTTTAACCTGGTTTTAAGGACAGAGATCGGGTGATTTAACATTTCCTTCATTAGCATCAGGAAAATATTTTTTCTGAATGCGGAGGGCTACGTTTACGAGTGCTATTAAAACCGGCACTTCAACAAGGGGGCCTATAACCGCCGCGAAAGCCTCGCCGCTGTTTATTCCGAATACGGCAACGGCGACCGCAATTGCAAGTTCAAAATTATTGCTTGCCGCAGTAAAAGAGAGGGTTGCGGTTTTGGAATAGTCGGCGCCCACCTTCTTCCCCATATAAAATGAAACCAGGAACATAATAACAAAATAGAAAAGAAGAGGAATCGCTATCCTGATTACATCCAGCGGAATCTTAACGATATATTCCCCTTTAAGTGAGAACATTACTATTATTGTAAACAGAAGCGCAATAAGAGTAATCGGACTTATTTTTGGAATGAATTTTGTCTGATACCATTCTTTATTTTTGATTTTTATAAGGGTAAACCTGGTGATAATTCCAGCAATAAATGGAATACCGAGGTAAATAAAAACGCTTTCGGCAATCTGGCCAATTGTAATATCAACCGCAAAGGTTTTTAATCCGAGCCAGGAGGGAAATACTGTAAGAAAAACATATGCATAAACAGAAAAGAAGAGCACCTGGAATATTGAATTGAACGCAACCAGTCCGGCGGCATATTCTGTATCCCCTTTTGCAAGTTCGTTCCAGACAATAACCATGGCAATACAGCGCGCAAGACCAATCATAATAAGTCCCGCCATATACTCCGGATAATCCTGCAGGAAAATAATAGCAAGGAAGAACATAAGCAGAGGCCCTATAATCCAGTTTTGGACTAAGGAAAGAGAAAGTACTTTTACATTGCGGAATACATCCCCAAGTTCTTCATATTTTACCTTTGCGAGGGGAGGGTACATCATAAGAATTAATCCGATAGCAATCGGAATGTTTGTTGTGCCGCTCTGAAAGGAATTCCAGAAGCCGACAATCCCGGGAAAGAAATAACCGGATAGAACCCCTATTGCCATTGCCAGGAAAATCCATAATGTTAAATAGCGGTCGAGAAATGATAATTTTTTTGTGAGGGTAGACATATGGCCTCTCTTCTATTTCATCTTGGTTATGAATTCTTCATAAAATTTTTCGAAATCACGCACAATTTCATCGCGGACCCGTCTATAAACAATCATTTTTTCCTCATCGGTGCCTTCAGCGTCGGCAGGATCGTCGAACCCGATGTGCAGCCGCTGCCCGACTTTACCTGTAAATACCGGGCAGGATTCCTTTGCATTATCGCATACAGTAATAACAAAATCGAAATGCATTGAAGAGTAGATATCAACATTTTCCGGAATACCATTGCTGATATCAATTCCTATTTCCTTCATTGCGGCAACGGCATAAGGATTTACTTTTTCAGCAGGACGGGTTCCGGCAGAAAAGACTTCCATTGCCGGATTAAGTGATTTAAGATAGCCTTCGGCCATCTGGCTCCGGCAGGAGTTGCCTGTGCAAAGTATCAGGATTCTTATATTCATTTTATTCCTTTCTTCTTGATTCGTTAAACGGCGAAATATATCAGGCGCAAAGCTTATTCCTGTCTGCCGAAGCAAGCAGTTTCAAGTCGGCGCGTATTCTCTTGTCGTCAACAAGCCATTTTTTAAGCAGAGGCATAAGTTCATTAATATAACTGCTGGCGGATGAGGAAGCGAGGCGGTGATTAACCCATTTTCCCACTTTTTCATCAACAACAATACCAGCATCTTTAAGTATTGAAAGATGCTGTGAAACGGTTGAGTTGGCAAGCTTAAGCACATAGCTTATTTCGCATAGGCAGAGCTCGCGTTCTCCGAGCATCTTTACTATTCTGATTCTGTTTGAATCTGACAGCGCTTTTAAAATTTTAGTAAGGTCTTCCATAATCTCATTTCGTTATGTACCGAAATGTAATAAATATCCCGGAATCCGCCAAGTGTGGAATATTAATTTTATATTAAGAAATTAAATTATGGGGATTATATGGACGTAAAGGTCAAAATCTGCTGTATTCAGTCGCTGTCAGAGGCAAACATGGCAATTGCCGCAGGAGCATCGGCAATCGGTCTGGTGGGTAAAATGCCAAGCGGTCCCGGACCGATTGAGGATGAGATTATATTTAATATAGCCTCGAGGGTACCTCCTCCAATTGCGACATTCCTCTTAACAAGCCGTACACACGCAATGGATATTCTTAAGCACCATCAGAGAACCATGACGAATACAATCCAGCTTGTTGACGATGTTCCCGATGAGGATTTTACAATAATAAAAGAGAGAGCGCCATATATTAAACTGGTACAGGTTGTGCACGTTACTGATGAAAGTTCTGTTGAATATGCAAGCAGGAAATCGGAATATGCAGATGCACTTCTTCTGGACAGCGGTAATCCAAATCTTCCTGTGAAAGAGCTTGGGGGAACGGGAAGAGTGCACGACTGGAGCCTCAGCAGGAAAATAGTTGAGCAGGTTAAGGTTCCGGTTTTTCTGGCCGGAGGTTTGAATCCCGGCAACGTTAAACAGGCAATTGAAGAGGTTGGTCCTTACGGCGTTGACATTTGCAGCGGAATAAGAAGCAGTGGAAAGCTGGATCAAATGAAAATGGAAGCCTTCTTTAAGGCAATTAAATAAGAAAGCCGCATCAAGAGATGCGGCTTAAATTGGTCTATTTGGTTCCGGTGACGGTTATGCTTATTATTCTTCCCCCATTGCCGCGGAATTCTTCTGCAGCATCCGTAACGTCAAGCGCATTTAGATATTCATCGGGGAGAATAACCGATTTGCTCTTTCTTATTTCGACATCTCTAAATCCGGCGGACTTAATTATTTCAAGATATTCCTCTTCCTGAAGTGCTCCGGAGATACATCCCGCATAGAGTTCGGCCGACTTTTGAAGTTTCTCCGGCATTTCTCCTTTAATTACAATGTCGGAAATGCAGAAACGTCCTCCCGGTTTCGTAATGCGGTATATTTCGGCAAAGGCGGATTTTTTATCGGGTACCAGATTGAGAACGCAGTTGCTTATTACAACATCGGCAGTATTATTTTCCAAAGGCATATTCTCAATTTCGCCGAGATAAAACTCAACATTAGCATACCCGAGCTTTTTTCTGTTTGCTTCAGCTTTGGCAATCATACTCTCGGTCATATCAATTCCGATTACCTTTCCCGAATCTCCTGTATAAGCCCGGGCTACAAAGACATCGTTGCCGGCCCCGCTTCCAAGATCTACAACTGTTTCTCCCTCCTTTATGAGAGCAAATTCGGTCGGGAGTCCGCATCCGAGTCCCAAATCCGCATCTTTTATATATCCCTTTTGACTGTCATAGCTGTCCTGAATGTTAAAAAAAACATTTTCCTTGCTTCCGCAGCAGGATGAAGATGAACAGCAGCTTGATATTTCTCCCCCGGCAATTGCCGAGTACTTTTCTTTCACTATTTTTTTTATTTCTTCTTCGTTTTTCATAAAGGCTCCTTAACAGCACTTATTAAGTTTTACAAACAGTTTGTCGAATAAATTCTTTGCTTTTTGAAGGGCTGCTCCATCAATGCAATAGCATATTTTGGGCCCTTCAACCTCTCCCTGAATGAGCCCCGCCTTCTTAAGCTCCTTGAGGTGCTGGCTTACAGTCGACTGCGAAAGGGGAAGCCGGTCAACAATCTCGCCGCACATACAGGCATTGGTCTCATTAAGAATCTTGAGTATTTTAATCCTGGCAGGGTGCGAAAGGGCTTTCGCAAGACCGGCAAGGAATATTTCCTCTTCATTAAATTCATCTGTTTTTCTTTCCGCCATCATTCCTCCATTATCGTATATCGTAAATATACGATAAGACAATTATAAAGTCAAGCATAAAAAACCCGGCAGAGCCGGGTTTCAAATTTTCACTTATTTATTCCAGTTTTTTATCCACTTTTATACGGTGATTAAGATTGGCTGCCTTAATTGCGATATTTGCTGACAATTTAACTACTTTAAGCATTTTGTCGAAGTTTATTTTTTCAATATCATCAGTCGGCTTATGATAGTCGGATCTCATATCGTCAAAGAAGAAGACAATGGGAATTCCCTTTAGAGCAAAATTATAATGGTCGCTCCGGTAGAAAAAGCGCTGGCGGTCGTTTGGATCGTCATATTTATAATTAAAGCCAAGTTTAACCGTCTTGTCATTTACTTCTCTTATGAGATTATAGTATTCAGTACTGAGTTTATTTGAGCCGATTACATGAACCGAATCGGGATGCTCCCTTCCAACCATATCTATATTGATATTTGCAACGGTATTTGGAATATAAGAGCCGTTTTCGGCCGCAAATGCTGATCCCCAGAGCCCTTTCTCTTCCCCTGTTACAAGAAGGGCAACAACAGACCGCTTATTAAGTTTGCTCTCCTTAATAATGCGTGCTGCTTCCATAATTGTAACTGTACCCGAACCGTCGTCATCGGCACCATTATAAACCACCCCGTTTTTGATTCCTTCGTGATCATAGTGAGCACTCATTAAAACATATTCATTTTTCAGTTTCGGATCTGTCCCTTCAATTAATCCGACTACATTGCGCGCCATGCGCACCTGGGAGTTATCTTTTAATTCCAGTTTAATTTTTTTTCTTAGTGGAAATGGTTTAATCTTTTCTTTTTTTTCAACCGACTGGCTCATCTTTGCGAAGTCGATTTCTTCCCCTGCAAGAATTGCATTCATGGCCTCTTCTGTAAAGACAAAAGAAGGAATTACTTTAACGGCGGCTTTAGTCTGCGGCGATAAAGTCCCGGTCATAGCCGACTTTTTGAAAGTATCCCAGAATTTCATTCTCCAGGACTCAGGAAAGAAGAATACACCGGCAGCTCCGTGCTTAAAGGCATTATCAGTTTTGGCATTTGCTAAAGCATAGCGTGAAGGACGGCTTCCGTTAAAATAATTATTATCTTCGCTGTATGGTTCATCCGGAAGGAGAAGAACAATTTTTCCTTTAACGTCAAGGGATGCATAATCGTCATAATTAAACTCAGGAGCCGTAATGCCGTAACCGGCAAAGACAATATCTCCGTTAAAGTTAAAATAGGAAGGGTCGCACACACCGCCGCCCGATTTCAAAAAAGAGGTGCCGTAAGTTAATTCTATCCGGTTTCCGCCGGGAGATTCGCAGAATATTTTAGAAGCGATATCGTAAATGTTAGAAGATAACTTTATGTTTTGAAAGTATGTGCCGTTATCGCCGTAAGGCGTAAGTCCGTATTTGGCAAATTCCGCGGCTATATACATTGAAGCCAGAATTTCACCTCTGGTACCGGTCTCTCTTCCTTCAAATTCATCCGAAGCAAGAATTGAAAGGTTGGTTTTAAGGTGAGTAAGGCTGGTTTTGTCGTTTATCTTAAGCTGTGGAAGAACTGCTGATGACGAAATGAAGAGTATTAAGAGGAGCGGTAATAATTTTAATTTCATACTTCGCTCTGATTATTTGAGGTGTGTTGTTAATTATCGCTTTTTATATAGGGGAATGGTAATTCCAGTGCCTCTAGACATTCCCCCCTTAATAATATATTATTTCCGTTATCTACAAAGAGGGACTTATTATCAATCGAGTCGAGTTCAACAATATTACGTTCAGATTTTACAGAAGTTACTTTAAGTGCGAGGAGAAAATGCCCGCTTCCGGAATTTCGGATTGAATTATATATATCCTCGCTGCATTTTAGGTCGCAAAGGAATTTATCTTTGTTAAAACCTGCGGCTTTAATAAAATATTCTCCGCCTGACTTATATGAAGCAGCTGAAGTTGTATCAATAATTATCGTCGAATTGAGGAGCTCCTTAAGGTCGGTTGAGGGAAGTATATCGGGAAGTTTTGAAACCAGACGGGGATTGTGCCTCAATTTAAGCTGAGCTACCGATGAATGATAATAATCGGCATAATCCGAATAGGAATTAAATCCGCTGAGCAGATACTCTTTCTTTTCCGATTGTACGGCAAAAAGGAGTGCTATTAATATAAGAGGATATATTTTTCTCATATCTATTCTCAATTATATAAGAAAGGGGAGAGAATTAAAAGAAGAAAATAGTTCAAATTTAATCCTCTTAAACAAAAACGGAAAAGTCCTCAAACAATTAATTAGTATATATGAGGTTTCTTATCAAACTCTTCCTTTGTTAATAATCTTCTCTCGCAAACACGGTATTCATGGATATCAAACAGTTTCTTATGTCCTATCGCATACTTTTCAACATCAGGTATCTTAATAAATACTTCTTTAAAGTCGCCGGTTTTTCTATTGCGGAATTTGTAGTGTATTACAACTTCTTCTGCCATTAGTTCCCCGATTTATTTTATGCAAAAATAGGGGAGAATGAAATAATATTCAACTGTTTTAAGTATTTACAACTTAAAATTATTAGTTTTTGAATTAGACTCGTTAAACTATAATTGTCCCAATTTTTTAATATTTATGCTTTGTTGTAATAATTATGGAGATGAAAAAAATGAAGACTTAATAGATATTTCAAGGAGATAAAATAGATTTTATTAGATCAAAAATGTATTTTGCACTCCAATAATCATAAATAAAATTTTTCTTAAATGGCAATCCTTATTATTAGCGGCAGTTATGTATAGTCTGGGAATAGATATTGGCAGCTCCTCAATTAAAGGGGCAATATTCAATACCGAAACGGGAAAGTCTGCCGCCAGAGGATTCTATCCCCCGGGAGAAATGGAAATATCTTCCCCCTCTGCGGGATTTGCAGAGCAGAATCCGGATCTCTGGTGGGATTATGTAAAATTGCTTGCCAACTCTCTTATTAAAGAAAACAGAATAAATCCCGACAGGATTAAGTGTATTGGCATTACCTACCAGATGCACGGACTGGTAGCGGTCGATAAAAACGGGACCCCTCTCCGCAGTTCAATTATATGGTGCGACAGCAGGGGAGTTGAGATTGGCGAGAAGGCATTTGAATCAATCGGCAAAGAATACTGTCTTAATAATCTTCTTAATTCCCCCGGAAATTTTACCGCATCTAAATTGAAATGGATAAAGGATAACGAGCCGCAGCTCTTCGGCAGAATCAGTAAAATACTTCTCCCCGGGGACTATATTGCACTTAAGATGACCGGCGAGGCTGTTACTACAATAGCGGGACTGACTGAAGGAATTTTCTGGGATTTTAATAAAGGCGCAATTTCTGAGCCCTTAATGAATTATTTCGGATTCAGCAATTCCATTCTGCCGGATATAAAAGATACATTTTCGGTACAGGGGTATCTAAGCGGAAAGGCCGCTTCAGAATTGGGTTTAAAGAAGGGAATACCTGTTTCATACAGAGCCGGCGACCAGCCGAATAATGCGTTTTCATTGAATGTGCTCAATCCCGGAGAGATTGCCGCAACGGCCGGCACTTCGGGTGTGGTGTATGCTGTAACGGAAAAACCCGCTGTAGATTCCGCTTCCCGGATCAATAATTTTGCACATGTGAATTACACCGGGGCTCAAAAAAGAATCGGCGTTCTCCTCTGCATAAACGGCACCGGTATACTAAACTCCTGGGTTAGAAAATATCTTGCTGATAAATGTTCATATAATCAGATGAATCAGATAGCCGAACTGGCGTCTATCGGTTCAAAGGGAATATCTGTTCTGCCATTCGGAAACGGAGCGGAAAGAATGCTGGGCAACAGAAATGCGGGGAGCCATATAATGGGGCTCGATTTCAACAGGCATTCAATTGCTCATATTTTCAGGGGAGCGCAGGAAGGAGTTGCATTCGCATTCCGGTATGGAATTGATGTTATGAAGGAACTCGGTTTAAATCCCGCTCTCATAAGGGCAGCAAATGCTAATATGTTTTTAAGTCCTGTTTTCAGGCAGACTCTTGCAGATGCCGCCGGTGTTACAATAAGCCTTTTTGATACAGACGGAGCAGAGGGGGCGGCCCGCGGCGCGGCTCTTGGCGCCGGTATCTATAAATCTCCCTCAGAAGCATTTTCAAATCTCAAATGCATCGAAGAAATTACTCCTTCTTCTGAAACCTCACCACAGGTGTGCGAAGCCTACCTTTTATGGCAAGACAGGTTAAACACTATTCTGCAATAAATGGGATTAGACCTCCCCTTTTTATGTACCTGCTTTTTGAACATTAATATGGATTACTTTTCCCTTTTATATTGACATTAAACGGTGTAATGAAGATCTTTGCAAACGTTTGCGGAAGCGAGTGTAAATGAAACAAAAAACCCTTTTAGATATTGCGCGCATTGCGGGGGTCTCCCCCTCTACAGTCTCCCGCGCGCTGAGAAACCATCCCGATATAAGTCAAAAAACAATTAATAAAATCAGGGCCCTTGCCTTAAAACACAATTTCTCTCCCAATCCGATGGCTCAGGGATTAAAGAACAATACCACTAAAACAATCGGAGTGATTGTTCCCGAAATTACACACGACTTTTTTTCAACTGCAATAAGCGGTATTGAAGAGGTTGTATATAAATCAGGTTATACTCTTATACTTTGTCAATCCAATGAGGAATATGACAGAGAGGTGATTAATATAGATGTTTTACTTAATCACAGGGTAGCGGGAATAATTGTATCGATTTCGGAAAAGACAAAAGAGGGGAGCCATTTTAAGAAAGTTCTGGATAGAAAAACGCCTCTTGTATTTTTTGACCGTGTATGCAACGATATAAATACCACAAAAGTAATTATAGACGACAGAAACGGGGCTGTTGAGGCTGTAAATCACCTTGTAAGCAGGGGATACAAAAGAATTGCCTATCTTGCCGGCCCTAAAAATCTTAGCAATGCACATCAGAGATACCTTGGATATATGGACGCGCTCAAAAAGAATAAAATTAAAGCGGACAGCAGGCTTGTTCTTTACGGCGGTATGAATGAAGAGGACGGATATGACTCGATGGATAAAATTATAAAGGGGAATCTTAAGCCGGATGCGGTTTTTGCCGTTAACGATCCAGTTGCTCTGGGTGCTTTCCAGAGGATTAAAGAGGCGAAGATGAAAATACCGGATGAGATTGCTCTGATGGGCTTTTCGAACAACAAGCTCCTTAATTATATAGAGCCAAGACTTACAACCGTAAGCCAGCCCTCATTCGAAATGGGAAAGAAGGCGGCGGAGGTACTGATAGAAAGAATTGAAAAAAGAAGGGAAGCCGCCGGTGAGCAGATTGTCTTAAAGACAAGGCTGGTAGTGGGAGAGTCTACTTAAATCCCTTATTATACCGCAAACGTTTGCGGTAGTACTATTTTGAAATCAAATGGAGAAATAAAAATGAAGATTAAACCGGTTCAGTTCCTGATTGCGCTGCTTATTTCGCTCCCCTTATTTGCGCAGAACTATAATCCTGTGCCCGACGCGGGGGCGGTTATCAATTCGGGTAATGCCCGCTTTACTGTGCTTACTCCGCGCGTTATGAGAATGGAATGGAGCGATAAGGGAAAATTCGAAGACCGCGCATCACTTACTATAGTAAACAGGAATTTAAGCGTACCGAAGTTTTCAAAGACTGAAAAGGAGGGATGGCTCGAAATTTCAACAGGCGAAGTTACGGTTAAATACAAAATTGACAGCGGCCCATTTACTGCTGAAAATCTGAAAGCCGAGTTTAAACTGGCAGGTAAAAACAAAACATGGAAATTCGGCGATACAAACGAAGGGAATCTTTTAGGCACAACAAGAACTCTCGACGGAACCGACGGCGAATACAGAGATCCGAATAAGCCCGAGACTAAAATTAAACTTGAAGAAGGAATAATTTCGAGAGACGGCTGGTGCGTAATTGACGATTCGCAAAAACCTCTGTTCGATAATTCTGACTGGCCGTGGGTTACCGCCCGGCCGGAGGGGAAATATCAGGATATCTATTTCTTCGGATACGGACATAACTACAAACAGGCCTTGCTCGATTTTACACTGATTGCAGGAAAAATCTCTCTTCCTCCGAAATATATTT
Organism: Bacteroidota bacterium; assembly: GCA_023453125.1. GTDB lineage: Bacteria > Bacteroidota > Ignavibacteria > Ignavibacteriales > Melioribacteraceae > JAEXUB01. Next base: position 16,189 of record JAEXUB010000170.1, read on the forward strand.
TCGGATACTGGTATTCCCGCTACTGGCCCTATTCGCAAAAAGAAGTCTATGAGATTATTGATACATTCGAAAGTCTTAATATTCCGATGGATGTTTTTGTAATAGATATGGACTGGCATCTTACAATAGAAAAGGAATTTTTCAAAGACGGAAAAAGAATTAAAGATCCAACCGGACAGAGTATTGCCTGGACCGGATTTACGTGGGATAAAAACTTTTTCCCGATGCCGGATGTAATGCTGAACTGGAAAAAGGAAAAGAATCTTAAAATGTGCCTTAATCTTCATCCCGCCTCCGGAGTTCAGCCTCATGAAGAAAAATATCCCGAAATGGCAAAGGCGCTTGGAATAGATCCGGCTACTAAACAATATGTTCCTTTCGATATTACCAACAGGACATTTGCCGAAAACTATTTTAAAATAATGCTTCATCCTATGGAGAAGATGGGAATTGATTTCTGGTGGCTCGACTGGCAGCAGTGGTCAACCACAACAATACCGGGAGTTAATCCTACTTTTTACCTTAACTATGTACACTATAGCGATATGGAAAGAAGGAACGGGATCCGCCCGTTTATTTATCACAGATGGGGAGGATTAGGCAATCACCGTTATCAGATCGGCTTCTCTGGAGATACTAAGATATCCTGGGCAAGCCTCGATTATCAGCCCTATTTTACAACCACGGCGGCAAATGTGGGGTTCGGATTCTGGGGACACGACATAGGAGGGCATCACCTTAATCAGGATAATGATCCCGAACTTCTTACAAGATGGTTTCAGTTCGGCGTTTTCAGTCCTCTGCTCAAAACGCACGCTACGCACGATACCGGCATAAAGAGAAAAATATGGGAATATCCTTCGGAGTATTTCTTCCAGATGCGGGATCTGATTGATCTTCGCTATGCGCTTGTCCCTTACATATATACTGCCGCCCGCAAATCATACGACGAAGGAATATCCCTGTGCAAGCCTCTCTATTATGAATATCCCGAAAAGGATGAAGCTTATAAATTCCGGAACGAATACTATTTCGGAAACGATATGATTGTACATCCCGTTACAAGGGCAATAGGAAAGGACAGCCTGTTTACATATCAATCTACCTGGCTTCCCGAAGGGGACTGGTACGAATGGTCTTCGGGGGAACTGATTAAAGGAGGCTCCGTTGTTAAGAGGGCATTTACAATAGATGAGATTCCCGTTTATGTAAAAGCGGGTTCAATCATTCCTATGCAGCCGAAAGTTAAGAACCTCGAAGAAAAAACAGATAAGATTATTTTATCGGTATTCCCTGGAAATTCAGGTTCAGCTTCTATGTATGAAGATGAAGGTAATAATCAGAATTTCAAGAAGGGAAAATATTCTCTTTTCCGCTATTCTCAGATAAGAAAAGATAACAAGATTATAATAACAGTTCTCCCCGCAGAAGGCAATTATCCGGGTATGATGCGCAGCCGCACTTATGAAGTAAGACTGGTCAACACAATTCCTCCCGAAACGGTTCTGCTAAACGGAAAGAAAATTAATTATGACGGAAAGGGAAAAGCCGCTTCCTGGAATTACGACGGGGAAAAACTCTCGGCAATTCTCCATACCGGAAAAGAGCCGGTAACAAAAAAACTAGTATTTGAAATTACACTTCCATCGGAAGACGGGAGCCTGTTAAACGGGAAAGCGGGTAAAATGAAGAGACTCTATTCATTTACTAAGTTTTTAGCGGGTACAAAGAGATTCTGGGATCAGTCCAATTGGAACGACGGTGTATATAACAGCGGTATTATACTTAAATCCGCTCAGACCGGACTCCTGATTAATCAGAACATTAAAAACTGCCCGACATTTTTAAAGGAATTCGAACACGGATATAGGGAAACAGTGCGTATGCTCGGCGAAGTGAGCAGCGCCAAACCGATGTTCAAACCATACTATGATTTATTAAAGAGTAATTGAGGAGGGGGAAAATGAAAAGGCTGCTTTTATTCTTGCTTGTATTTACGGCACTCCAGTTTAGCGAACTCATTGCGCAGAAAGAGGAATCGGTTCAGCTAAAGGAGGGATGGAAATTTATAAAGGGGGATAACTCGGAATATTCCAGCCCCCGCTTTGACGACTCGGGATGGAAACCAATATTGACCGATAGAATCTGGGAACAGCAGGGGTACGATCCTTACGACGGTTATGCCTGGTACAGAATTAAAGTGGTTATCCCTTCAAGAATAAGGATGAGCGCATATCTAAACGACAGCCTTAAAATCTACCTGGGCAAAATAAATAATTTTGACCAGACTTATCTGAATGGAGTTCTGATAGGATGCAACGCGGTGAATATTAAACCGGGAACCGCCCCTGATAATTCCTTTATCAATGCACCGCAGTCAATGTGGAATGTTGAACGCCGGTATACTATTTCATCCGATAATCCCGGAATTTTATGGGATAGGGAAAATGTTATTGCTGTGCGCGTATACGATGAGGGGGGACAGGGGGGCATCTGGTCCGGAAATCAGCTGATAGCAATGCCTAAAATAAGCGAATATATTTCATTAAATGCTTCGCAGGTTCCTTTCCTGCAGAAGAATAATTCTTTATCAAAAACAATTAGCATCAAAAATGTATTCGCTAACAGGGAATTGAGCGGAAGCTTTGTTATTAAAGCCGAGAATAAAGTTACAAAGGCAGTAACCTTTACGAAAAGAATGCCTGTTACGCTTAAACCGAAACAGGAAAAGAAAATAGACTTTGCTCTTAAGAATCAGGACCAGTCTAATTATGTAACATATTCTTTCGAATTTACCGGAGTCGAAGAAACATTAACATCTGTGGAAGAAACCCCCTATATCCTCACTCCCAAGCCTTCGGACAAGCCGAAGATAAACGGCGCCAAAATATACGGACAGAGGGCGGGGAAGCCGTTTCTCTATAAAATAGCCGCTACCGGCAAAGAGCCCCTATCATATGATGCGGCAAATCTTCCTGCAGGACTAAAGATAGATAAAAAGAAGGGAATAATAACAGGCACGGTTAAAGATAAAGGGGAATATACTGTATCTGTAACGGCGAAAAATAAACTCGGCAGCGCAAAGGAAAATATCAGTTTTGTGATAGGTGACCTTCTCGCTTTAACTCCTCCTATGGGATGGAACAGCTGGAACTGCTGGGGGCTTGCAGTGGACCAGGATAAAGTTATTGCATCTGCCAAGGTCTATATCGAAAAAGGGCTTGCAAAACATGGTTGGACATTTATCAACATTGATGACGGTTGGGAAATAGTAGGCAAATCAACTGCTCCCAAGAGAGATTCGCAGGGAAATATTCTGGTAAATGAAAAATTCCCCGATATGAAGGCACTTGGTGATACTATTCATTCTATGGGATTGAAATTCGGCATTTACAGCAGTCCCGGCCCCCTTACGTGCGGCGGTTATACAGCATCATACCAGTATGAATTTAAGGATGCACAATCATACGCATCCTGGGGAATTGATTATCTTAAATATGACTGGTGTTCCTACGATCAGATTGCAAAAGATACTTCGCTGGCCGAAAGGATGAAGCCCTATTATGTTATGAGAGATGCCCTAAAGCAGATTGACAGGGATATTGTTTACAGCCTTTGCCAGTACGGAATGAGCAATGTATGGGAATGGGGGGAAAAAGTAGACGGCAATTTATGGCGGACTACAGGAGATATTACCGATACCTGGGAAAGTATGAGCAGCATCGGATTTTCGCAGATTGAGAATGCCAAATATGCAAAGCCGGGAAGATGGAATGATCCCGATATGCTTGTTGTCGGATGGGTTGGATGGGGCCCGAGCCTGCATCCTACAAAACTTACACCGGATGTGCAGTATACTCACATAAGTCTCTGGTCTCTTCTCTCTGCTCCTTTGCTGATAGGATGCGATTTAACACGCCTTGATGATTTTACATTGAATCTCCTTACAAATGACG
>JAEXUB010000178.1 GCA_023453125.1 Bacteroidota bacterium
GTGCTTCAAGGGAGGGGGAATTACCCGGATTCCGGTTCAGAATCTTATTGAATACTTTTCCCGCATCTATTTCCAGAATTAAAACATTCCCCGTACGGTTCTCCTGCTTTCCAATCGGAACGTAAAATTTCACCGGATTTTCAAAAGCAATATTCTCGTCTGCATCTGAGAATGCTATCATATCAGCTTCCCTCGCATCAATGCAGAGAATAGAATCGGCTTCCGAAAGTCGGGTGGAATCTTCCGGTATACTGAAGTATACTCTTCCGTTTTTATCTACAAGATTAATCCTTGTATAATCATAAAGGGATCTGAGTGCATTAAACCATTCAGTCATTTCCCCTTTCTGTACCCTCGAATTTCCTCTGCCGCCCCCCATATTAATCAGTTGGGAATTTGAACGGAGAATTTCAAGATGGGCATATTTCTCTTTTAACCAGTCATTTATCTGGGAATAATGGAATTCGGAGATTGAGCTCAGATAGCTGTAACGGCTTTCAATAATTTTTTCTTTCTGATAATTGTAATAAGACAATCCGCCTGCGGTAAGCACAATAATTATTGCCGCATAGACCAAAAGAATCAGCAAAACCGGCTTCCCGGCTTTTTTACCGTTTATAATTCCGCTTTGAGATTTCATTTGTCCCTTTTCTATCAGAAATATATTTTATAAAGATATTATATCGAATTTTTAAGAATTAATCTGTGACTTTTGTCAAAAATCCCGGTCGCCTCGATACACCCGGCTTACGCCGGGCACTCGGCAACCTTTCTTTCCACTATTTTTATTTACTTTCTACACGGTCTCCGAGTGAGACTCCCAAAGGTAGGCTTGTATCAATCTTGCCCGCCGAATGGCGGAGAGACTATTTCTGTCAATTTCCAAATATCTTTCGGCAAACTTTCATTCCTTATTCTTTTCCACCCGGTCTCCGAGTGAGACTCCCAAAGGGAGGCTTGTATCGAGGAGACCATTTTTATCAAATATCTTCTTTGCCATCTTAGGCAAGAGTTCATTCTCACCTGCGATTAATGCTGTCTTTTTAGCGTGATTCCAGTTCTGTACCTGTTTCTCCCTATAAAACGCCTCATCTATTCTTTCATATTCTTCATAATATACAAGCTTTACCGGTCGCCTGGCACTTGTATACTGTGCCCCTTTAGTTTCAATCCCAATTCCATTATGCTCATTTATTCTTCTCTCCAAATCCTTTGTGCTGCCGGTATAATATGTCCCATCAGAACATTCAACTATATACATATAGCCTTTACTCATCATTCCATCTCCGTTGTCCTCGATACTTTCCTCGCTATGCTCGGAAAACTCGGACACCTTTTGGATATATTTTTGTTTGCATCCGGTCGCCTCGATACACCCGGCTTACGCCGGGCACTCGGCAACCTTTCATTTTCCAATTTATTTTTTCAACTGGTCTCCGAGTGAGACTCCCGAAGGGAGGCTTGTATCGAGGAGACCGGAGAGACCGATGAGCCCCTTAGTGATTCCACAATTCCCTATCCAGGCTCCTGTACTGGATTGCCTCACTGATATGCTGAGGAAGGATTTTTTCGCAGGACTCCAGATCGGCAATTGTACGGCTAACTTTTAGAATGCGGTCGTAAGCGCGGGCTGAAAAACCAAGTCGTGTCATAGCCATTTTAAGAAGGTCGAGGCTTTCCTGATCTATTGAGCAGAATGTCTTAATCTCTTTTGAGCCCATATCGGAATTATTATTAATTCCTTTCATTCCGCTGAACCGTTCAAGCTGAATTTTACGCGCGGCTACAACTCTCTTCCTTATGTCGGATGATTTTTCTCCTTTCGATGTGGTCTGAAGATCTTTGAATTTTACGGCGGGAACTTCTATATGAATATCAATCCTGTCTAACAGGGGACCTGATATTCTGGACATATATTTCTGTATCTGAATTGGATTGCAGGTGCATTTTTTTTCAGGGTCTGTGAAGAATCCGCAGGGACAGGGATTCATTGCCGCAGCGAGCATAAAATTCGCGGGGAATTCAAGTGTCATCTTTGAGCGGCTGATTGTAACTTTGAAATCTTCCAATGGCTGACGCAGTACCTCTAGCACATTCTTCTTGAATTCCGGAAGTTCATCCAGAAAAAGGACTCCGTGATGGGCGAATGATACCTCTCCGGGACGCGGGAAGGAGCCTCCGCCGATCAAAGCGGCATCTGATACTGTATGATGAGGACTTCTGAAGGGGCGCTCTGTAATTAAAGCCTTATTGCGTGATAGGATTCCCGCTACGGAATGAATCTTTGTCGTCTCAAGGGCTTCATCGAATGTTAACGGTGGAAGTATTGAAGGGAGCCTCTTAGCAAGCATAGTCTTTCCGCTCCCCGGAGGGCCTATCATCAAAATATTATGCCCGCCGGCTGCAGCAATTTCCAATGCCCTTTTAACATTTTCCTGCCCTTTTACATCCGAAAAATCGAGATGGTAAACATTTATTTCATTGAATATTTCATTCAGGTCTGTTTTAAGAGGCTGAAATTCCTTATTCCCCGACAGAAAGGCAATTACATCATTTAAAGTTTCGAGTCCGAATACATCAATACCTTCTACAATGGATGCCTCTTTGGCTGCATCGGCAGGCACAATAATCTTGCGGTACCCCTCCTTTTTAGCTTCGAACGCAATAGGCAATGCCCCTTTTATTTTTCTTAAAGTGCCGTCAAGTGAAAGTTCTCCCAGGATTATGCATTCCCCCGAGGAAGGAATTTCAATTTTTTCCGATGCCGAAAGAACGCCAAGAGCAATCGGAAGGTCGAATGCGCTCCCCTCTTTCTTTATATCTGCGGGAGCCAGATTTACGGTAATTCTTCTGGAGGGGAATTCTATACCTGAATTTTTTACCGCAGCCATTACACGGTCCCGGCTCTCCTTTACAGCATTATCCGGGAGCCCTACAACTGCAAAGCCGGGTACGTTTTTATCGGAATGAGTCTCTACCTCAATTATGTAGGCGTCAATTCCGTATGTGGCGCTGGAATATATTTTGGAAAACATCGGATAATTATTTTGTTAAAATCATCTTCTTTATAACCGAAGCAGAAGGAGTTTTAACTTCGTAAAGATATATGCCCGAGGGGAGTGATGAGCCGTTAAAATTGAATGTGTGAGTCCCCTTGTTTAAAGGACCGTCGTGCAATACCTTTATCGATTTCCCAACAAGGTCGTAAACTGTAATTAAAGCTTCTGTGTTTTCCGGCATTTCAACTGCAAATGAAGTTTCAGGATTGAAAGGATTAGGGTAGTTCTGGCCGACTTTTATTTTTTCCTTTTTGGCACTCTGCCCTACTTTAAGGCTTGCCGAATAGACTTCGGAACCGTCATAGTTTATCTGCCTTACACGGTAAAATGTAATATTCTCGTAATCATCCCGTTTATCGGAGTAGTAATATATTTTATTCAGGTCCTCATCGGCTGTAGTCCTGAATACTTCGCTGAAATTATTTCCGTCCTTTGATTTTTCCACAATAAAATTTTTCGGCTTCTGATTATCCCTGTTGGACCATTCGATTGAGCAGTAAGAAGAGAATACTGTTATGTTTATTTCAGGTGCACGGGAAATGACAGGCGCATCGGACTGAACAATCCTGATCCGGTTCAAATCCGTTATCTTAACGTGACCGGTCTCCTGCGGATAGATATCTTCATTGAACTGATTCTGGTAAATCAGTTCAGAATGCTCAGCGCCGAAATAGGTATACTGCCTGTTATCGAAACATTTCGATATATCATCGTGATAATCCCAGATACGGAGCTGATCAAGATAAAGATAGGAATCGGGAGTAGTGTTAACAAATGATAATTTTAATTCCTCATCATTATTCTGTTTCGGCGATTCGTTTTCATAAATTAGACTTTTCCCGATATACAATTTCACTCTTCCATCTGCCAGATAGAGCGATATATGATACCAGGCATTCCTGCTAAGGCTCGTGCCGGTATATCCATCTCTGCCGTTATCACTCAGATATACAAAACTGTTCTCATTTAATCCTATAGAGAAATACTTATCCCCGGTTGTGCTCCCGGTAATTCTAAAAAATTCCGATTTAACCCCGTTCAATTTTACCCAGAATTCCGTTAGAGGGAATTCCTTCTCACCTGCCGGATTTAATTCCAGTCCCAGTTCTCCCCCTTCCTGAAGCATCAGACATCTGCCGGCAATCTGCTGTGCCCTGTAAAACGAAATTAACGTTGGTGATAACTGTGGATTCCTGCCGAATGATGTAAGGGTTAAAACCGGCTTTTTGTTGTAAAGATATTCAACCGCATAATTTAAACGCGCATTATCATCGTAATAAGAATTGAGTGAGAATTTTATCCTGAAATAGGTGCTGAAATCAAAGAGGGTATCGGCTTTTGAAAGGTTTATCCGGTAAGACTGTGTATATCCCCCGAATTCCGACTGCTCCGGGCGCCGCCTTACTAAATTATAGGAATTATAAATTGAGATTTCCTGAATCGGAATCCTGCTCTCGGAAATCAGGTATACATTAACCTCATCATAACGGAGGTCTGCAAATTTCAAATTGGCAAAAATTTCAAACGGCTTTCCATAAGGAATGAACTCGGGGGAGTTTACAGAAAAAAATATGCTCTTGTTTTGTCCAAATATGAGTATCGGGACAAACATCAGTAATGCCCAAACCAGGCGTTTCATATTCTTCCGGAGTTTCTTCTGAATTGAACTTAATCAAAGTTTTTTAAATATTCCACATAATTCTTAATCTATCTCCCCCCTATCAGGCAGCGGAGGGGGCAATTGCAGCCGAAACTCCCCTCCCCGATTTCTTCTTTTTTCCTTTTAAAGATTAAACATAAACCATCTAAAAATTGTCTATATTACAATAAAACAATTAAAAATGGCCAAAATGAATATTACTAAGCTATATATCGGGGGCTACAAACTTAAAAAATGCCTTATTGCCCAGTTTAAGGGAATTAACATTATGGCTAAACTCTTTATGCTGCTCTTAACCGGAGTTATAATCTTCCAGCAGGCCTATTATCCTCCCAGGATAAGAGAAAAAGATGAGGCTATTAAAAAACACCTGGATTACCTTCAGATTGCATACGGAAACATTTCAAATCAGCTTGAGGATATTAAAATTAAGGTTGAAGATTACACCCCTGAAAAATGGAAAGAG
>JAEXUB010000181.1 GCA_023453125.1 Bacteroidota bacterium
CCGACTACCACAATAATTTATGCCCTTCCGGTTGAAGCCAGAGTAAGAATTGAAATTTATAACTCGGTTGGACAGGTTATTGACGTACTGACAGATGAAAATAAAAGCGCAGGCTATCATAAGAAAATCTGGAATGCGGGAGGAGTCTCTTCCGGAGCCTATTTCTTTAAGATTACGGCAATAGGAATAGACGGCTCAAAGTTCAGTATTGTTACGAGAATGCTTCTGCTTAAATAAAACTTTCTTTCTTTAATAAAGGGGATCTGGTTGATCCCCTTTATTGTTTCTTCAAATCCAATTGAAGTAATCAATCTTTTAAGTTATTTCCCCCTAAAGTAAATAATGCCGGTTATAATGACTGTATTTCAAATCACAAAATCAGACAGCCGGGTTGAATTTTAGAGAATAAATAGGCAAATTATGCCTGTAAAAGTCGTTTAAATTTAATGGAAAATAATCGCGGGGGAGAGAGAAACACCTGCCGGAAAAATTGCGCAGTTGCAGATTATGCTAAATAATAGCCAGCCCTCCGGCATCGTTAGCCCGATACAATATCTTTACTAAGGATTGATATGAGAATATTAAAACTGCTCTTAATTGCATTGCTGTTTTTACAGGGATCTATCTGTGCACAGAATTCCTGGGCCCCCGATAAGCCGGGAAAATGGAGATATGAAACCAATCTGCCTGAGGTCGGGTACAAATTGAGGAACTCGCAGCTTACAAAGACCGAGAGCGTCGAATTTAAAAAGAATGTCGCTGCGGTTGCAGAGTGGTTCCGGCAAAATCATCCAATGCTTACAGAGCCTAAAGGATATGACTTACGCGCTCTCTCAAATTATACCTGGAGCGATTATTCAAAGATATCGGAAGGGGAGTATGGAATACCGGCAGGAATGAGTTTTATTTTTGAGCTGTTCTACAGGGACGGCAAAAAATGGAAAGTAGAGCCGCCTCAGTATGGTTTTTATATTAATAATATTGCAGGGGGGCATTTCGGCGGGTATTTTACTCCGGACACTTATACCGAAGAGAGCGGCAGGTATAATAAATCCCAAAGCAATCAAGTTGAAAAAACAAGGGATAAACTTACTCAATATTTCTTTACACTGCCTCTGCTTGAACAGCCGGTACCTGGGGTGAATATCTATGGAAACTTCAAGGAGGAGAGGGTAATGATTGCCGTATTCAATCCGGAGAGACCTCCATTCTGGCTTCCGGTTACGGTTAAGGAACTGGCAGACGCGAGCCTTGAATATTACACTTTATTCCAGAATATTGAGATAGATAGAATGGTTCTTTCGGAACTTAAAAAAGAGATAGCCGCATATTCGCCTGAAGAGCTTGCGGCCCCTGCTTTTATGGGGCACGAATCAAATATTGCATTACGGGTTAACGGAAAAGGGAACGGGTATCAGATAATGCGCTTTAATCCGGAATACTGGGATAAAAGCCTCCCCCGCTCGGCTATTCAGTTTATGGGATTCTGGGACGGCAGGCTTTCGGATGAAGAAATGGAGGAGAGCCTTAAAAGAAGAGGATATCCTGAATATCCGCAGATGTTTGTTAATAAAATTAATTGGAACGGAGTTGCAAATATAATAATGAAGGGAAAATAAAAGCGGGAGCTATGTAATGAAATTTAGAACAATTTTAATTCTTTTGTTAATCGTAACTGCAAGCGCGGCTCTTAAGGCGCAGTCTTTAAAGGATTTGAATAATATAATTCCGATGGATCTGGTAGACTCGCGGAGCAAGGTAGATAAAACGGTTATGGGAATAGGGGCATCGGTGCATGTTACAATAGCCGCTTCAATTAAATCTGTTGACGCCTGCTCCAAAGCCGATTTCGGCCACCTGAAAGTTGAAATTAACTGGTATAACGGGAATGACGAAACGGGAAAAGTAATGCTTCAGATGATGAAGGATATGAACGGGGCGGACCAGGAGAAAGAAAGTTTCCTTAAGCAGAGTAAAGAGGGGAAAGCAGAGAATCTTGCAAAAGGTACCGTGAAAATAGAAAGCTCGAAGAAAGAATGCAGAGACGCTATTACCGGACCAACGGGGGAATGGGAATATACCACTAATGCCTGGTATTTTTCATTCAGCGATAACAGAATAATTAAAATTGTTTTTACCGATAAAATAAAACCTGAAGCCGCTAAGAAAATTATAGCCAATATTGCTCTTGAAGCAACAAAATTCAATTTCTCGCGCTATGCGGCAACTAATGCTCACGAAAGTGACTGATTTATCTCTGATATTGAGATTTACGGAAATTTATAAGTTACATTGTGAGGTCTATAGTTCTTTTCCGGTTTTTAAATGCTAAAAATATTTTAACAAATAATATATGGGAAGAAAAATGAAGAAGTTATTATTTACACTGGTTCTGGCGCTTGTATTATCTAATTATTCGGCCGCCCAAAATGACGCGGACGGATGTAAAGACCACCCGCTTCTTACGAGAATTGCCAATTTTTACATTTCTAAATGCGAAGAAAATTTCAATGAACTGCAGATTCGCACGGCCTCAAATAAAACCGAAACAAAGGAAGGCAATTTATTCACTATCGATTATGTATATAATTCCGGCTCGGGAGAAAAATTTAAAAGTCCGCTGCAGATTATTAAGAATTACGAAAACGCCATCGTAAAGAACGGCGGTAAAATGGTTTACAAAAATTCCAACGCTCTGGATGCCGAACTTGAAGCATCATATTACCTTTCTACAAAAGAAAAAGAATACTGGGTAAAGCTTTTCAATTTCGGCGGTACGCCAAATGAGGTGGAACGTTTTTCACTCTACGTCCTTGAAATGGAACAGATGAAACAGGAAGTTGACGCAACAAAAATGTTCGAAGCAATTAACAAAGAGGGCTTTATTGCCCTTTACATAAATTTTGAAACTTCGAAGGCGGATATTAAGCCGGAATCGCAGCCTATTATTCAGCAGATTGCCGATATGCTCAAACAGAATGCAGGCCTTAAAGTGAGCATTGAAGGGCATACCGATAATACAGGCACCGAAAAATCGAATCAGACACTTTCAGAGAACAGGGCCAAGTCCGTTGTTAATGCCCTTATCGCAAAAGGAATTGACAAGGGGCGCCTCTCTTATAAGGGATGGGGACAGAGCAAGCCGGTTGCGGATAATAAGACAGATGAAGGGAAAGCCAAGAACAGAAGGGTTGAGATTGTTAAGCAATAAAGGAAGATTGCTTTTACAGTAATAAAATAGGTTATGCCGTCGGGAGACGCTTCGCTAAACTCCCGACGGGACTTAACAGAAGGGTTGAGATGTTAAGCAATAGACAAAAGCTTTAAAATTGGATTTATTTAAGAAGGGGATCCTGCGGATCCCCTTCTTTTTGTATTAGATATAAATTGGCATAAAATTTATACTCCGGTAAATTAAATAAGAACTTAAGCAATGCCTCTGTTGTTCTAAATGTACATGTTCATTTTTTGGCAGTCTGCTGCAATGTATTATACATCAGTTATGATTAGAAAGGTTAAAAATAATGTACAATTATATAAACAGTGTTATTTTGAAAGCTGATCCTGTAATAGCAAAATATATGAACCGCTGGAGCAATACGGCAATTAGAATTTCTTTTGGAATTATTTTTATCTGGTTTGGAATTTTAAAGCCATTTAATCTCTCTTCGGCAGAAAACCTGCTCAGGGCTACAGTTGTATGGCTCCCATTCGGGTCCCCCGATTTCTGGGTGATTGCAATCGGGTGGTGGGAGGTGGCAATCGGTGTCACATTTCTGTTCCAGCGGACAACCAGAATTGCCATAGCACTCCTGTTCCTCCAGATGTTCGGAACGTTTCTTCCTCTGTTTCTGCTCCCCGAAATTACATTCCAGAACGGAAATATTCTTACCCCCTCCCTTGAGGGGCAGTATATTATTAAGAATGTAATGATAATCTCAGCCGCGCTGGTTTTGGGAGGAAGGTATGATAAAACGCCTTTGGCGAGGAAGGAAATTTAAAGTAATCCGCCCAGTTGAACCTGAAAAACTTTCTGCAAAAAAGAAATAAATATAGAATTCAGATTGCTATTGGTTCTGCCGTCGAAAGGCGCTGTGCTAAATCCGCCGCGGCGGACCGACGTTACTGTAATACAATATAAATTCAGGCCGCTTCTACGGCCTGAAAAATTAAAGTTACCGTAAAAGTGGAAGAGTGATTGTAAATGTGCTTCCTTTGCCCGGTTCGCTCTCAACTGTAATCCGGCCTCCGTGCCCTTCAACAATTTTTTTAACAATGAACAGGCCGAGTCCGGTGCTTGTTTCTCCCCCGGTGCTCTTAGTGCTGGTCTTTTGAAACGGCTTGAATAAATTGTCCAATTCATTTTTACGGATACCGAGTCCCTGGTCTGTTATAGCAATAATTATCTCATCGGCGGTTACTTCGAGCCTGGCCGTTACCTCGGTGCCGGGATTTGAATACTTTACCGCATTAGTTAGAATATTCGTAATTACCTGATCCATTTTAGATGGGTCAACTTTTGCGGTAAAAGAGGGGAATGCCGGTTCGTACTTAATTGCAATCGATTTTTTTGCCGCAAAGGGACGCTGAAACTTGATGTTTCTGCATATAAGGTGGTCAATATCGGTCTCTTCATATTTCATTTCCAGTTTTCCCGACTCAATTGAGGTCACATCAAGAAGGTCTGTAACCATATTCAGCATAAAAGTACTGGATGATTTAATCTGAGAAATAAATTCAATTTGTTCTTCCGAAAGGTTTTCCTTTTCCTCCTGCAGGAACTCGCTGTAGCTCGAAATTACCGAGAGGGGATTGCGGAGATCGTGAACCACCATTCCCAAAAAATGATTTTTCATCTCATTCAGCCGGGCGAGTTCTATGTTTTTTTTGCTAAGTTCCCTTTGGATATCAACAAGTTCATTGTTCAATTTTGTTATTTCATCAAAATAGAAATTATCTGCCCGGTTTTGTGTGCCGATTTGGGCCGATTTTTCCTTGCTGAGCATTCTAATTACGTTTGTCTGCTCATTATTAATTGAGATTAAATCCTTAAGGAGCAGCTCAATGCTTATTTGTGTTGAGGCCCCCAATATCAGTATTTGGTTATCAATTAAAGCCCCGCCGAAATTCAGCAATTTTCCTTTCTCATCCGTTTTGAATTTCATTTCCCATCCGAAAGAGACGGAGTTTTTCTTAATTTCAGCCATAAATCCGAGCGATTTTGAAATATAGTCTTCGCCGAACATCTCATTAAATAATTTATTGATGTATTCTTCGGCAATTACACCGGTATCATTATAATAGATATTCTCAACTATCCCGTCAGTTGTGCACGAAAGTAAAATACCATCCCCTGACATCATTTAATCTCCATCATATTGTACAACTCATTGGCGGTATTAACTGCCGATACGGCGTCTGCACCGAATCCGTCAGCCCCCATACCGCTCCAAAGGTTCGGAGCTACAGTAAACGGATATCCGCCGAGCATTATTTTTACATTCGGAGCACTGCTCCTTATTTTTTCAATTAATTCCGAGGCCGATCCAAGGTTAAACGTCATTGTTACCGATATTGCCACTATATGGGGTTTAATCTCTTCGATGGTTTTAATTATTCCGCTCTGCGGTGTATTGGCCCCCAGGTAATAAGAGTCCCACCCTTCAAGCTCAAATATATCGGCAACCATACGGGGGGCCAGCTCGTGCAGTTCTCCGTTTATGCAGGTTACAATTATTCTTTTGTCGTGTTTCTGCGCAGAGAACAGGTATGGATAGAGCTGCGACATAATTAATTGCGTAGCCGCGGTTATATAATGCTCCTGAGCAACATTTATTCTGCTCATCTGCCATAATCTTCCAACCTCTTTTTGTGAGGGGACAAAAATCTTCAGATAGATATCCTTTAGCGAAATGCCCGCTTTAACCGCGCTCATTATCAGCTGAAGAGCCTCTGCTCTCTTACCGTTTATAAGAAAATCGAGATATGAACGGGCTCTTATCTTAAACGGATTCTCCTCTGTAATAAAGGATTCTATTTCACCGGGCTGGCTCTTGTAACAATTAATTCCCCGTGTAAAATAAAGCTCGAGTAAATCCTTTTCTTCAGGTGCGAACGTTTCAATCAGCGAATCCTTAATAAGGATCAAATTTTCCACAATTCCTTTGTCGGCAATTCCTATTCCGGTAAAGTAGGTTTTCAGCCATTTCATATATTCACATAATAGAACAGGTTCCTCCGCGGCTATTGATTCTGCAATATAGCTTAAGTGGTATTCGGTATCCTGCAGATAATGCTCAATTTTCTGTTGATTATAGTCCTGTTTTAATTTCGGATCCTGTTCAAAATGCTTTTCCATTATCTGCCGGGGAAGAGTGGATTTTAAAGAGTGTATTTTGCCTGCGATTCGCTTATTGACCGGTTCCATATCAGAAGTCCGCCGCTTTAGTTGTATTTTGTAAATTCCGTTATTGCCGGAAATCAGTTCCTGATGATTCAGATTAATAGAACTTAAATATTTATTGTCTCTAAAGCAACATATATTTCCTACCGTTGGGGTTAATTAAAGAGCCTTTGCGCTTACGCTTCTTTAATTGGTGAGGGGCTATTTAAAGGATTGCAAATAAAGAAAGAATCTTATATTTTATGTTTGGGAAAACAATCAGGTATTTAGATTAGTCATTGCAGGGGTATTGGTATGCCTGCAAAACAGGTTCCGGCTTATATGCTGCCGGGCAAATTTCATTATATAATAATACTGGGAGTTGTAAAATGAAAAAATCATTCGCGTCTTTTATCGTAATTGTTTTTATGCTTTTATTGCATAACAGCATAGCTGCACAGGTAAATGAGAAATTAGAGGGGAAGTGGATTGAAAAAAACAATGGGAGTAAAAATGAACAAGTGAATATTTATCATTTTTTACCCGGCGGTTCAATGGAGTTTATTAAAAAGAAAAATGAGGATTTAACTGTACAGAATGGTTCCTGGGTGCAGAAAGGGGATTCACTTACAATCACCTATTATAAAGGGATTGTGATGGTAAAAGAAGCTAAAAAAGATTATACAAAACTTCTCTACGGTGAATCAGGCAATAAAAAGGTTGAAAAAACCGAGCGGTTTTCATATAAACGGGATAAAAACGTTATAAAAATGGTAAATGGAAAGCGTGAGTTAATTTTAACTAGGGAGTAAATATAATATCCGGAGCTTGTACCTCGAATTATAAGCGAAATACATAAAATAAGACCAAAATAATTTCTTTAAGATATTTGGTAAGTGTTTTATCACCGTCAATAGAGTGCGGGGGTAATGATAAAACAGAAATGATTCTAAGGATTGTGGAGAGTGCGGTTTTAAGAAATAATAACAAAAGGTGAAGTTTTTATGATATCCCAAAACATCCTGCATTGGAATAATTAGAAATATTCATCAATCCGGCGTTATGGTTGGCGCTGCGGGATGCCGGAACGATGAATATATATAAACAGACAGATAAACTTATGGAATTGCTAAAAACATGAGAAGAGTCGTTTTGTTTCTGCTTATCAGTATTTTATGTTCATTCAGTCGGATTTCGGCCCAAAAAAATCCGAACAAACAGTTTAACGAGTATTTTGAATTATTTAAAAAGATACATATTCCTAACGACCTTATAGTTAGCGATATTACTTCTATAGATTTATTTGAAGATAGAATATTGCTGGTAGACGGACGTGGTAAAAATGCATATTTATTTAATCTTTCTGGTAAGCTCATAAAGCAACTCCATTCCGATGAATGTCATCCCGGTATTAATTGGTTACCCTACAGAGCATACTTTAATAAAAAAGGGGATGTATATGTTATAATCTCATCTCCTCCCTGGGGATTTAGATTTGATAAAAAGGGTAAATGCCTGGGTCCGGTCGACCGAACCTTCCTGGGAACTTATTGGTATACTTTTAAGTCGGACAATACAATAATCGGATATAACAGGACTAATAAAAACAATACAAATTCCCTTATTGCAATGGATGGGGC
>JAEXUB010000183.1 GCA_023453125.1 Bacteroidota bacterium
GGAAATATTCTGCGATTGTCAAACCTGTTAAACCTACTCTCAAACGGGCTCCCGGAGGCTCGTTCATCTGTCCGAATACAAGAGCTGTCTTTGCAAGAACGCCCGACTCTTTCATTTCGAGCCAGAGATCATTTCCTTCGCGTGTACGTTCCCCTACGCCTGCAAATACCGAATAGCCGCCGTGTTCTTTAGCGATGTTATGTATAAGCTCCTGAATAATAACTGTCTTGCCAACGCCTGCGCCGCCGAACAAACCTGTCTTGCCTCCCTTTGAATAGGGCTCTATAAGGTCAATAACCTTAATACCTGTCTCAAAGAGTTCCTGTTTGGTTGTAAGATTTTCGAATTTAGGAGCGTGACGGTGGATTGCATATTTCTTCTTTGTTTTAATTTCGCCAAGTCCGTCAATCCCGTCGCCGATAACATTGATAAGCCTTCCGAGAGTTTCTGGGCCAACAGGAACTTCAATAGGCTCTCCCGTATCGATGGCCTTCATTCCTCTTTTCAAACCGTCTGTAGAGTCCATTGCAACGGCGCGAACCCTGTTCTCGCCTAAGTGCTGCTGAACTTCTACGATTAATTCTTCCTCTTTGCCTTCAACGTTAGTGCGGGGAATTTTAATTGCATTATAAATTTTGGGCAGGTTGTCTTCGTTAAAATCGATATCCACTACCGGGCCAATAACCTGTACTATTGTTCCTTCTTTACCGGCCATTTCGCTCCTTACTGTTTTTATTTGAGTTATAAAATTAAGAATATACTTCTATTTTTTCAATTCTTTTACCGGATTTCCCCTCTCCTTTATCTCTAAAAGTCCTTCTTTTTAATTGAACCATCATTCAATATAATTTAAGATTAAATATTCTCCCCTGCGGATTTTTATAAATCCCCCTTAATTATCGGAATTTTCAGCCGATAATCAGGCATAAATAGATGGAGAAACTTATGTTTGGACTTAAATTCAAATCGATTAAGAGCAAGATTATTGCCCTGTTCGTTACCTCGATAACACTGCTGCTAATAATATTCGGACTGGTGTTAAATACGCAGTTATCCAATTCCATACTTAAGGAAAATGAAGAATATAACAGCATAATAGCCAGAAACGTATCAAATCAGATAAGCGAATGGCTCCAGGCATCTGTAGCAAAACTGCAGGGGATGGCACTTCCGATTGAGGAAATGGGAATTGACCAGGAGAAAAACAGAGAGTATATTACTAAGGTTGCAAAGGCTCACGCGGCAAATTTTGAGACTATTGTCTGCGCCGACCTCACCGGTATGAGGGTTAATTCTGTAGATGATAAAGTAGCAAGCCTTGCGGACAGGGATTATTTCCAGGCAATAGTTAAAAATCCCTCACTCCCCTTTGTAATAAGCGATCCGGTTAAATCAAAGTCTACCGGTAATGATATTATTGTTGCTGCTATTCCCCTTAAAGATAAAACCGGCCAGCTAATCGGCGTTTTAGGCGGTACAATTCCTGTTAATACCATAGTTGACATCGTTAATAGTGTTAAAATAGGGGAAGAAGGATATGCCTGGGTTTATAATAAGGCAGGACTTGTAGTATTCCATAAGAATGAAAAAATTAGGCAGCAGCTCAATATAAAGAAAGCAGAGAGTTTCGGCTTCGAAGGACTTGAGAAAGTAGATGAAATTGACGGGGAGAAGGAAGTACATGCCATATATTTTAATAATAATAATGGGAAGGATACATACGGTTTTACGAGTAAGATTAAGAACTCGCCGGGATGGACGCTTGTACTTTCACTTCCTGAAACTCAGATTCTGGCCGCTGCTAACTCAACCAGAACTCAGCTTATAATTTTAATTGTTATCCTTCTTGCCGTAGTAATCGGTATTTCCTTTTTTATTTCCAATTCAATTACGAGACCAATTCAGCTGGTTAAGGATTTTGCCCTTTCTCTCCAGAAAGGAATTATTTCTGCCAGAGCCAGTCTGCAGGAAACTGACGAAATAGGGGAAATGGGGAACGCGCTCGATAAAATGGCAGACCAGCTGCAGGGTATCACTCAGGCTATGGATAAAGTATCTCATGGTGATGTTGCTGTTACTCTCCCCCTAAGCTCAGATGCTGATGAAATCACCCCGGCTCTAAATGGCATAACGGAGAAACTGCGCGGACTAATAGCCGAAACTAAATACTTTACCAATGCCGCTAATGAAGGAAAACTCTCTACCCGCGGAGATCTTACTAAATTTGAAGGAGGTTACCGGGATATAGTTGTTGGCTTTAACGAAACCCTTAATGCGGTTATCGCCCCCATTGATGATGCCCGTATTGTTCTCGCAACAATGGCTAAGGGGGACCTTACCGCAAGAATTGAAAAGGAATACAAAGGGGATTTCAATAATCTGAAGAATAATATAAATATGCTCTCAGATTCAATGTCGGGAGCTCTTTATGAAGTAGCTGAAGCGGTCCAGGCAACTGCAAGCGCAAGCACACAGATTTCATCGAGCACCGAAGAAATGGCAAGCGGCGCTCACGAACAGACATCCCAGGCACACGACGTTGCCTCGGCTGTTGAGGAAATGACAAAGACAATCCTCGAGACTACAAAGAACGCCAATTCGGCAGCCGACAGCGCCGGTCAGGCTAGTAAAATTGCAATTGACGGAGGTAAATCGGTTGATGAAACAATTAACGGTATGAACCGGATTACCGAAGTGGTTGAAAAAGCGGCTGTTACAGTTAGAGAACTCGGAAGAAGCAGCAGCCAGATTGGCGAAATTATCCAGGTGATTAATGATATAGCAGACCAGACAAACCTGCTGGCTCTTAATGCCGCCATTGAAGCGGCACGCGCAGGAGAACAGGGGCGCGGATTCGCAGTGGTAGCAGATGAAGTAAGAAAACTTGCAGAACGCACCGGCAAGGCAACCAAAGAAATTGCCGATATGATTAAGAAAATTCAGCGCGATACTACCGAAGCAGTCGATTCAATTGAGCTCGGCACGAAAGAAGTAGTTAAAGGGCGCGAGCTTGCAAACAATGCCGGCGCTTCGCTTAAACAGATTATTAACAAGGTAAGCGAGACTGTAGACGGCATTAATCAGGTAGCCGCCGCAAGCGAGGAGCAGTCCTCTGCAGCAGAACAGATCAGCAAGAGCATAGAAGGTATCTCAACCGTTATTCAGGAGAGCGCCTCTGTAACACAGCAGATTGCACACGCCGCAGAAGATCTGAACCGTCTAACGGAAAATCTGCAGAATCTTATAACTCGCTTTAAGATAGCCGATGCCTCGGCAATTGCCGGACGGCTGAACGAGCCAAATAAAATGCTTAGGTAATCCAATAAAAAACCCGCTTTAAGCGGGTTTTTTATTAAGTTCTATTTTTCCAGTTCCTTTGCCTTAAAAACCTTTCCTTCGTCATTTATTCTGAAAGGATTTTCAATTTCCTCTTTTTCAGTTTCCGAAATGAAATAGGAAAGCTTCGGTTTAACAAGCTCTTTTTTAACTGCGTCGGCAGTTGTTTTCTTCGGGTCGAAATAGATGTATGCTTTGGCCCCGTCATTCCATAATGTCCTGAACCGGACAATCCCTTCATTTGCTGAGAGATGGCTTGTAAGGTAAGGAAGAGAGCCTGAGAGTTCGCCCTCTCCTGCTTCGGGCATCGATATTACAAGCACCGATAGATCCTCTGCATTATAACTGTCATAATTATTAAACTGGTCATCGTAGCTGTCGAACATAATTGCCATATACTCCTGATACCCGATTTCTTCTTTTACTGTCCCCTCATTCTCCGGTTTGAAGTTAAGATCTATTTTCATATCTCCTGCCTCAAGTTTAACAGTTACTCTCTTTTTACCAATCTGTTTATATACATCGGATGGTTTAATAAGAGAAGGGTCATAGTAAATAACAGTTTTAACCGGTTCGCCGAAATGAGTTTCGAATGCATAAACCCCTTTCAAATCGCTCATCAGGTAACTGAAATTCTTTAAATCTATCTGGTCGAACAACTCGAATACTCCAATCTCCATAACTCCAATCTTCTCCGCCGAAGCATCGGGAGGATACACCTCCATAATACGCGGCGTAAAGAGCGATTCCTTAACTTCCTTCTCAGTAATTTCAGAAGGATCGTAATATACAACAACTGTATGGCTCCCAGCGTAAGTATCAAGACCGTAAATTCCTTCAATTCCTTCAAGCTGCCCTGCGAGAGTCTTTGAACTGCCAAAACATTTAACATTCTTAATACCCGCCTGACGGTATATAGCTCCTTCGCCGGTTGGGGTTCCCCACTTAACCGATAAGGTTGTAAACTCATAATAACTTGCTATAACAAGAGACGCCGCAATTACAATCACTACAACTATCGGTGAGAGATATTTCAGATTGCTCTTTTTATTAACAGAAAGTACATTTGCCTTAGGACAGGAATAAACGCAGTCGGTACAGAGATTACAGTCAATATGGTTAACCGTTTCAACTTCCGAGATATTGATACCCTGGGGGCATTTGGCATCGCAGAATCCGCAGTTTGAACACCCTTCCCCTTTTCTTATTTTGGGAATTGGGAGAAAGAATGAACGCATAAAACCGACTTCATTAATCATTCCAACAACAACAAGCCCTCCAAGCAGCCATACAAAACTAAGCCCTGCGCCAAAGAAATTAGCCGCAAAATAAATTGCAATTACTGCCCCGGCCGCGCCGATATTCATAAATATATTGGTCATTGCTCCAAGGGGACATAAGTATTTACACCAGAAGAGCCTGAAAAGGAGCGCACCTCCGACTGTAATTATGAATGCCGGTATGGCATAATAAAGAACAATATCGCTATTGCCGAAAAGGTTTACAGCGGCAAAATAGGGGTCGAATGTTTTGCAGAAAAGCTCGCTGCTGGTCATTGTAAAATAAATTGTTACAAAGAGAAGAACATATTTAAGAACTCTCATCCAGCGGTCGAGTTTCGCGGGGATTTCCCTTCTTATTTTAAGTTTATCTCCAAGTCTCCCAATCCATTCCGAAACTGAGCCTATTGGACATACATAACTGCAGAAGAGCTTACCTATTAGTCCGGCAGTAAGCAAAAGCCCGAGCCCCAGAAAAATCTGTGTCTCGTTCATATTGCAGGCTAATGTTCCAACTTCAAGTTTTGCAAATAGAGAGGAGATTCCGCCGAAGGGACAGTATTTTTCGAAGTCGGCAAGATATGCCTTATCGAAAAATGGCCTTACGGCAACATAGAGTATAAGCACTAAAAAAATTATCTGGAAGGTAGTTCTGATTCTGTTTTTCATTTCCTTTCCCGCTATTGTTATTTACTGCGCTTTATATACCTTTAATTAAAACCGGCTATTAGACACTTTTTATCCATATTTAAGGGATAATTTACAACTTTATAAATGAACATAAACAGTGGAATTTGGGATTAAAAAAAACCCGGCCTCAGCCGGGTTTTATGGATAATATAAAAGCTATATTATCCGGCCAGTTCCATTCCCTTCTTAATTGCCTCTTCGTTAAGAGGAATAAGGTTATGGTAACGTTCCGGAAGTACTTTCTTCAATCCCTTAAGAATGTTTTCCATTTCAATAATCGGTTTCTTCTTAAGAAAAGCGCCCAGTACAATCATATTCATAATCTTCGAATTGTTCAGTTTTGATGCTTCCTTTGTAGCTTCAATAGGAACAACCGTAATGTCTTTTCTTGTAGGAGGATTAAGTATTGTGGAAGCTTCGTAAATAAGAAGTCCCCCCGGTTTTACGGCAGATTCGAATTTATCCAGCGAAGGCTGGTTCAATGCAATTACAGTATCAAATTTGGTGAGGATAGGTGAACTGATAAGAGTATCGCTTATAATTGCGATGCAGTTTGCAGTACCGCCTCTCATTTCAGGACCGTAAGATGGCATCCAGCTTACTTCCTTATTCTCCATAACGCCGGAGTAGCAAAGTACCTGTCCCATTGACAAAACACCCTGACCGCCGAATCCTGCAATAATTATTTCTTCTGTCATGATTATTTCTCCTTATCATTTGGTACTTTAATATCGCCAAGCGGGTAGAACGGAAGCATATTCTCTTCCATCCACTTATTGGACTGAACCGGAGTCATCTTCCAGTTTGAAGGACAGTTTGTTACTATCTCAACAAAGCATAATCCTTTTTTCTCTTTCTGGTATTTGAAAGAATTCATAATTGCCTTCTTTGCCTTTCTTACGTTAACAGGGGTATTAACTGCTGTTCTTGTAACGTAATAAACGCTCGGAAGCTGTGCAATAAGTTCTGTAATCTTGAGAGGATTACCCATTGTATCAACATCCCTTCCGAAAGGAGAAGTAGTGGATTTCATGCCCGGAAGAGTTGTAGGAGCCATCTGCCCCCCTGTCATTCCGTAGATACCGTTGTTGATGAATACGATAAGAATGTTTTCGCCCCGGTTGCAGGTATGAATTGTTTCACCTGTACCAATAGCAGCAAGATCGCCGTCCCCCTGATATGAGAATACATATTTTTCGGGGAGAACTCTCTTAATGCCGGTTGCAACAGCCGAAGCCCTGCCGTGAGCCGCTTCGGTCATATCAATATTGAAATAATTGTATGCAAATACTGAACATCCAACTGGTGCAACACCAATTGTTTCTTCCTGAATTCCGAGTTCGTCAATAACTTCTGCAATAATTCTGTGGGCAACACCGTGTCCGCAGCCCGGGCAGTAGTGCATTACGTTATCTGTTAATGTCTCGGGTTTTTCGTATATAAGGTTATCCTTTGTACAGATGCTTTCTTCTGCTATCATCTCTTCAAAGTGTTTATCTTCGTTCATCTTTTTATTCTCGCTCATGCTTTACCTCCGACAAATTTTTCTTCGATTTTCTGAAGTATTTCTTCCGGTGTAGGAATAACTCCCCCCATTCTGCCGTGGAATTCAACCGGAATTTTACCGTTGATTGCAAGACGAACATCTTCAACCATCTGTCCGGCGTTCATTTCCACATCAAGAATGCCTTTTACCTTGCCGCCTAAAGAAGCAATCTGCTTTGTCGGGAAGGGGAATAATGTTTTAGGTCTGAATACACCGACCTTAATGCCTTTGGCTCTTGCAAGCTGCGCTGCCTTCTGGCAGATGCGGGCTACAAGTCCGTATGCTGTAAGTGCATATTCGGCGTCTTCCATCATATACTCTTCGAACATTATTTCTTCTTCTTCAATTTTCCTGTATTTAGCCTGGAGGTGGTGATTAATTTTTTCCATAGCATCTGCCTGCATATGGAGAGAAGTAATAAAGTTTCTTTCACGGTTTTTAGGTTTTCCGGTTGTTGCCCAGGGGAGGATTTCAAATTTTCTTTCTTCCTGAGGGAAGAGTTCAACTTTTTCCATCATCTGTCCTAAGGCGCCGTCTGTAAGAATCATTACAGGGTTTCTCCACTTGAATGCAAGTTCAAAACCGAGTTTTACAAAGTCTACCATTTCCTGAACTGTTGAAGGTGCAAGAACGATTAGTCTGTAGTCTCCGTGTCCTCCCCCTTTAACTGCCTGGAAATAATCACCCTGAGAAGGCTGAATGGTTCCGAGTCCAGGGCCCCCTCTTACAACGTTAGCAAGCACGCAAGGAAGCTCGGCGCAAGCGATATAGGAAATAGCCTCCTGCATAAGGCTTATGCCGGGGCTCGAAGAGGTTGTCATAACTTTTTTACCGGTACCGGCAGCACCGTAAATCATATTAATGGCTGCCACTTCCGATTCAGCCTGAAGAATAACCATACCGGTGCGTTTGTTTGCTTCCTGGGCAAGGTATTCAAGAACTTCCGACTGAGGAGTAATAGGATATCCAAAATAAGCATCGCATCCGCATCTTATAGCTGCTTCGGCTAATGCTTCGTTTCCTTTCATTAATTTTAATTCTTTCATGATTTCACCGTTACGTTAATATCATCTTTTACGTTAGATATGGTTGCTACGTGTTCTTTTTTCTTTTCGGTTACTCTGTAAACTTTAATTATACCGTCAGGACAAACCATTGCGCAGTTAGTGCATCCGGTGCAATTATCTTCAATTTTTACAATGTAATGGTAACCTTTAGAATTTATTTCCCTGGAAAGCTGTAAGGTTTCCTGCGGGCAGGCAACGGCACATAGCTCACATCCTTTGCATTTCTCGATATCAATTAAAATATCGCCTTTTACTTTTGCCATAGTTACCCCAATTATCTTTTAAATTCCGGGTTATAAGCCGGAAAATTGGTTAATTAGTTAGTAGTTAAATAAAAAAAAAAAATCAACTCTTTTCGGAAGAAGAGAAAAAAAGCTGATTATAAATAAAACTAGAACAAATCTATCTTATTTAGTAGTAAAGTTAATACTTTTACCCCAAAAGACGAAATTAATATTTCGAACTAAAAAGAATTTGTCCCGTTTTTATTCGCTTCTTAAATCGCGTGCGTGTTTATCTGCATGGTATGAACTTCTTACGAGGGGAGCAGATTCGACCGATTTAAATCCGAGCTTTAATCCGAATTCCTTGAATGCCTTAAATTCCTCCAATGTGACATATCTGTGCACAGGAAGATGCATCTTGGTTGGCTGCAAATACTGCCCTATTGTCATTATTTCGCAGCCGTGTTCGTATAAGTCCTTCATCAGCTCAAAGACTTCCTCGTTCGTCTCCCCTATTCCAACCATAATGCCGCTCTTTGTCCTTAGCCCATTGCTACGGAACCAGTGAATGAGTTCCAGGCTCCTTTCATATTTAGCCTGAGGGCGTACTGCGTGATACAGCCTTTTGATTGTCTCTAAATTGTGGTTTAGAATATCGGGAGGATTCTGCATTATTATTTCGAAAGCTTTTTCTTCCCCTTTGAAATCGGGGATTAAAATTTCTATAGTACAGCCGGCAACTTTTTCTCTTATTCTTTTAACCGATTCGCTGAATATTGAGGCGCCCCCGTCTTTAAGTTCATCCCTGTTAACCGAAGTAATAACCACGTGGCGAAGTTCTAATGCTTCAACCGATTCGGCAACGCGGCGCGGCTCATCGAGGTCAAGCTCATTTGGAATACCCAGTTTAACGTTGCAGAACCCGCAGCTGCGGGTGCAGGTATCCCCTAAAATCATAAATGTAGCGGTTCTTGAATTCCAGCATTCGGCAAGGTTAGGGCATTTGGCCTCTTCGCAGACCGTATTAAGCTTAGCCTTGCGCATAAGCTGATGAACTTCTTTATAATTATGCCCTGCCGGAAGCTTTACCTTAAGCCATTCGGGGCGCTTTCCTAATTCCCCTCTTTCCTTCTCAATCTCTTCCTTAAAATTCTTCTGATGCTGATTGATCTTTACCAAACCGAAACTCCATAAATTTTGTCCCTAAAAATAGCATTTTTAAGGGACAATCAGCAATTATTCATCTAGTCCCTTATACATGCCGTCTATTAATTCAGAATAACGTTCTTCAATCACTTTTCGTTTCAATTTGAGAGAAGGAGTCATTTCCCCCCCTTCGATAGTGAAGGGTTTATCGAGAATAGCGAATTTTCTAACTTTTTCGTAGCTGGCGAGCTTACGTTGGAACTGCTGAAGATCCTTTTCTAAAAGTTCATAAATCTGCTTCATATTAACCAGTTCGTCAACATTATTGTACTGTATTCTGTTAGCATCTGCATATTCCTTTAATGCCTCAAAATCGGGCACTATAAGGGCGCTAAGATACATTCTTCTGTCACCGATAAGTACAAACTGGTCTATATATTTGCTTCCCAGGAAGAGATTCTCAATTGGTGTAGGGGCAACGTACTTGCCTCCCGATGTTTTAAAGAGATGCTTCTTTCTGTCGGTGATTATCAAAAATCCCTCGGCGTCGAAAACACCTATATCACCGGTATGAAGCCAGCCGTCTTTAATTGTTTCTTCCGTCTCTTTCCTGTTTTTGTAATATCCCTGCATAATATTGGGGCCGTATGCAAGAATTTCGCCATCTTTTGCAATTTTTACTTCAACACCGGGCATTGTCTTGCCTACAGTGCCGAATTTATAATTATTCGGTCTGTTAGCCGCAATTACCGGGGAAGATTCCGTCAGTCCGTACCCCTCAAGAATAAGTACCCCAACAGCTTCAAAGAATAAGCCGTGTTCTCTGGGCAATGCCGCTCCGCCGGAAATAAAAAAGCGAAGGCGCCCCCCCATCTTCTCTTTTAATTTCTTAAAGACAAGCCGGTCTGCCAGTTTATGCTTTACCGTAAGAGTAATTGGAGGTATATCCCCGTTCCTTTTAATTGCCGCGTACTGTCTTCCTATTTCAACACCCCAATTAAAAATTTTCTGTTTTGTTTCCGACTGGCTTTCTACATTCTTAATAACTTTTGAATATACC
>JAEXUB010000188.1 GCA_023453125.1 Bacteroidota bacterium
AGAATTAAATGAAATCCGCCGGAATAGTTTTTATAATTGCAATTATGCTTACAGCAACAGTGACGGCACAGACTACCCCCTTTAAGAAAATAGAAAACAAGGCATTTAAAGTCGGGGAGCGTCTCACGTTCGACGTCAAATACGGATTTGTAACGGCGGGAGTCGCCGAATATCACATTCCCAAAATTGTTAAAATCTCCGGAAGAGACGCGTATAATGTTACTTTCAAGGTCAGCTCCGTTCCTACGTTCGACGCTTTCTATAAGGTAAGAGACCGCTACGAAACATTTATTGATACAGAAGCCCTTTTCCCATGGCGGTTTGAACAGCATATACGGGAAGGGGGATACTCCCGCGACTTTTCGGCATTCTTTGACCAGAGAAAGGGAAAGGCTAAAACAAGCGAAGGCACATACGATATCCCCCAGGGAGTCCAGGATATTATTTCTGCATTCTACCTTGCCCGGACATTCGATTATTCCAAAATGAAAGTCGGAGATAAATTTAAGCTCCAGAATTTTTATAAAGATAAGACATATCCTCTCGATGTGGTTTTTAAAGGAAGAGAAACCGTTACCGTTGACGCAGGAACTTTCGACTGTATGATTGTTGAGCCTCTTGTTCAGGAAGGAGGACTTTTTAAGAGTGAAGGCTCCATTGTAATCTGGCTTACTAACGACGAGATTAAAATCCCCGTTAAGGTTAAAACAAAAATTATTATCGGTTCAATTGACGCGGAGCTCACAAAATATGAAGGGCTTGCGGGAGAATTGAAATCGAAGAAAAAATAAATTTTTCAATTTCTGAAAGATGCCGGAATTATGGAAGAAGAAAATTTTAACAGTAATGAAGAGCAGACAGAAAAAGAATTAACCCCCGAGGAGAGACTGCACCCCAGAATCTCTCCTGTAGCCGCGGCTTTCCTTGCCCTGTTCGGCATACTGGTACTCTACCAGGGAATGGGGGGCGTTCTAACAATAGTAGTGCTTGGAGCAGACCTTAACAAAATTGATCCTACTCAGCTACGCCTTATGACCATTGCGGGACAGATGCTATTTATCCTGCTTCCGACTTTGGTTTTATCCCGCGCAGTTTATACCGATGTAACAACCATAATCCGATTTAAGATGCCCCGCATTTCGGAACTGGCCCTCTTCTTTGTAGGATTCATAATTATCACCCCGGCGATTCAGAATATTTCATATATCCAATCCTGGATTATTGAAAAACTTGCCGCCGGGGGAGGCGCATTCAAGGAAGTAAAGGATTTTTTTGATTCAATGGATAAGCTTGTAGGCGATTCCTACGGAAATTTCCTTTCGGCAAAATCATTCTTCGATGTTTTCATTATTATTATCGCGGTATCAATTACCCCGGCAATCTGCGAGGAATTATTCTTCCGCGGCTTTATTCAGAAAAGTTTTGAGCTTAAGTGGAAACCGGCGGCGAGCATAATAGTCTCCTCCCTTGTGTTCGCATTATATCATTTCAGTCCCTACGGCCTCATTCCTCTTTTTGCTCTTTCACTGTTTTTAGGATATGCGGCATATAAAACAAATTCCGTTCTTGTCCCTGTATTTATTCATTTTGCAAATAATCTTTTTATGGTTATCTTATATTTCATAGTGGGAGACGAAGCAATGAACGCCAGGCCCGAAGCCGGCCCCGCAATCTCCTCCTACTTTGTATTTTTATTTGTAAATATCATTTTCCTGGCAGCTTGGCTTTACTTTGTGAAGAGGTTCTATAAAAAACCGGTAACAATTTAAAGGAGGGCCTTATGATTTGTCCTAAATGCGAATATGAATTTGTTGACGGCATTACGGAGTGCCCCGACTGCGGAACCGAACTGATAACCGCAGAGGAATTCGAAGGGAATCTGGTTCATCCTTCCGACTGGATTATAGCATTTACCTGCTATGAACGATACGAAGCGGAGATGATGAAAACAAACCTCGAAAGCGCCGGCATTGACGCAATAATTCTTGAGCAGCGAGACCAGAGCTTTCCCGCAATGGGAGACCTTATGATGGTTAAACTACTGGTAAAAAAGGAGGACGCCGAAGACGCCCTCGATTTTATAAAAAACTATGAGGAAAATACTCCTCCCGAAGAAGAAACATAATATATGAAGCTAAACAATGCTCTCACACGCACTCTGGTAGCCCTTGCGGCAATACCTTTCATTATTGCCGCCTGCTACTTCGGCGGTATTTTGTTTTTAATTTTTGTCCTTGGCATCGGGCTCCTTTCTTTCCACGAATTCTGCGTTATGGCGGGGCATAAAGAGAGTTACGTTAACTACATAATCGGAATGGCATCATCAGCGGTGCTTATTATAAACGCATACACAAAATTTATTGAGCTCGATACATTCCTCCTTATCCTTATGCCCCTCCTTCTGGCAATTGAATTATTCAGGAACCGGGAATCGGCAATTCTGAATACCGGCTCCACTCTGCTCGGAGTTTTATACATCGGACTCTTCTCTTCGGCGCTGATTTCAATCAGGGAGTTTTTCGGATTTTCGGACCTCCTCTACCGCGAGGGGGGCTTTCTTATAATCTCGGTAATGGTTTCAATCTGGGCCTGCGATTCAGCCGCGTATTTTATCGGGTCGGCAATCGGAAAGCATAAACTCTTTCCAAGGGTCAGCC
>JAEXUB010000205.1 GCA_023453125.1 Bacteroidota bacterium
GGAGTTATACCCACCCTCGTTCAAAGAGGCGATTATGTTATCACCGATAAAGATAACCATGCCAGCCTCTGGGCAGGAATCTTTATGGCAAAAGGCCTTACTGCCGATATGATCCGTTATAAGCACAACGATATGGACGATCTTGAAAGACAGATTTCCAAACTAGACAAAGATGCGGGAAAACTAATTGTTTCCGATGGTGTTTTTTCTACCGGCGGAGAAATTGTTGACCTGCCCCGTTTAGTTAAAATCGCCAAAGAATATAACGCCAGACTGTTAATTGACGACGCTCATTCAGTTGGTATTATTGGTAAAGGGGGAAGAGGCACAGCAAGCGAATTCAACCTTGAGAATGAAGTTGATATGACAATGGGTACTTTCAGCAAGACCTTTGCCTCATTAGGCGGTTTTGTTTCAGGGGAAGCTAAGGTTATCAATTATTTGAAACACCATGCATCCGCTCTTATTTTCAGTGCATCACCAACTCCTGCTTCAGTTGCATCCGCTATTGCAGCACTCGATATTCTGGAAGAAAACCCAGGACTTGTAGACAAAGTTGTGAGTAATGCTACTAGAGTCCGCAAAGAACTTGCCGATATCGGCTTCAAAGTGCTCGAAGGAAGAACAGCCATTGTACCTGTTATTGTAGGAGACGACGGCCTTGCATTCCAGATGTGGCGCAGATTGTACGACGAAGGAGTATTTGTCAATGTGTTCATCTCTCCGGGAGTTCCTCCGGGGCGCCAGATGATGCGAAACAGCTTTATGGCCTCGCACGAAGACCAGCATCTTGATTTCATAATACAGACTTACAAGAAAGTCGGAAAAGAATTAGGACTTATCTAAATTCGAAAAGCATATCCAAACGGATATGCTTTTTTTATGCCTATGAGTGAAATCATAATAGCTCCGGTATCCGGCAAAAAGGAATTGGAAACTTTTATAAGGCTTCCCTGGAAAATTTATAGGGATTTTCCTAACTGGGTGCCCCCCCTTTTATTTGAAAGAAGAAAAATTCTTAATACGGAAAAAAATCCATTCTATAAACATGCGCAAATTGAGTTGTTTATTGCTTACCGGGGTAAAGAACCTGTTGGAAGAATCGCCGCAATAAAAAATGATATGCATCTGAAATACCATAATGACGGCACCGGTTTCTTCGGCTTTTTTGAGTGTATTAACGATAAGGAGATTGCTAGCAGGTTGTTTGATGCAGCTGCAGGATGGATTAAAGCACGCGGATTGAAATCAATAATGGGACCTGCAAATCCCTCTAGTAATGATGACTGGGGCTTATTGATAGAAGGTTTCGAAATACCCCCTGCCTTTATGATGCCTTACAATCCCCCCTATTATATCGAACTGATTGAGAGTTACGGCTTTAGAAAGGAGAAAGACCTTAATGGCTATAAGATTACAGACGAAGGGGTAGTTAAAGTAGAAAAAATAAACCGGATGGTAAATGCTATTAGGGAGAGATATAAGATTGAGATTAAGAAAGTAAATATGAGAGACTATGCGGGAGAACTCAAGAAGGTAAAATTCGTCTATAACAGAGCATGGGCGCCTAACTGGGGATTTATCCCTTTCACTGATGAGGAAATTGATGCCGTTGCCGCAGATATGAAACCCCTTATAGAACCTAATCTTCTTTTGTTTGTTGAATCTGAAGGGAAAATAATAGGTTTTACTCTTACACTTCCCGATTATAACCGGATTTTAAAAGAAATGAACGGCAGGCTTTTTCCATTTGGTTTTATCAAGCTGCTTACCGGTAAAAGAAAAATTGACCTTGCAAGAATTTTAACCCTTGGTATTATACCTGAATACCAGAAAAAAGGAATTGATGCTCTACTCTATTGGGAACTTGTTAAAAACGCAGCAGAAATAGGGATCCGGTTCGGAGAAGCGAGCTGGATTCTTGAAGACAACGAAATGATGAACAAAGCACTTCTTAATATAGGGGGCGACCTCTATAAAAAATACCGCATTTATAAACTAGATTTTTAAGGCTGCAAAATGAAAAAAATTGCCATCTTTCTTCTCCTTGCCACTTCCCTTTTTGCCCAGTATACCAGGAATGATTTTAAACTCGTCAAAACAACTGCAACCAGGGAATTCGACCGGACTGTAATTCTTGATTACTTAAAATCAGGCAAAGAACTTAAAGTTAATGCGGGACTTTTGAGCGCCGCCCATTCAAACGACACAACATTCGCAGCAGATATTGTTAAACTCAATTTCTCAAGATACGGCGAATCCATCTGCTTTGCCCTTGGTCAATTGGGTAACTGCGCTACATCCAATGACTATCTCCGCAAAATGCTCCACTCCAAAGAGGGGCTTAAATTTAATCACCAGATACTGGATGCACTAGGAAAAACTGCCGATGAAGGAGTTGCTCAACTAATATATGAAGAGTTTATTCAAGACCCCGATCTTGACCGGGATGGAATTTCCATTTTCACATATAACCTATTTGCCAGAAAAATCGCCTTCGATAAATCGGCTGTTAAAGACCTTCTTGCAGAAGAAGTAAGAAAAAGCAAAGGAATACGAAGGTTCGAAGCATTGTTCGCAGTTACAAGGCTGGGAGGTATTAAAGATATTGAAAAAGACCTTATTGCAATAATAAATTCTAAAGATAAAATTAATTCTCCGCTCATTAAATCGGCAGCAATAGGGTGCCTTGCAAGGCTTAAATCTTTTCCCGAAAACATAAAACTATTCAATCAGGTTATTTCGCACTCCGATTGGCGGGTCCGCGTTGAAGCTGCAAAGGCTCTCCCATTCTTCAGTTTCAAGTCAAAAACTCATATTACCGGCTATTTTAAACTTATAAATGATGTCAACTTTAATGTTGCCCGTCAGGCAGCTACTTCATTAAGAACTCTCACTCTCTCAAAGAACCTGTTAGCGCAAGTAAATAAACAGATTGAGACAGTATTGAACGGCAAAAAAGCCAATCAGGTTACAAAGGGAGAATTGTTTGTCTCTTATTGCTCTCTAAATCCTGAAAAAATTCTTACTCTGGTAAAAAAATTCGACAGCGCAATTCAAGATAAATATATATTTGAATCCTTAAGAAACAATTCGGTCAAGCCGGAAGATGCTTTTGCCTATCTGTCCAAAAAAACCGTTAAAAAAGAGAAAGATATTCTGGATCTGATGCCGACTGTTTTGAGTTTTCAGAACAAATTGGAAGGGAATAAAAAATACAATACTCTCCTTCTGGATTGGCTCGATTCCCGTTTTGCATCTGTTGCATCTTCGGCTGCGGAAGGCATGGACAGCTCCTTCGTCTCGCTCAATAAAGATAAAATTAAAAAGATTGTCCTTGGGCAGATTAAACCGAATGTTAATAATGCCAATTATTACGAAACCATTATTTCAATGATAAATCTAAGCGAAAAGGTAGATGCGGATTTTCATAAAACTGTAAGGGAGACAGCCGGAAAATCTAAATTATTCGCTATCCAGCAATTCCTTAAGGATAAAAACGGCAGCAGAGAAAGGAACAGCAAGGAATTTAAAAATCTTGAATCGCTTTGGAAAAATTCTTTCGCCTATACAGGGGCGAAAATAATTACCGAAAAGGGAGATTTTACTATTAAATTCTATCCGGAATACGCGCCTGTTTCTGTTGGTAATTTTATTTCGCTAGCTAAACGGGGTTTCTACGACGGTGTTCCATTCCACAGAGTTGTACCGAATTTTGTAGCCCAAACCGGAGATTCAACCGGAACCGGATTCGGCGGCCCCGGTTATGATATTGTATCCGAATTCTCACCTCTTCCATTTTCAACGTATTATGTGGGAATGGCAAGCGCAGGACGAGATACGGAAGGGTCTCAGTGGTTCGTAATGCATAATATTGCACTGCACCTTTACGGAAGATATACAGTATTCGGAAAAGTAACCGCCGGTACAAAGGTTATTCCTCTAATCAACCTCGGCGATAAGATTAAAGAGATTAAACTTATTAAATAACTATTTCGAATCGTACATTTCCACATATTTTGATATGTGGAACGGATCGATTTTCTTTAATGTATTGAAAATTTCCTTATCGGAATAGTTTTTCAGTGCGTCGCAAATTTCAAGGAATTTGGCGTCAAAGAAAACTTTAAGAAGAACACTCCGGGAATCGAGCCTCTCTCTTACCTTGTCTATATTATTTATCAGCTTAACAATATTCTTAACTGCAATATCAATGTTCTTCGGTTTGCTCATTATATCAAGCCCGTTGTAATGATAATCATAATAATCGAGCCTGAACTGCTGATATCTTTCATCCAGAAGATTTTCAAGAAGACCTCTTTTTGTATAAGGCGCGCTGGAATAAGACCAGCTGGCGGCGTATTTACTTGAAGCTCCTCTTAAAGAAATTTCATAAGCCTGTTTAAAGAAGTCGTTTCCTCCAAGTTTACCGAATGAATCTCCGTCAAATCCAAGCATAAGATAGGCATAGAAATCGAGCATGCTTGTAATCGGATCAATTTCGGCCTGGTTAAAAATCATTGCCTGATTCTTTTCGTATGTAAATGACCAGGGATTATCAAGAACATTCATTAAAAGAGTATTGCGTGTGGTCCCTTCAATAGGGCGGTAACTGGTAACCACCAGCTGTGCGGAATAAACATTGTTATCTGATGCTCCGGTAAAAAACACATTAAAACTGCAGAGAATCTTCTCCCCTTCCCACGCTTTTCCGGTAAACTTGTTCTTATTTATGTAGTCTTCAAGGGCCGACTTAAAATCTTCAAGCTTTTCCCTTATTCCCGGGTTAAGCTGATCCATATTAACATTTACAGTGGCGTTGAATTCCTGAGCCGCAATTAAAACCGGAAAGAATAGTATGAAGAATATTGTCCTGATCATCTTTTCCTCTGCAATTTTTTAATATTAAAAAATATCATTATTAAGTAAATAAAACAATCCTAAAAATAATCCCGTCATCCGGTCCAGATCCAACTTTTCCTTATTAATATTACACTCCCCATTCCCCTTTGTTCCCCTATTCAGTTAATTGAACTTACTCAGGTGAGGATTATCACCTAAAGACGGTGTAAACAAATGGGCATCCCTTATTAATTCACTAAATTGAGAATGTTCTTTGCCAAATTGAATTCTTATCCCTAATTTTTCATCTGCCCTTTAAGAGATTATGAGGAAATAATGAGGAAAATAGTATCAATGCCTGGAGACGGCATTGGAAAGATAGTAACTCCTGAAGCA
The DNA here is from genome assembly GCA_023453125.1 of Bacteroidota bacterium. Lineage (GTDB taxonomy): Bacteria > Bacteroidota > Ignavibacteria > Ignavibacteriales > Melioribacteraceae > JAEXUB01. The sequence goes on from JAEXUB010000205.1 coordinate 5,239, forward strand.
ATAAGGCTTCTTAATGCCGCCGGTTTTAAAGCCGAATATGTTCATGCTGATATCGGATGGGACTTCTGGTGCAGGGAAGGTAATCCTCTACCTCAGAGAACAATTGACCTTTTAAACGAGCATAAAATAGGGCTGTTCGGGGCAATTACCAGCAAACCAAAGGATGATGCCGATAAAGAACTGGCATCTGAACTTAAAGGAAAAGGACTAGCATACTTCTCCCCCATTGTCACACTCCGTCAGATATTTAATCTTGATATCTGCATCCGCCCCTGTATTTCGCTTAAAGGCAATCCTCTTAATTTTATTCGTAAAGGGAAAGGAAGTTCCATTGAAGAGCCTCCTATTAACTGTGTCATTTTCCGTCAGAATACCGAAGGGCTTTATGCCGGAGTCGAATGGACAAATCCCCCTAAAGCTGTACGCGATGCATTTGAAACAAATCCGAAAATGAAAGCCTTTGACGGTGTACCAAGCGAAGAGATGGCAATATCAACCAGGATTGTGACAAAAAAGGCATCTGAAAGAATTATCCGTGCCGCATTTGAATACGCAAAACAGTTCGGATATTCAAACGTAACAATTTGCGAAAAACCTAACGTTCTCAGGGAAACTTCCGGTATGATGTTTAAATTGGGAAAGATTATTGCTAAAGATTACCCGGGCATTGCGCTATGGGATACTAATATTGATGCCCAGATGATGTGGCTTACAAAAAATCCCGAAGATTACGGAGTAATAGTAGCAGAAAATATGTTCGGCGATATAATAAGTGACGGCTTCGCCGGATTAATAGGCGGATTGGGATTTGCATGCAGCGCGAATATCGGTAATGAAGTTGCGGTATTCGAACCTACACACGGCTCTGCCCCTAAATATGAAAATCTTAATCCTTCTATTGTAAATCCAATTGCCATGTTTATGAGCGCATGCATGATGCTGGACCATATTGGTGAAAAGGTAATTTCACAAAGAATCAAAAATGCTGTTGCAGCGGTTATTGAAGAAGGAAAAGTACGCACTTATGATATGATGAAACTCCGCGGCGGTCCCGAAGTTATAAATCAAGGAGCCGCTTCTACCGTACAGATGACTGATGCCGTAATTGCAGCTCTTAAATAAATCAAAATAATGGAGTATTGGTGCCCCAATCCATAATAGAGAAAATAGCCCGGAAATTTGCAGTCGGGCTCGAGCCGGGACAAGAGGTAAAAGCGGGAGATTATATTTCCATCAGCCCCGCATATGTTATGACTCACGATAATACCGGCGCTGTAATTCCCAAATTCAGAAGTATAGGGGCTGTAAAACTTGCCAATCCCCGTCAGGTTGTACATACTCTGGACCACAATGTTCAGGACCAATCAGAAAAGAACCTGGCCAAATACCGCAAAATTGAAGATTTCTCTAAAACAATGGGGGCTGATTTCTATCCGGCCGGTAGAGGAATAGGACACCAGATTATGATTGAGGAAGGCTATGCCTGGCCCGGTACTTTAGCGGTTGCATCGGACAGCCATTCCAATATGTATGGGGGAATTGGTTGCCTTGGAACTCCGGTTGTACGAACTGATGCCGCGGTAATATGGGCTACGGGAAGAACCTGGTGGCAGGTGCCTCCAATTGCCAAAGTAATTCTTAAAGGCACACTAAAACCGGGAGTTACCGGCAAGGATATAATAATTTCTTTATGCGGATTATTTAATAAAGACGAAGTACTTAATTATGCACTTGAATTTGCAGGGGAAGGGGTTAAATGCCTTTCTATAAGCCAGAGACTTACAATTGCCAATATGACGACCGAATGGGGTGCCTTAGCAGGCCTTTTCCCTCCTGATCAAATTACCATTGAATGGCTTAAGGAGAGACTGGCATTTATTTCAAATAGAGGCCTCCCCGGCGTAAATTCTGACAATGACGGCAATGGAATGAATCCAAGAATTAATGAGAAGCGGATTGAGGAATTAATAAATGAAATCCCGAGCCTCTTATCGGATGACGATGCATACTATTCAAAAGTAATAACGATTGATCTTTCTTCTATTGAGCCCCATATATCGGGCCCGAATAGTGTTAAGGCAATCTCTTCTATTACGGAAATGAATAAGAGAGAAATTAAAATAAATAAAGCCTATCTGCTCTCCTGTGTAAACAGCCGGCTGGAAGATCTTGCACAAGCTGCAGAATCAATTAAGGGAAAGAAAGTTGCCGAAGGAGTTAAATTTTATATTGCCGCCGCTTCGGAAGAAGTTCAAAAGGAAAGTGAAAAAAGAGGATACTGGCAGACACTCCTAAATTCGGGGGCTATCCCACTCCCACCGGGATGCGGACCTTGTATTGGATTAGGTACCGGACTTCTTGAAGATGGAGAAACAGGGATTTCTGCCACCAATAGGAATTTTAAAGGGAGAATGGGCTCTCCTGATGCAAAGGCTTATCTTGCATCTCCGGCAGTTGTTGCTTCTTCTGCCGGAGCAGGAAAGATATATTATGAATGGGATGAAACTCCCCTCTCCCTAAAGGGGAATATATCGGTTTCCCCTCCCCCGGAAATATCAAATAGAGAAGTCAAAATTATAGAAGGCTTTCCAAAGATGATTGAAGGGGAAATAATCTTCTGCCATCAGGATAATATGAATACAGATGCCATATATCCAGGGAAATACACTTATAATGACGATATCAGTCCCGAAGAGCAGGCTAAAGTAGTAATGGAAAATTACGACCCCGATTTTGTAAAAATTGCATCCAAGGGAAACATACTTGCAGGAGGATTTAATTTTGGAACCGGTTCTTCGAGAGAACAGGCAGCAACGGCACTGAAATATAAAGGAATTCAGCTTGTAATTGCAGGTTCATTCAACGAAACCTACAAAAGGAACGCCCTTAATAACGGATTTCTGATTGTTGAAGCTCCGGATTTAATTAATGACCTTAAAATTCAGTTCGAGTCTGTACTCCCGACAGTAAAAACAGGCATTTCAGCAAAAATAGATTTTTCGAAATCGGAAATATTATTTAATTTGAAGTCATATAAAATAACTCCGGTCGGTGTCGCGGCACAGGAACTTATAATTGCCGGCGGACTAGAGATGTGGGGTAAAAACAATCTGGCATAAAATAATAGTGTAATTTCAAACTAAGATTTCTCATTCACACCGGGTATATATGAAAATTAGAAAGGACAATGAACTGCCTTCAGCTATTTCCGAAAAGGGGTGGCGGTTTCACCACTTGGGTATTCCTACGAATGAGATTAAACCTGATGAGTATTATTTAAAGGAATTCAAAGTGTACGTATCGGGATTTGAGACAAGTGAGTTCGGTATACAATGGATGAGATACGAACCGGAAAGCTCAATACACCCCCTCATACAAAAAGTACCTCATTTATGCTTTGAAGTTGACAATCTTGAAACCGCCATTGAAGGAAAAGAGATACTCACCCCTATAAACTCCCCCTCAAAAGGATGCCGTGTAGCTATGATTATAGAAAAAGGCGCGCCGGTTGAACTGATTGAATTCGAAAGGAAAGAATAAATTCTTTATTTTTTCAGATAGAGGATTGCAAAACAGGTGACGTAATTATCCGAATGACTCATAGTAATTTTAAGGTCTTTATCATCTCCGAGAAAGTTTTTAAGATTCCCGTATAATTTAACCGAAGGCATTCCGTTCGGTTCGTTGAAAATCTCTACCTCGTGCCAGCCTATTCCCTTTCCATAAGAAGTTGAAATTGCCTTATAAATTGCTTCTTTAGCCGCAAAACGGGCGGCATAATGCTGATATTTATTGGCTTTAGCGACGCAATATTCGAGCTCTTTTTTGGTATAGATCTTATTCAGAAACCTGTCTCCGAGTTTATCTATACTCTCTTTAATCCTCTCAATTTCTATTATGTCGATTCCTATACCCAGAACCATATTAAATTCCTTTAGCTAAACCAAAACCGCGCGGGTCCGATGCTCCCCAGAAGATCCCCGCCTCATCAATTAATATCGATTCCACACAACCCAAAATCCTTTTAATCCCCATTTTTTCCCCCTCTTCAAGAAGCCTTTTTTTAACATCTAAGGCGAGGCCGAAATTTTCATAATCGATCCTATTAGGGAGATACTGGTGATGAATCCTGGGCATTTCAACTGCCTCGCGAACATTCATTCCGAAATCCAGCACATTTAAAACTACCTGGAGCACGGCTGTAATAATAGTTGAGCCTCCGGGGGAGCCGGTTATAAGGTAAGGCTTCCCTTCTTTAAGAACAATTACCGGAGTCATCGAAGAGAGCATTCTTTTACCGGGCTGAATTGAGTTAGCTTCGTTCCCTACCAAGCCAAATTGGTTTGGAACTCCCGGTTTTGCCGAAAAATCATCCATTTCATTGTTCATCAGGAAACCGGCACCTTCAACAACCACTTTACTTCCATAGGCGGAATTTATTGTATATGTTGTACTTACGGCATTTCCTCTGCTATCTGCTGTACTATAATGAGTAGTCTCATTCGATTCTGCTGATTCTAAAAATGTTTCTGAAGGGAACTGATTTGAGCTTATTTTACCGAATATTTCGGCACCGTGCTCCTTGGAAATAAGTGAATCCACCGGTATTTTAACAAAATCGGGGTCTCCAAGGTGCTTTGCCCTGTCGTAGTAAACAAATTTTAATGCGTCGGCAAGTGCGTTATAATACCTGCTGCTTCCCCATTCATCCTTAAGAAAAGTAAAATGCTCCAGAATATTGAGAGCTTCAATAATGGCAACACCGCCGCTTGCAGGAGGGGGCATAGAAACAATCTCGTATCCTTTATAACTTCCTTTTAGTGGAGCACGCTCAATTGGACGGTATTCCTTTAAATCATTCAGGGAAATAAATCCCCCCATTTCTTTTGACTGCCCGGCAATCAATTTGGCTGTTTCTCCCTCGTAAAAGCCGCTGATTCCATTATCCCTTATCAGCCTAAGTGTCTTTGCCAGATCCGGCTGTATGAAAAGGTCATCCTCTTCAATCTGATTACCATCCCTTGTAAATATCTTTCTGGATGATTCAAAAAGGTTAAAATCCTTATTATACCGGTTTACCGATTGGGCCATTTTATACGATACAGGAAATCCTTTCTCAGCCAGGTCAATAGCAGGTTGTATAACCTCTTTAAGGCTCATAGAGCCCCATTTCTCAAGCGCATAGATCAAACCTGCCACGGTGCCCGGAACCCCCGCAGAAGACCACCCCAGCTGGCTTTTAATGGAATCCACCTTTCCACTCGGATCAAGATACATATCTCTGTGCGCTGCCAAAGGGGCTTTTTCCCTGAAATCGAGACAGATGTCCCTGCCGTCAGCCAGATGTATTACCATAAAGCCGCCGCCACCAATATTCCCCGCATAAGGGAATGTTACTGCAAGGGCAAATCCAACCGATACGGCAGCATCTACGGCATTTCCCCCCTGCCTCAAAATCCTGGCTCCGACTTCAGTTGCCAGCCTTTCCGAGGATACTACCATTCCTTTTTTAGAACGGACCGGATCCTTGCCGTAAATTGCAGCAGACAGAAAGAGCGCAATTAATAGTAAGGATGTAATCTTAGAAAAGAGAGACGTCTGCTTCAACTTTTAATCCTTTTCCTTCTAACTGCTTAATTAAGGTTCCAATTAATTCTTTAGCCTGTTTAATGGTATTTTTAAGGTCATTTAAGAACTGCTCGTCATACAAGGCTTTACCAAGGTTATTCTCCTTATTGGCAATTTCCTCTGCAAATCGGGTAAGTTTGCCTACAAGTTCATTTGTATTTCTTATTAGCTCATTTGCCTGTTTTACTGCAGTCTTAATTTCCTCTTTATTCTCCGTTATAAAAGAGTCGGCATTCTCGGCCAGTGAACCTCCTGCCTTTACAAGTTTCTTAATACCTTCCCGGTTCTCGGATATAACGGCAGAGACCTTTTCGATAAGATTTTTCATTCCGGTAACTGAATTCCTGACTTCAGCGGTAAATTCTTTATCCCCCAGTATGCCGTTCAAATTGGTAAGAGAGGTTTTCACTTCTCTGATAACAATAACAAGATCCTCCTGAACGCTGCTCAGCATTGCCATTGTAGATGCAATATCCCCCTGAAAGCTCCCGCTCTGCATTTTGGCAAAATCAATTGGTGAATCCGATTTACCCGGGAATATTTCTATTTTCTTTCCCCCCATAAGGTCAAGCATAGCAACATAGAAACGGGCATCATTTCTTAAATCAGTATCAGGCTCAAGAGTTGCCCGTACAAGTACGGAATCTTTAACTACCCCTATTTCAGTAACATACCCTTTTCTTACACCGTTTACAGTTACGGCGTCTCCTTTTTCAAGTCCGGCTACGGAATTGAACATAATGCTTATTTCCTTATAACCGCCCCCTACAACAAGGTTCTTTGCCCATCCGAATATAAATACAAAAAGGATAAGCGCGGTTATTACCGTTATGCCGACTTTCAGTTCGGTTTTTCTGTTTTCTTTCATTCCATTATTCGCTAAATCTTTTCTATAAATACTTTATTAATTCTTTTATTCTTTACTTCTTTTACGGTAAACCTGAAATGTTCCGATACAAAGGAGTAATTCTCTGCGGGTATTGAACCGGCATGGTTGAAAATAAAACCCCCTACCGTATCGTAGTCATCATTTTCTGATGAGAAATTATGTTCAAGAAGCTCATTGAGTTCGTCTATAGAGGTTTTGCCGAGAACTATAAACCTTTTTTCGTCAACTTTTGTAATCGGTGTTTCCTCTTTATCAAATTCATCCTTTATATCCCCTACAATCTCTTCAAGAATATCCTCAAAAGAAACCAGCCCAGCCGTTCCCCCGTATTCATCTACTACAATACCGACGTGCATATTCCTGCTCTGGAATTCTCCCATCAAATCGCTGATGAGCTTGGTCTCGGGTACAAAGAGAGGCTGGCGGGCAATTTTAGTAACTTTGAATTCTTTCTGAAGTTCAGGCTTAGCCAGAAACTGAAGAACATCTTTTGCATAAATTATGCCTATGATATCATCAAGGCTTTTCTGGTAAAGGGGAATCCTGCTGTGCCCCGATTCTGTTATGGTTGCAATCAATTCTTCAAATGTTGCCTCAGAGTCAACGGCGGAAATATCAACCCTCGGCGTCATTATTTCCCTGACTACTACCGATTTGTATTCAACCAGTCCGTGAATAAGCTCATGTTCCTCCTCTTCAATAGTCCCTTTTTCAATACCAAGATCGGCCAGTTCCGCAATTTCGCTGTGAACAATAGCCGTTCTGGAATTATATCCGCCAAGCCTCGAAACAGCAATTTTAAGGACATCCGAAATCGGCTTTGAAATAGGATATATCAATACGCTGAACCAGTAGATCGGTACAGTGGAAAAGAGAGCAAACTTAACGGGATTTTTATTGGCAATTATCTTAGGGAATATCTCTCCAATTACAAGAACCAGAGTGGTAAGAAGAATAATCTGAAGAAGCAGTACCGTTTCCTTTGAAACAGAATATACCGAAGAAATTTCGATAGCAAGGTTAACCGCAAATATAGAAGCTGCTACATTAACAACGGTATTGCCGAGCAGAATAGCAAGGAGAAGCCTTCTTGGAAACTCCATAAGGCTTTCAATATAATAGCCTACCAGGGGATGAGTATCCTTAATCTGCTTAATTTGCTTTTTGTCAATTGAAAACAGGGCAACTTCCGATCCGGAGAAAAAAGCGCTTAGGATAAGGAAGAGCAATAGTGCCCCAATGTAAAAAAACCAACCGGTTTCCAAAAATTTCAGTGCCCTATTTTATTCCGAAATCAAAAGCCTAGAATGGTAAATCATCATCTTCGGCAGTGTTGCTCTGATATTCGTTTGTGCTTCCGCCTGCATTCGGTTCAGAATAATTGGTACCTCCTGCTTCGCGGGGTTCAAGATTTATTATTCTTTCAGCAACCACTTCTGTAACATATCTCTTAATGTTGTCTTTATCAGTATAATCCCTTTTTGAAAGTCTCCCTTCAATAAAGAATTTCTTTCCTTTTTTCATTGCATCTTTGAGATAATCGGGCGTGTTCCATGCTACTATGTTATGCCAGGTGGTTTCGTTAACCCAATTACCGTCCTTACCTTTGTAGCTGTGCGTTGTTGCCAGCGAAAAAGTAGTAACCCCCATATTATTGGTAGTAAATCTGGTTTCCGCATCGTTTCCTAAATTGCCGATCAGCATAATTTTGTTTAATGAAAATGCCAAACTAAACCTCTCTTTTTTGATAAGTTAAAATTTAGTAATTATAATCTATTTTTCAAGAATTGATTTAAAAAAGGAATCTAATTCTTTTCCACCATAAGGATAAAAGCGTCTTTGAAAGAGGCATTCTCCCATAGCTTATTCCTTACCTTCTCAGCCTCTTCTCTGGTGGAAAACGGGGGTATTTGAACTACAAAAAGCTTTACTGCTTCCCGGTATGAAATATGCATTTCATACTCCAGTTTCCCCTTATTTTCAAGGACAAATTTCTCGGCCTTCTCTTTTGATGAAAACGCCCCCAATTGAACAATATAATTCATCCCTTTTAAAACCGGCATTTCTTTTGCCGGAAGCTGCTCAGCTTTCTTTGTTTCCTCCTTCGGGATGAATGTTTCAGTGGCTTTTAAGGTATCCTTTCCCTGCTTAACATTCGCATCGTCAAATACATAAATTTCATCCTCCTTCCCCTTCTGTTCAGCAGTCTGCTGAGTTGAAGAACAAGCGGAAAAAATTAATCCGAAGAGTATGAAAACAAATATGCTGTTTTTCATCTTGTAACCAATTTAATTAAAAAATAGGGGGATAAAATCGCACCCTTTAAATTTACTAAAATAAACTATTTCCGAAAGCAACTTTTATTAATTTATTTCATAAAAAAAGCCGGCTTCCAGAAGGAAGCCGGCCCCAAAAACCGTAAAAAAAACTTATTTTTAGAAATTATAGGATAAATTAAAGCCAATCAAATGAGCTATTGAGGTATATGTTCCGTTCAATTTTGCAGTACCGGCATATACAATCTGTGAATTTGTAATGGTCCTGTCGCTGAATGAAAGAAGCAGATAAGCGGCGTCAATTGAAAGGTTCTGTGTTAATTTATAACCGATACCTACGTTAAACCCGATTCTGTCTGCGTCCGGTAAGGTAGGATCTACAAGTTCGTCTTTTACAGGATTCTTATCATACAGCAAACCGCCTCTTAATGTAAGCTCGTTTGTAGCCTTATATTCTGCGCCTGCTCTTATGATAAAATTGTTCTGATAATCTCTAGGTGTTGACTGGTCAGGATATGTCGCAAAATCAACTGCGAGTTTATCATAGGAGGACCATCCTACATACTGAAAATCAGCTGTAAGAGTGAGATCCTTGGAAGCGAATACAGCTGCGCCGAATGTAACGTTCAACGGTGTTGTAACTTCTGCGGTAATTGAACCTGAAGGCAGGTATGGCAGATATGGTGCCGGTGCTTCGGATGTTGCATCCCCCGAGAAACTGAATTTAGCCTGGCTGCGTACTGAAAGTCCTAACTGAAGTTCATCAATAGGTCTGTAAAGAGCGCCTGCTGTAAATCCCCACGCTGTTCCGTCCCCTTTTAAGGTAACCTTACCTGATAGAGTAGGACTGAGAGGAGCGAACTTTGCAATTCTAACATCTCCCCATGCAAATACGAGTCCTGCACTTAAAGACAATTTTTCGCTCACTTTATATGCAACGGTAGGAGTAAAGAAGAATGTTCTTATCTCTGTATCGTATGCAACAAATTTACCAACAAAGTTATCGGACCATTTTGTGCCGAGACCATACTGGTTATTAATACCAAGTCCCACAAAAAGATCTTCAGTTAGCTGATGGGTAATATAAAAATTAATAGGTGTGAACAACTGTTTTTCCATCTTATATTCAGTTGTTAAAGGGCTCGGTCCAGCGAAAGTTGAAGAAGGTGAAATAAAAGTAACACCGGCCAGAATGTGAGTCCCTTTAAGCTGGGTCATACCGGCAGGATTGAAATACAATGCAGAAGGATCGTTAGCCAGACCTGCAAATGCGCCCGCCATACCCATTGCTCTTGCGCCATGTTCATTTATCTGAAAACCGGAGCCGTAGGAAACAGACGCAGCAAAAATTAAGATTAAGAATAAAGATGTTAGTTTTTTGAACACAAAAGCCTCCCAATGGTTTGTGATAATTTTGACTCGAATTTTAAGTATTAGTAAATATAAAAGCAATAAGAATTACTCTATAGTAAGTATAACAGCATCTTTTTCTACTGTTGAACCGTGCTTCAAAAATATTTCCTTAACAATTCCTCTTTTTGGAGATCTGATTTCGTTTTCCATCTTCATTGCTTCAAGAACAACAACTGGTTCATTCTCTTCAACCGCTTCTCCTACCTTTTTGAATATCTTCAAAACAAGCCCCGGCATTGGCCCTGTAATCTTTGTTATATGAGGCTCATTAGATTTATTCTTAATAACCTCATTTGCATTTTCCTTTAACTTTGTTCTAACAGTGGTTTCAAAGAAATGTCCGTCAACACCGAACCGGTATTTCTCATCATTCAGTTTGTGTGTCGTTATTTCGTACGTTTTGTTTGCAATCTTGAGAAGATACAGGTAATTATTAACCTTAGAGAGTTCCACTTCCTTTTCTTTATCCCCTGTCTTAACAAGATTGTCACTCAACACTTTAATTTCTTTTTTATGTCCGCCGGTTGTAACAACAAATTCATTCATGGTTCTGCTCCGTCCATTTATTTGTTTTTGCATAGCATGATGTTTCTGCCTTGAATTCCCCTTCCTTATTCTTAAGAAGAGCCGCAAGTATAGAGACAGCATTTTCAAATTCTTCCGAGTCGAATTCCTTCCATTTATCCGGCAGCAGCGGCATGAATTCTTTTTCAAGGAAATTAATATCGAATGTGCCGTTCAGAAATGCCTCTCTAGACAGAATCCATTTGAACAAATGGATATTGGTTATAACTCCTACTACCTGATATGCGCCAAGCGCCAGCTTCATACGTGCAATGGCTTCTTCCCTGTCCTTGCCGAATGAAATAACCTTTGAAAGCATCGGATCATAATATACTGAGACCTTGCTAAGCACATCAATGCCTCGGTCAACCCGTATTCCCGGTCCCGATGGAAGTCTGTGATGCAGAATCTGTCCTATTGAAGGAGCAAAATTGTTCTCGACATCTTCTGCATAAACCCTGCATTCTACCGCATGCCCCAGTATTTTAAGATCTTCCTGTTTTATGGAAAGTTTTTCGCCGTTTGCAACTCTAATCTGCTCTTTAACCAGGTCAATTCCGGTAATTAATTCGGTAACAGGGTGCTCAACCTGAAGCCTGGTATTCATTTCCAGGAAAAAAACATTTTTATTCTTGTCCAGCAGGAATTCAATTGTACCGGCATTATAATAACCGCAGGCTTTAGCAGCATTTATTGCTGCAGAGGTGAGTTTTTCTCTAACTTCGGGAGTAACAGATACAGAAGGAGCTTCTTCAACCACTTTCTGGTGTCTCCTCTGAACTGAACATTCTCTTTCAAAGAGGTGCAGATAATTGCCGTGTTTATCCGCCAAAACCTGCACTTCAATATGTTTCGGATCTTCAATAAATCTTTCCAGATAGACATCGGCATTTCCGAACGCCTTTAATGCTTCTCCCTGGGCAAGTTTGAATGAACTTTCAAGTTCATCGGGGGAATAAACTTTTCTCATTCCCTTTCCGCCGCCCCCTGCAGATGCCTTGAGCATAATCGGATAGCCGATTTCGGCTGCAATACTCTTCAGGTTTTTAAGATCTGTTACCGGTTCGGTAGTGCCCGGAACAATAGGAACCTTGTGGGCTTTCATAAGGGTACGGGCCGATGTCTTTCCCCCCATTAATTCAACCGATTTTGAAGAAGGGCCTATAAAAATCAGTCCCGAGTCTTCAACTTCTTTTATAAAGTCAGGTTTCTCCGAAAGGAAGCCGTAGCCCGGATGAATTGCATCCGCATTAACCTCTTTTGCGAGAGCAATTATTTTCTTTCCGTTTAGGTAGGATTCCGATGCAGGGGATGCTCCGAGGTAATATGCCTCGTCTGCGTGCCTTACATGGAGTGCGTTTTTATCGTCGTCGGAATAAACGGCAATGGAAACAATGCCCATTTCCCGGCAGGCCTTGGTAATACGAACCGCGATCTCGCCCCGGTTCGCAATCAATATGCGTTTTATCATTTATCTGAACTCTACTATTGTGATTCCTTCTCCGCCATATTCAACATGGGCATAATAGAAAGTCTTTACCCCATGATGACCTTTTAATATGTCTTGAACAGTTTTTTTAAGTACTCCGGTTCCTTTTCCGTGAACAATTTCAACCCGGTCGGTTCCCGATGAATAAGCTTCATCAATGAATCTGATTATCTCATATTCGCATTCTTCCGGTTTCTTTCCTCTGATATCAAGTCGGTAACTTTGCATTTCGGGGAAATAGGATACTGATTTCTTGTTCTCTTCAACATATTCTTTTTTTGACGCGGGAAGCAAATCACTAAGCTTTGCTTGCAGCTTCAGATTGCCTACTGAGAGCAGGGCTTTGTTTTTCGGCTTGTCAATTTCTAAAACTACGCCGTATGTGGTTGTATTTTTAATCTGGACATAACTATCAACTTCAATCTGTGCGGGAATCTCGGCTTTCGGTTTCGGTTTTTCATATACTAATACCGTGTTTTCCTTCTTAAGCTCTTCAATCTTTTTCTTTTCCTCTTTAATAACCTCTTTCTGCGCCTGCGATTCCTTTATATTCTTAATTGCCTCTTCTACTTTTTTATTTACATCCTTTAAATAATTATCTGCCTTCTTTTTAGCATCTTCAAGAATTTCTTTTTTCTGTTTTTCAAGAACGCTTATCTTCTGCTCATATAAATTTGTAAGCCCGGTCAAACGCGCATTTTCAACTTCCGCTTTCTGAAGCTGCGTTCTCATCTGCTGGCTCTTGTTTTCGAGCTGAACTAACAATTCTTCAATCCTGTTTTTATCTCCTTCAAGATACTGCTTTGCAAGATCGATAAAAGTTTCGTCAAATCCAATCCTTCTCGTAATTTCAAATGCATAACTGGAGCCGGGTATCCCCTGATGAAAATAGTATGTCGGTATCAGATTATCTGTATCGAATTCCATAGACGAATTCTGGAAACCTTCCAGGTTATTTGCAATTACCTTTAGGCTGCCGTGATGCGTAGTCGCAAATACGCGCGCCTTTTTATCCCTTAGCCGGATTAAAACTCCGGTTGCAATCGCAGAACCTTCCTGCGGATCGGTGCCGGTTCCGATTTCATCAAGCAGAACCAGCGTCTCGCTCCCCGCTTCAGTCAATATATTCCTTATATTGGTAAGATGAGAACTGAAAGTACTCAAGTCATCCTCTATTGACTGCTGGTCCCCTATATCGATCAGTATTTTCCTGAAAAAATAAAAATTGGAATCGGGATCGGCAGGAATATGAATTCCCGATGCTGTCATTAAACTCAGCAGACCGAGCGTTTTCAGCACTACGGTCTTGCCCCCTGCATTCGGTCCTGTTATAAGAACAATATACTGATCATCAATTTTAATATTGAGAGGAACGGTTTTTTCCCTGCCGATTTTCTTTAACAGTATTGGATGCCTTCCGTTCATCAGGTGCATCGGCTTACTGCCGTTTATTGTAGGGAATGCCCCGATTATTTCTATTGAGTATTTAGCAAAAGCGAAAAGGGAATCTATACGCGCAATTGCGGAAAGCGCCCTTTTTAGTTCTATTGCCGACTGCCCGACTAACGAGGTAACCTGCCTTAAAATTCTTTCAATTTCCCTCTTCTCGGCAAATTTTAAAGAGAGAATATCGTTATTCAGTTCAAGAGTTTCTTCCGGCTCAATATAAACAGTCTGCCCCGTTGCCGATTCGGAATGAATAAACCCTTTAACCTGTCTCTTATGCTCAGCTTTTACGGGAACTACAATCCTTCCGTCCCTCTGCGTAATATATTCTTCCTGGACAAGATATTTTTCGCTGAGCTGTTTTAGTATTCTGTTAACAACTTTACGGAGCGAATCTTCTTTTTCCTTAATTTCACTTCTGATTTCACGCAGTTTCTGGGATGCGTTATCTGCAATCTCTCCGTTCTCGGTAAATATCTTTTCAATATGGTTTTCAAAGTTTTTATTTACAAACAGGTCACCGCAGATATCAGTAAATATTCTGGCTTCATTCTCCCTTAATTTGAAATAGTGAAAAATTCTTCTGGAAGCTGATGCGAGATTCTTAATATCAACTATAAGCTTAGGCTGTAAAACTGTTCCCTCAATCTGGCTTAGCGCGAGAGGCTCATTAAGATTCGGTATAAATTCAAACGGAGGCTCTTCATTCTTAATAAGAATATCCTTTGCCTCGCTTATATAATTCCCCTGCTGAATTGCGTCTTCTGCATATTTAAATGGAAGAGTTTCAAGTACAATTACCTTTCCGTTCTCCGTCATACAGTATTTGGCTGCAAATTCGAGAACTTTACGGTATTCAAGTTTTTCCAGAATTGATTCTTTGATCATATCAGATTATTTAGTTTGGAACCGAATAAGTATCGCGGCTTTCAATAAATTTTATGAAAAAGTTCTTAACTTTCGCCTGGTCCCCCAGAAACAGTTTAACCGTACCGGGCACAAGATTATATGCCTGGTAATAAAGCAATGAACCGTTTTTCGATTCATTTTTCGGGATATGAAATATATTAAGGAGGAGAAAGGCTATACTGATAAAAAACGCCATCTGAATTCCACCGGCAACTCCGCCGAGCATCTGGTTAATGAACTTATTTACCTTGTCTACCGGATGAATTATTCTTTTAATTACGGCAGTTAAAAGTACACCCACGAGAAATATCAGCATTCCCGCAATAAGCTCTGCCAGATAATACTCGTTGTTTATAAGGGGAGTAATCAGTTTGCCGAGTGCCGACGAATACTGGAATGCTGCGGCAAGGGAGATAATAAATCCAACCAGGCCGATAAGTTTCCTTACCAGACCATCCTTAAAGCCCAATAGAAAGCCAAGAGCTATAAAGATGAGAATTATGAAATCGAGATAATTCAATTACCGCTCAGGAATTTTTCTACTAATTCTTTAATCACCTTGCCGTCTGCCTTTCCCTTAAGATTCTTAACTACCACCGGCATAACTTTAGGGAAGTCCCCTTTTTCTTTGGCTCCGACTTCGGCAGCGATTTTCTTAATTTCTTCGAGAATTTCATCAGGAGAAAGCTGTTTTGGGAGATAGCCTTCAATTATTTTCAATTCTGCAGTTTCTTTCTCAACAAGTTCGGTTCTCCCGGCATTGGTAAACTGTTCAATAGACTCTTTTCTCTTTTTAGCAGCGGATGAAAGGAGCTTAATTTCATCTTCTGCATTCATTTCCCTTCCGGCTCCGCTCTTTTCAAACTCAAGAATTAATGCTCTAATTGAGCGTATTGTCTCAAGTTTTACCTTGTCCCCTGCCTTCATAGCATTTTTCAGGTCGTCGTTTATCTGATTCTTCAGGCTCATTTTAACCTCATTTTTTATAACCTTAAAAATAGTCATCAATTGTCTTATTAACAATAAATTTGCCCAAAAGATTAACAAAAAGGGAGATTTCTGGTTATATTTGACTCAAGATATTCTCAATTAAAAAGAAAGAAATGGTGCTATGAAGGGGGATAAAAAGGTATTTGTTTTTATCGACGCAATGGCTTTGGCTTATAAGGGTTATTTTGCTTTTATCAGCAGGCCTCTTGTTACAAAATCAGGGGAGCCTACCTCTGCGGTTTTCGGATTTCTGAACCAGATATTCAAAATCATTGAGGATACCAAACCCGATTACTTTGCCGTTGCTTTCGATTCTAAGGAAAAAACTTTCAGGCATCAAATGTATGAGGCATATAAGTCCTCGCGACAGGAAATGCCTGAAGATATGATACCCCAGCTGGGAAGGATTAAAGAAGTTATTGATGCATTTAATATGCCCCTTCTTATTATGCCGGGATACGAGGCAGATGACCTGATTGGCACCGGAATTAAAATGGCCTCGGAAAAGGGGTTCTTCTGCTATGCCGTTACCCCAGATAAAGACTATAACCAGCTTGTAAGTGAAAATGCACACATTATCAAACCGGGAAAATCCACAGATGAAATCAATATTGTTGATGCTGACAAAGTAATGGCTGATTACGGAATAAAACCTGAGCAGATGATAGATTATCTGGCTCTTGTTGGAGATTCCTCAGATGATATTCCCGGGGTTGCAGGCATCGGACCAAAATCAGCCGCCCCTCTGCTTCAGCAGTTCGGTTCCGTTGAGAAAATTTATGAGAATATAGATAAAATCGACAAAAAAGGAATTCAGAACAAATTACTCGAGAATAAAGAAAATGCCTTCCTTTCAAAGGAGCTGGCTACAATTAAGCTGGACGTGCCGATGGAGATAGATTTTGAAAAATCTAAATTTACTCTCCCCGACTTTGACCGCCTGAATAAGCTTTTTGCGGAGCTTGAATTTAAGACTTTCAGCGGAAAGCTTGTTAAGTTATTCGCACATATAAATGAAGAATCTGTTTCAGACGAAAGCCAGAAGCCGGAACAGGCTCAGGAAGAATCAATTAAGATATTTGACAGTAAAAAGGTAAAATATACTCTCATAACAGATGCACCGGAAGCAGTAAAACTTGCCTCTGAACTCCTTAAACAGGAGGAATTTGTATTCGATACCGAAACAAACTCCCTTGATACTTTTACCGCAAAACTTGCCGGGTGTGCTTTCAGCTTTAAACCGGGAGAAGCCTATTTTGTGGCCGTTAATCCTTTTGAATCGCACGGCGACCTTTTTACAAATCCAAATCTTAAGGAAAGATTAAGCTCTGAGGAATTTGTAAGAATATTTAAACCCGTCTTTGAGAAAAAAGAAATTAGAAAAATCTGCCAGAACGGGAAGTATGATATTGCCATTCTGAGATCGCACGGAGTAGAGACTGCAAATTTCTATTTCGATACGATGCTGGCAAGCTATATTCTTGATCCGGACCAGAAGCATAACATGGACGACCTTTCGGAAAAATATCTCAACTACTCCCCTATCAGACTGAGCGAATTGATCGGGAATAAGAAGAATCCCGACCTTATTTTTGATGCTCCGGCTGAAAAACTTTCCGATTATTCGTGCGAAGATGCAGATGTTACCTACAAGCTCTATAAAAAACTTGGTGCTGAACTTGAGAAAGAAGGGCTTTCAAGTTTAGCTTTTGATGTTGAGTTCCCGCTGGTAAAAGTGCTTGAGGATATGGAAAGAAACGGGGTTAGAATTGATACAGGAATGCTCAAGAACCTAAGCGACGACCTGGCAGCAATGATGGAGGAACAGACTTCACGAATTCATTCCCTTGCCGGAGAAACATTTAATATTAATTCAACCCAGCAGCTCCAGAAAATTCTTTTTACTAAATTGGGGCTCACTCCCGCTTCAAAAACAAAAACCGGATATTCTACGGATGCCAAGACACTTGAAACCCTGAGAGGCGAACACGATATAATTGATCTTCTTCTTGAATACAGGCAGGTATCTAAACTTAAGAGCACTTATGCAGATGCATTGCCTCTCCTCATAAATCCGGATACAGGAAGAATTCACACCTCATTCAACCAGACTGTAGCATCAACCGGAAGGCTATCAAGCAACGATCCTAACCTGCAGAACATTCCCATCAGAACAGAATTAGGAAAAGAAATTAGAAAGGCATTTGTCCCC
The DNA here is from genome assembly GCA_023453125.1 of Bacteroidota bacterium. Lineage (GTDB taxonomy): Bacteria > Bacteroidota > Ignavibacteria > Ignavibacteriales > Melioribacteraceae > JAEXUB01. Next base: position 23,055 of record JAEXUB010000205.1, read on the forward strand.
CGCGATGATAAACATCTTATTCTCAGCGCAGACTACAGTCAGATTGAATTGCGCATTATGGCCCATATAAGCGGCGACGTAAATTTAATAAAAGCATTCAAAGACGGTGAAGATATTCACAGAAGCACTGCTTCAAAAATATTTAACGTCCCTCCCGATCAGGTAAATTCCGATATGCGCCGAAAGGCAAAAGAAGTTAATTTCGGCATCCTGTACGGACTGGGACCGTTCGGATTAAAACAGAGACTAGGAATTACTCAGGGACAGGCTAAAGAGATAATTGACAGCTATTTCAGGACTTTCCCGAATGTTAAGATGTTTATGAACCAATGCGTCCTTAAGGCCAAAGAAAAGGGATATGCCGAGACCCTGCTTGGCAGAAGGAGATACCTTAAAAACATTAATAGCAAGAATGCCGCTGTAAGGCAGTTCGAAGAACGGGTTGCAGTTAATATGCCCATCCAGGGTACAGCCGCCGATATGATTAAAATAGCCATGATTAAGACCTTTAAGGGGCTTAAAGGGAAAAAGACTAAGATGCTTCTTCAGGTTCACGACGAACTTGTTTTCGACCTATATAAAAATGAAACTGAAGAGCTGATTCCGATGATAAAAGAATGGATGGAAAGCGCTATGCCGCTGGATGTTCCAATTCTTGTTGAAACTGGGACAGGAACTAACTGGCTGGATGCCCACTAATCTATTCTGTGAGAAGCAGGTAAAGGAGCAGTCCGAAATTTATCTGCAAAGCTCCCAGTGCAATACCGCTTACAGTATCGTACCTGTTTACTTCGTCCAGAGTTGAGGGGGACATATTATTAAGATAAGTATCGTAGCTTTTATCTGCTTTTATTTTGTAGTATGCTGCTGCGGCCCCCAGAACGGCGGCAGTGCCTAAAAGCACTTTAAACCAGGGGGATTTTGTAAAGCTGCTCTGCTTTCCGTTAACCGGCTCTCCCAAACTTACTTCGTTAACTCCTGAATTAAGAATAATTTCTTTCGGGAGATAATTATCTTTAATCAGAGAATACCTGCCCTGAGCTGATTCAACAAAAAGGGGTGTGTATCCTAAAAACGAATCATTCAGAGTCACTTTTGCATCTGCGGGAATTGAAGTAATATAATTTGAAGGATTAATTCTATAATATTTTTCTATTTTTTTCTCATTACCTGAAATTACGATTGTATCCGAGACTTCTCCTCCGGTCCATTTAAAAAGGGATTCTTTTATAAAAATTGTATATATCCCCGGTATGAGTCCAATTTCAACTTTACCTCTCCCTTCCAATTTGCCATTTACAATAATAGCACTACCGGCAGGTTCTGCTTTTATTATAAGAGTTGTTTTTTCCTGCTGGGCTTTCAGAAGCCCCGCAATGCAGAGGAATAAAATGATAATCATCTTCTTCATTTTACCTCCATTAATTCGTATGCCCCTATAATTCCCTTGTCGTATCCAACTATCAGGAGTCCGTCTAAATATACCGGGCTTAATTTCATTCTGCCTCCGGTCTTTATCCTTTTTAATAAATCCCCGTTGGCCGGATTTATCAAATAAAGATATCGGGCAAGGTTAGGCTGAATGAGAAGATTCTTAAATAAAAGAGGTGTTGAAAAAGGAGCTCCGCCGTAATTCCTCTGCCATACCGGATTACCTGTGCTCTTATTATAACAGGATGCTTTCCCCGATAAATTCACCGTTATTAAATTCTCATCCCCGCAAACCGGAAGTGACGCAGCTTTACTGCCGGTTTCTCTATTCCACCTGATTTCCAGAGTCTTCAAATCGAAGCAGTAAATACCGCCGCGTCCGCCGGCAGTATACCCATTATTGCCGTCAATCACTATACCGCTGTAAACCGGTTCTCCAATATTCTTCTTAACGGTAATTTCCTTTTTTATGTAATCAAATGAGACAATTTCCCCTTTGGTAGAAACGAAATAGATACTTTCCCCTTTTATGGCGGGAGTTGAAAGAACCTCAAGACCGGTTTCATACTCCCATTCAAGCACACCGGCATAATTAAATTTATATATTGCCCCTCTGTCGCCTATTAGATAGAATGCATTGTCATTCTTTAAAGTCTGATTTGAAAAACTTCCGTTTAATTCAGTTTTGCTTAATATTTTTCCATCCTTTAGGTCATAGTAATAGACAGTAGAATATTTTTCTTCGGAGTTATTAACGACAAAAAACATTCTTGATTTATAGATTACAGGGGAGGAAAATATTGAACCGGTATAATTTAATACTCCGATTTCCTTACCGTCATTCCTGTCAAAGCAATGTATATAACCGGACAAATCGTGAGTTATAATATATTTATCGTAACCAATTACGGAAGAATTATTATAACTCCCGTACGTTGCAGTCTCCCATTTAAGTTTCAAAGAATCAGAGACAGAGGCGGGTATATAAAAATTTCTGTCCCCATCTTTCCCGAAATTGAGGTGCCCGCCATTTTCCTGAGGCAGATTTCTAATGTAAACCGTCTGGGTGCATCCTGCCAGTAAAGCAGCAAACAATATTTTAGGCAGAATTCTCAAAAGTCAACTCCGAAGAAGAATTGATAGAATAGTCCGTTCTGGAACCTTGTAAAGTTATCCTCAATTTTCTTTCCCATATCATAACGGAATACTATGGCATTAAACAGGTTAAACCGGAACCCGAATCCAATACTCCCGAGAGTCTGTGTATAAGCCTTGTCCCAGACTCCTCCGGCGTCAAAGAAAACAGCTCCTCTGAAATAAGGAAGACTTATTCCAAGGAAAGGGAATTTTATATAAAGCTGGTCAACCAATGGAATGCGCAGCTCCAGAGAGGAGACCCAAAGCTTTTCACCGCGAAGAGAGAACCGGTCCCATCCTCTTAAATCCCAGCTCCCGCCTCCAATATATCTGCGTGCAGTCTTGCCGTCGTTAAAATAAAGAGATGTCCGGAACGCAATTGTACTCATTAAACCAATGCGGTAATAATATCTGTAATCGGCAATTATGGAATAATAATTAGTATTGGAATACTTTATATCGGACGTATAACCCAAAAGAAGCCTTAACCTTGAACCGTCAATCGGGCCCGTTGGGCCCCATAAGGAATTATCGTGCACAAATGAAATTGTATTCGAAAGCAGGTACCCCTTTCTGGTTACAATATCCCCTATCAATTCCCGGTTTGTATTAGCAAGGGTAACTCCTGCTTCAATCCGCTGAAAACGGGATAAAGGATAGAGGATATCAAGAAACCCGCCGAATGACCTTTCGTAATAAAACTGATCCGATTCCCTCAAATCGTATCTTCTTCCCGAATAATTAAAAATGCCGTATTGAAAACTGGTACGCCCGCTTACATTGATGCGCGAAATGGAAATATTTACATTATCAAGAAGACTGCTCTGAATTTCGGCATTGTTATAATAGGTAAGAAAATATTGATCGTCCCCAAGGAGGTCGCTTAAAAGGAACATTGCCCCCCCTCTGTTGCCGTATACGGGATCTACCGTAAACTGGCTTATGGCATAATCAAGAGAATACTCTTTTTCGTACCTAATTTTATCTTTCTGAGGATTAATTATAATCTTTTTCTCTACCCATTTCGGCCCTGCGGCGGATAAATCGAATGCTACTACATTGGCAAGAGCTTTATTGTGCTTATTAACATCAAATGTGTAAAACTGGCATGAGAATTTCTCGAATGCGGTGGTTACAATAGTTTTTTCATCAATAAAATCAAAATCGAATACGGAAGTTAAAAAGCTGCTCGTCTGCGACATAGAGACCGGGAAACCGTTTTCAAAATTCACTTCCCACACATTTGGAACACCGTCTAAATCTGATGTACAGAAGAGGCGCGAATAATCTGCATTGAAATGGGGAGTCATTACATTTGCACCCACGAAAGTTAGGATGTTAATCTCTCCTGTCTTAATGTCTATTTCAAATAGATTAAATTTCTGTTTGAACGCGCCCGTTGTCCTGTCCGATGAAAATATTATTTTATTTCCCTCTTTATTAAAGACCGGGTCTTTATCTGAATAATAGTCGTTTGTAAGCCTTACTAATTTCTTCGTTGTCAATTCATAAATATATAAATCCACATATCCTTTTCTATCAGTCCCGTAAAAGACAAGCTGATTTCCATTTTCAGAAAATTTAGGCGAATTAACTGTAAGAAGTTCATCGAACGAAAGTGAATTGATTATCTCTTTTTCTTTTAATGAAAAGAGGTGAATAAGGTCTGAAGCGCCTGACTTTGTAACAAATGCCATCAATCCCTGTTTTGAAACGGAAAGAGAGGCGGTAAGCATATGGAAAGACTCGAATATCTCCTCCTTTTCCCCCTGAATAATCATTTCAGGATCAAGAAATTCTGTTGAATTCTCATTGTAAGGCAGCCTGTAAACAGAGGAATACCCATTGTGATTCCCGATGAAATAAATCGATTTGCCGTCGGGACCGTTGTGGTAGGATGGTGCAAAATTGAAGCCGAAATCAGTAAGCTTCTTCGAGTTAATGAAATGAGGGTATTTTTCCTTGTATAAGGGGAAATATTCCTGTTTAAGATAATAATCCCATTTATTATCAATAACTTCTATAGTCTCCCCCAGAACGAATTCCATAACTTCATTAAACTTTCTGAAGCGCCAGAAATTGTTCAGCAATGCAAGTATTTTCTCCTCGCCATATTCCTTAGTCATAAATTCAAGAAATTTCTGCCCTTCTTTATACATCAGGAATGAGCCGTAAATAGCATCAATATCTTTTAACCTTGCATAATAACCATTGGGAACCGCATCGCGCATAAGCATTTCTGCCTGGCTGTCCCAATCGGTAGACCAGAATTCGGCTAAACCCTCAATAAACCAGAGTGGAGGATATCCCCTTTCTGGGAGCCTGTGGTCCTCCATTGAACGGAGAATTTTCTCAACGGTAAAGACGTGTACAAGTTCGTGTCTTATCACGTGCCTGAACTGTCCGAGAGAAGAAAGAAATGGAATAACCACTCTTCCCTTGAAAAATTCAAAGAAACCCCCTACTCCTTCCGGAATGAAGCCGGGAATTGTGTTTGTCTGCTGAAAATGGGAATGGGTGTTATAAAAGATGAGGGGAATTCTGCGGTTTACAACTTCATTGAACTTAACCTTGAGTTCAGTGTAGGCTTCCTCGGCGTAATTAGCTCCTATTTCAGCTATTTCGCCAAATTCATCATAATAAAAAATATCAAAGTGCTCTGTCTTTAATACTTTCCAGTCAAATTTTTCGTATTGTACCTTATTTCTGCCGAAGAACAAATACTGAGCTCCTGTCTGCTCCGCAAACAGGAGGCTTATCAGTAAAAAATATTTAATCAGTTTAGGTAGCAAGTCTCTCTTTCAGATAATTGATATTTTTAATGGCCGATGGATCATATCCTCTGATAACAGCTAAATAATATGAAATAAAATCCCCTAAAAATATCAAGTCCATCAGGCGGTGCTTTAAATCCTCCCGATCGCTTTTAAGAGTTATTATTTCAGTCCCCGACTGCTTTATCAATTCAGAGACTATTTCAAATCTTTTTTTAACTCTATCGTTATAAGAATCGTCATAAATAAAAACAGCTTTGCATTTAATCTGCTTTTCATTAACAGTTTCCCAGCCGATAATTTCGTTATGGTTCATTTCCGGGAACATATTGCAGAATGCATGCAGTTTTGAATTCTCGTTAATCTGTCCCTTAAAGCGGGTTCCTGCCGCCGAAGTAAAATCGGAAACAGCATAAATTACAGGAATAAAGCCATTGAGAGCTTCAGCAATCTCGAGAGCTTTATTGTTTTCTTTAGAGAATTCCTCTCCTCTTGATTTAAGCAGTTCAATAATTGAAAGAACAGTTTTTTCCTGAGACGGTACCAATTTGAGATTTTCGATAATTTTAAGCAATGCAAAAAAATTTCCACAAAGTGCATATCTGGGCTGAAATCCGGTTTGAAGACGGAGGAATGGAATTCCCTCTTTTTTGCATATTTTCTCTACTTCCCCCCCCGTTGTTAGGCAAACCACCTGAGACTTCCTTACAACTGCTTCTTTTAATGCAGAAATAGTCTCTTCGGTATTCCCCGAATAAGAGGATGCTA
>JAEXUB010000208.1 GCA_023453125.1 Bacteroidota bacterium
GAATAGAGCTCGTCAACAGATTCGATAAACTTTTCAGGCAGCGTTTCATCCCCCGGCTCTCTTTTCTTGAAAGAGGATACAAAGCCATCCTTTTTCAGCAGTACATTTGTTGTCCCTCCCTTAATAACAAAATAGAGATCCGAATTATCAAGACTGAAGCGGAGAATCCTGTCGCGGTCTGCAATGTCTACCGATTTAATTCTATCGGGAAGTTCATCGGCAAAGAAATTAATTGTATTTTTCTTCGCCTTAAAGTGTTTATCCCTTGAAGCGGCATAATTGGCAAGGGGAGAGCAGTCAAAGATTATGTAGTGGTCCGGTTTTTCCTCTAAGGGAATACGCAGAAAAAGTTTATCCTTTTCCTGAGTAAAAGCCTCAAATATTGTTGCTCCGGATAATCGAATGTTAAACTCGAAAGCGCTGCGGCAAAGGTAAAAATAGTTTCTAAACATTATAATTACATTATTCTGATATTCTTGGTGTAATTAAACACTTCTCTGAAAAGTTTTTCATCGCTGTCTGTAAAAATAACTCCTCTTCTTGAAAATACCACTTTAGTTGTCTCAATTATCTTATCAAGTGCATACTCTGAATAGAAAGTATTGCTCTGCCAGGTAAAGGGGGGAAGGTATTTGGGTACAATCTGGTCAGAAAAAATATTGCAGCAGGGCCCAATGCTGCTCCCCGTATTAAACCTTGTGCCGATAGCAGTCTTAGTATAATCACCCATAATTACGCCAAGGAATGTAAGCCCAGTATCAATTTCCTTATCCCCCGACTGCACTCTAATAGAACCGTAATTATTTTTAAGGTCGCTGTTAGTTGTTCCCGCTCCCAGGTTTAACCACTGCCCCAAATAGGAATGGCCAAGAAATCCATAATGCTGTTTATTTGTGTAACTATGAATTATAGATTCTTCTATTTCACCTCCTATCTTACAGACAGGTCCAATACTGGAATTATGCCCTATTATAGTGTGAGATTTTATTACAGACCCGGAACCGATGTACGAAGGCCCCTCTATTGTTGTATGGGACATAATTTTAACATGATCCTCTATAATAACCGGTCCTTTCTCGGCATTGATGCATACAAAGGGGTCAATATCGCAAAAATTGCCTAAAAGTATTTGATTCCGGCTTTTGAAAATAACCCCTTCGAAATTTCTAAGGTTATTCTCTTTATTATCTTTTATCATCCGGAAATCATTAATTATTTCTTCGCCGTTATACCTTATTAGATCCCAGGGATAATTTATTACTTTACAGGATGTTTCAATTCTTTTGCATTCTGTCAGATTACCGAATAAAGGAAATTCGGAATAATTCTCAAAAATCTTCTTAATGTTACCGCCGGTTAAATAAGCACCTGCTAAATTTGAGCCGTTATATAAGAGAAAATCTTCTGTCGGATTATCGAATAATTTTACGAGTCCCTCGTCGGCTATGGTCCTGCCGTTTATAAAAATCCACTTATCGCTGAAATTCGGGTCAAAAAGAATATTATTATACATTTGTCCAATCACCGATTCCGCAATATAACGGCGTGCATGAACAAGTACTTTGTCCCCTTTGAAGTGATTTTCAATTTTCTCTTTGAGAGTAAAAATACCGCACCGGAGCTCGTATACGGGAGTAAAATAGGCAAGAGGAGTAAGTGATTGCCAGTTTTCATCTTCGAATAAACATATTGCTCTGTTCATATTATTCTCTTTATATTGGCTCGTGTAATTTGGTAAAAAATCTCTCATTTAATATATTACTTTAATGAAAAATGAAAAAATAAAAAAACTGCTTATTTGGGGGGGAGTATTCATTGTTCTGCTTCTCGCCATCGATTTCGTTATTATGCCTCTCGTTGTAAGTTCCGAGGTTATAACAGTTCCCAATGTAGCCAATAAACATAAAGATGAAGCTGTTAAAATTCTTGAAGCGGCTAATCTTAGCCCGGTTCTGCAGGCACAGGGATATGATGAAAGAATAAAAAGGGATTTTGTAATTCTCCAGAGGCCGTTGGCCGGTTCAAAAGTAAAGACCGGAAGAAGGGTTTATCTTGCAATAAGCGGAGGGGACGAAAAAGTAATAGTTCCTAATTTATATGGCAAATCGGCAAAAGAAGCCCAGCTTCTTCTCGAAAATGCAGGCCTTAAAGTCGGCTTTATAGATCAGACTGAATCGGAAGAGGAACAGAATAACGTTATTTCCCAGCAGTATGCGCCAAACAGCGCTCTAAATAAAGGGACTACAGTTAATTTTACAATAAGCATGGGGCCGGCAGAAGGAATGGTTAGAGTTCCCAAAATTATCGGTAAATCTCTCAGGGATGCCGAATCTGTCTTGATTTCTGCGGGACTTAAAATAGGGAATATTGAGTATAAATATGCTCAGGGGCTTCTTCCGAATACTATTATGGAGCAGTCCCCAAGCGAAGATTCCTTGATTAAGAGGGAAGGGACGGTAGATGTTATTGTCTCTTCAGTAAAAAAATAAGGGGAACAGAGATGAAGTATTTAGCACCTTCAATATTATCGGCCGATTTTGCCAATCTTGCTCAGAATATTAAATATGCCGAGGTAGGAGGAGCCGATTTCATTCATTGCGATATAATGGACGGACATTTTGTCCCCAATATTACATTTGGGCCTCTCGTTGTTGAAGCTGTTAACCGTTCTACAAATCTTCCCCTTGATGTTCATCTTATGATTGATAACGCTGATCTTTATATCGAAAACTTTGCAAAAGCAGGGGCCGATTACATAACAGTCCATCAGGAAAATAACAGGCACCTCGACAGGACAATAAATCTGATAAAAAGTTACAGTGTTAAAGCCGGGGTATCAATCAATCCGGCAACTCCTGTAAGCTTTCTTTCTGAAATTCTTGAATATGCCGATCTGATTCTGGTAATGACAGTCAATCCCGGCTTCGGCGCACAGAAATTTATTCCTTCCACACTAAAAAAAGTTGAAGAATTGAGGAATTTGAAGGAAAAAAGAGGATATCAGTATTTAATTGAAGTAGACGGCGGGGTTAATAAAAACACTGTGCCTCCATTGGTTGAAGCCGGCTGTGAGGTATTTGTAGCAGGGCATTCAGTCTTCGGAAGCGATAATATTTCCGCGGCAGCCATGGAACTTAAGAATCTGATAAATTCCAGATAAATTCTTTTTTCCCATTTCTAAAAAATTATTCAAATTTTTCAGCTATTTTTCTATATTTTGTGCCTTAGAATAATCATTCGGAGTAATTTTGACCGCTCACATTATCAGTCTGTTTTATCCCGACCTTTTCCGTAAATTCAGCGCTAAGTATAATATTTACAGGGATTTATACAGCCTGAGCCTTTACGGTCTCGAAATAAGGGACCTCCAGCCGGAGCAATCGGATAATGTGAAGAAAATTGTCCTCCTAAACAAAGAGATCTGCTATTATAAAGGCAAGCCCGATTCATCTAAAGTAGACCTATTGATTCTTGGCAATTTTGAGGTTTTTGGAGAACTTGCCAAAGAAATCTTATCAGCCGGAAATGAAGACCTCGGATATAGAATAAAGAAACTGCTTAACAATTTTTACGATTACGATAACAGGGCGATTTCACTATATGCCTCAGATTCAATTCCTGTTAAGACGAAAATAATGGGGATTCTGAATGTAACCCCCGATTCCTTTTCTGACGGGGGAAAATATTCGGAAAGAACCAGTGCGGTTGAAAGGGCGCTTCAGATGCTTGATGAAGGAGCAGATATTATTGATGTCGGGGGGGAATCTACAAGACCCAGTTCTAAAAAAGTAGGGCTTGAAGAAGAACTTAACAGAGTAGTGCCCGTTATTCAGGATATCCTTAAAACCAAACCGGATGCCGTAATTTCACTTGATACAACGAAGGCTCTTGTAGCTGAGGAAGGAATTAAAAACGGCGCTAAAATAGTAAATGATATTAGTGCCTTTTCATTCGAGCCGGCAATTCTGGATGTGGTTGAAAAATACGGGGTCCCATACATAATTATGCATATGAAGGGAATTCCCGAGAATATGCAGAATAGCCCCTATTACGAGGAAGTCGTTTCAGAGGTATATGATTTCCTTGTCGCAAAAATGAAAGCAATAAAGAAATATAATCTTAAGAATGTAATTATAGATCCGGGTATTGGTTTCGGCAAGAGAGTTAAGGACAATTATGAGATTCTTCAAAGGCTTGAGGAATTCAAAGGAATTGGTTGCCCGATACTCATTGGGCTTTCAAATAAATCATTTCTCGGAAAATCATTAAATTTGGATGTTGATAAAAGAACTGACGCCACACTTGCAGCTGAAATGGCCGCTATTCAGAACGGCGCGAAATTTATTCGCACTCATAATGTAAAGAATGCAGTTAAAGCAAGAGAAATTGCTCATTTTCTGCTGAAACCGGAATTGCTGAATGATTGAATTATTTAAAATAGGCTTCCTTCCTATAACGCTTCTCGATTTAATCGATATTGCACTGGTGAGTTTTATCTTTTACAGGGTTTATCTTATAATCCGGGGGACAATAGCTTCCCAGATATTTTTCGGTTTGATTGTAGTGTTTGTACTCTCATTTATTGCCCAGACAGTAAACCTTAAGGCAATTGGATGGCTTCTTAAGTTGATTACGGATATCTGGGTAATAGCCTTTATTATTTTATTCCAGCCGGAAATCAGAAGGCTTCTTGTTGTACTTGGCAGGAATCCTTTCATACGGCTTTTTCTTAAAAGCGACGATAAAGTTTTAATAGAAGTTTTAACTGACACAGTTTTTGAAATGGCTCAGCACCAGCACGGAGCCCTGATTGTAATTGTAAAGACAGCAGGAATACGAGGCGTTGCAGAAACCGGAGAGATTATCAATTCAAAAGTTTCCAAAAACCTTCTCAGGTCAATCTTTTTTCCAAGATCTCCGCTGCACGACGGCGCGGTAATTATTAAAAACGATGTTATAGAGGCAGCAAGGTGTACTCTTCCGTTGTCGCAGACAACCGCATTGAACGGGCTCCCTTTGGGAATGAGGCACCGCGCGGGGCTTGGTATTTCGGAGCAGGCGGATGTAATTTGCATAATTGTCTCTGAGGAAAGCGGCACTATTTCTGTCGCAGAAGACGGTCTTCTTAGGAGAGGGCTATCAAGGGACGAATTGAAAAACGTTCTCCGCAATACTTTTAATCCTCCTAAAGTTAAAGGGATGAAAGGTATATTCAAGTCCCATAAGGCAGAGTAATCTCAATGGCAAAATCAAACAAGAGATTTCTCATTAAAGGATTAAAAAAGAATGCCGACCTTAAGAGCGCGACGTCTGTAATGCTGGACGAAAAGCTTAAAAATGTTTTTATACTTGTTGATAAGTTCTTTGAAGACGATTCGGAAGAAAACCTTCATCAGCTTCGTATAGCTTTAAGGCGTTTCAGGTATCTTCTTGAGACTCTTTACATTTGCGTTGACGATGAACTCTTTACTTCGGTTTTAAAAAAAACAAAGAATATTCTGGATGAATTGGGAGAGGGAAGGGATCAGGACGTACTTGCTCTAAGGCTTAAGGAGATTGCAAAGGAAAAGAAGGCCGCCTGTTCAAAGGAAATTCTTAATCTGCTTAAAGACAAACAGATTGAGACCAGGCAGAAGATTAAGATTGAGCTCATAAAATATATCTGCGACAATAATGTAAATAAATTTTTCAGAAAGAATAAATTAGGAGGCTGATATGAAACTAAAGTATTATTCACATTCGGCTTTCCGCGTTACTGCCAATAGCGGAACTACAATTTTAATAGACCCGTTTTTCACGGGGAATCCTACATCTCCGGTTAAGGCGGATGAAGTTACCGCGGATTATATTATTCTTACGCACGCTCACGGAGACCACGTAGGAGATTCTCTCGAGATCGCAAAAAGATGCAACTCAAAATTCATAGCTGTTTTTGAACTGGCAAATTATCTTGAAAGCAAAGGGATGAATGCACATCCTATGCATATAGGCGGGAGCAGACAATTTGACTTCGGCAGGCTTAAATTTACCATGGCAATGCACGGCACAGCTACCCCCGAAGGAACTTATGCCGGATTAGCAGCAGGTGTTATTCTTACGATTGACGGTGTAACACTTTATCATACCGGAGATACCGGATTGTTTTATGATATGAAACTCATAGGGGAAATGAATAATATTGACTATATGTGTCTTCCAATAGGGGATAATTTTACAATGGGAATAGAGGACGCAGTTAAGGCGGTTGAGCTTGTCGACCCGCGTTTTGCAATTCCTATGCATTACAATACGTTTCCCATTATTGAAGCCGATCCGATGGAATTTAAAAAACAGCTTGAGTATATAAACAAAGCTGGAATTGTTTTAGATTACGGAAAAGAAATAGAACTTTAATAGATTTATAAACTAATTTTTACTTATTATGTCCAAAATTATTGTTATAGCAAATCAGAAAGGGGGAGTGGGCAAAACCACTACGGCCATTAACCTTTCGGCATCAATTGCAGCGGCTGAGTTCAGTACACTCCTTATAGACATTGATCCGCAGGCTAATTCCACTTCGGGGCTTGGCGTTGAAGCAGTTGAAAATTCTGTATACCAGACCCTTGTTGGGCTTGAGCCTGTTGAAAACTGCACAATAAATACTTATATGCCCAATCTCGACGTTCTCCCTTCGCACATTAATCTTGTTGGTGCAGAAATTGAAATGGTTGCAATGGAGGAGAGGGAATACCTGCTTAAAAAAGCTCTCGCTCCCATAAGAAAGAAATATGATTTCATCTTTATTGACTGTCCCCCTTCGTTAGGACTATTAACCCTAAACTCTTTAACGGCAGCCGATTCTGTAATTATTCCTGTCCAATGCGAATATTTTGCACTTGAAGGTTTAGGCCAGCTTCTGAATACAATAAATATAGTTAAAAACGGATTGAATCCGCATTTATTCATTGAAGGAGTTGTCCTTACAATGTACGATACAAGACTCCGTCTTTCGCATCAGGTGGTTGACGAGGTAAAAAAATATTTCGGAGAGAAGGTGTTCAATACAATTATTCATAGAAACGTTAGGATTTCCGAAGCGCCCAGCTATGCAAAACCGGTTATTCTTTACGATGCTATTTCGAGCGGAGCGAAAAACTATATGTCGCTTGCTGCTGAATTACTGGAAAGAAACAAAATTGAAACAAAAGGAAAAATTAAGTGACAAAAGGGAAAATTGTTCTTGGAAGAGGGCTGGATGCTCTCATAAATCCCGGCTCAAAAGAGAGCATCAATAGCAGCATTACTCTTCCGAGCGCTGAAATTAGGGAAGATGACGGATCTTCAATTGATATTCTGGCAAAACTTCCGGTTAACAATATTTCAACCAATCCATACCAGCCAAGAACAGAGTTCGACAGAGAGGCCCTTGATGAATTGAAAAAATCAATTCTTGATAACGGTCTTATTCAGCCGATTACCGTGCGGAGAAACAGTGCAGGCTCATACGAGCTTATTTCGGGGGAAAGAAGATTAAGGGCATGCAGAGAAATTGGATTTAAGGATATTCCGGCTTATATAATTAAAGCAGATACAAAGGAGCAGATGATTGCTCTTGCACTTATAGAGAATATCCAGAGAGAAAACCTCAATCCAATTGAAGTTGCCCTTGCATATAAACAGCTGATGGATGAATGCACCCTGTCGCAGGAAGAAATAGCTGAACGGGTTGGAAAAGACAGGACAACAATTACCAATTCTATTAGATTATTAAAGCTTCCTTCGGAAATTCAGCAAAGCCTCATAAAAAATGAGATAACTATGGGGCACGCGAGAGCCTTGATAAATATCCCATCCGAGAAAGTTCAGCTCTTTATACTCGAAAAAATAAGAAAGCAGAATCTTTCCGTTAGAAAGGTTGAAGAGCTTGTAAAGAATATTCTTAATCCCGATAAAGGGGGAAAGGGGAAAGGGAGAAAAACCGATAACAGTCTGGAATCCCTTTCGAATAGGGAGCTTGAAAACAGGCTAAGAAACATACTTGCCACAAAAGTAATCTGCCGTCAGAACAAGAACGGTTCCGGTGAGATAGTAATAGAATTTTATTCAAAAGATGAATTAGAACGGTTATACGAGCTCTTTGAACTTATTACTAAAACATATAATTAAATCTTTTATTATCATTGTTTTATTTGCTCTTCCCTGCACAGGGCAAACCAAAACCGATTCCACCGCGTCTAATAAAGCGGATACGGTTCTTTTTGTAATGCAGAAATCTCCCACTGGAGCTATGCTCAAAAGCGCATTAATACCGGGATGGGGACAGTTATACAATGAGTCCTATTGGAAAATTCCGGTTGTTTGGGGTTTCCTCGGGTATTTTGCTTATAAGACTATAGATTATAATAAAATCTATCTCGATTATAAGGACCTGGCCGAAAGGGACCCGAGGTATAATGCAACAAGGGATAGAGCGCGCGATAACAGGGACGTATTTATTGTCTATATGGCTCTGACGTATCTGCTTAACATTGCGGATGCTTATGTAGATGCGCATCTTTTTGATTTTGATGTTTCAGAAACAAATAAAACGATGAATTATTCAATTAAATTTAAAATTGGCTTATGAAAATAAAGAATGCCATTATATGTCATCATTGCGGTGCTGAAAATGAGTATTATAAAGAAACATGTTCCTCCTGCAAGGCTTATTTGAGAGGAAAGATAGTTAATATAGACTTGTGGAGAAGCATCTGGTGGCTGATTGAATCACCGGCAAAGGCATTCAGAGAAATAATTTTTGCCGAGCACAAGAATTATATTGTGTTTATTCTGGCTATTATGGGAATTAAGTATTTTCTTTCCTCCCTTATTATATCGAATTATACATTTTTTGCCGGGGAAGTAAATGAAACACCTATTGCACAGTTATTCCCCGCTGCCGGAATACTTATTGCTTCTGTATTCCTGATGAGTTTTCTGTTTACGAAAATCCTTAATGCCGCAGGGTACAGGAATACTTTCAAAAGCGTAAACGCAGTTCTCGTTTATACATTAATCCCTTCGGTAATGATTTTTGCAATTCTTTCTCCTATTGAATTCGCACTTTTCGGACAGCATTGGTATTATCATAACCCCAGTCCTCTTACATTAAAATTCGGCGCTGCTCTTGTTTTATTCGGCGTGGAAATAATCATATATGTATGGGGAGCAGTACTTGCAGTGAAAGGCTTTATTGCTCTTACCGGGAGTAAAAAAATATCGATAGCTTTGGGCCTGGTTTTTACTCTTGTAATGATAGGGGTTATTCTGGCTCTTCCGTTTATTTATTAGATTATTTTGTGCAGGTAATTATAAATTAGCCCGTGCCTTAAACCCCGCGAAGAAACGTAAATGTAATCAAGATTAAGCAATTCCATAACCGATTCCAGAATCAGGGAACCGGTTAGAATGATATCCTCACGCCCCAATGTTATCGCTCCGTAATAATTTAAAATCTCCGAAGGATTCATTCTCATCATAATTGAATTAAGCTCCTTTATATTCTCGAGGCTGAGCTCGTATCCCTCAATTTTATTCTCGTCGTACTCTTTAATCCCAAGCTGCATGCAGGCAAGGGTAGTTGGTGTGCCGGCGACTGCAATAGCCGGGTTTTCATTTAAAGGAGGCATTTTAGAATTTTTTATGTTGTTAATTACGTAATTTTTTATCTGCTCTGCAGCTGCTTTATCCAGAGGGGGTACAGATCCGAATTGTTCGCAGATTGATACCGAGCCGAAATTATAGCTCTGCGAAAAAATGAGTCCCTGCCGGCTTCCCAGGAATATTTCGCTGCTTCCGCCCCCTATGTCTATCATATAACCTGAAAATTCATCCCATTCCGATACTGAACCGAAATAGGAAAGGATTGCCTCTTCTTCACCGGTAAGTATCCTAATCTCAATACCGAGTTCCTCTCTAATTTCCTCAACAATTTCCTTGCTGTTGGAGGCCTTTCTAAATGCCTGGGTGGCTCCCGGAAGAATTATTTCAGCCTTATTTTCCAACGCGGCATTCTTAAAGTCCCTCAGTACATTTTTAAGCCGGTCAACAGCCGGAGAATCAAATTTCATTCCCGGAGAGAGATTCCTGCTGATTCTGGGGGTGGAATAGAGGTTTAGTACAGGAACAAACCGGCCATGCGCCCTGCTTAATTCCGCAACTAAAAGAATTACTGAATTTGAACCGATATCAATAGAGGCAATATTCATATTTTTTTCTTATTTTTGTCAAAAATTAAAATAAATCATATGAGCAATTTATCAAAAACTTCTAAATTATTTCTTGTTATTACCTTTATTTCTTATGCCCTATGGATTGGGAGCTATTGCGCAAAGAATCTGGTCTTTTTCCAGTTCTTTGAACCTGAAACAATGGCATTAAAGAGTATTTATGCAAATGCCGACTTCCTGAGCATCTTCTTCTCGGTTTTTCCGGTAGTAACCCTGAATGTAGTAACCTATTTTATTTTTATTCTCTTCTTTATGCTGTTTGTATTTACAAGCAAATTAAAGCTGCGCTGGAACGGATGGCTTTTTATATCTCTTCTGGTAATAGTTTTAACAATGCCGGTAGAAATTTATTTGATTGCAAAATACGACTGGAATTTTATTGTTGACGTTAACAGAATGAAAATAACCGCCGATTCTGCAATTGAGATGATTAAGCAGAGAGTAAGTAAATTCGGCATGTATTCATTTATAAGCATTTTTTCAACTTTAAGCATTGTATTCTTTTTTATTTTCAGACCGCTGACGAAAAATGAAAATTAAAGAAAAGGAATTCGAGATACTGCTTCAGGACCTCCGCTCGGTTGCCGGACAACTTGGCGTTACAGTCCGGTTTGAAAAAGGGGATTTTAAGGGGGGATACTGTATTGTTAAGGAGAATAAGGTAATAGTTCTAAATAAACTGGCCACCCAGCAGAGAAAGGTTATTACTCTTGCCGTTGCTCTTAAAGAACTCGGTATAGACGAAATATATCTTCCTCCGAAAATAAGAGAATTAATAGAAGAATTTGACGAGAATAAATGAAATTCTTAGTAATTAACGGGCCTAATCTTAATGTCCTCAATTTAAGGGATAAAGAACTTTATGGCGGTTTGTCCCTTGTTGAGCTGGAAAATAAGATTAAAAAGGAATTCCCTGATGACGTATTTGAATTCTTTCAAAGCAATCACGAAGGGGAAATAATCGATAAACTGAATTCATCAATTGGGGTGTACCAGGGTTATATCATCAATCCGGCCGCCTATTCGCATACATCCTATGCAATACGGGACGCACTGGAAATAATAATGGAACCCAAAATAGAAGTGCACCTTTCCAATATTTTTGCCAGAGAGGAGTTCAGGCAGCTTTCTGTTACAGCCGCTGCATGCAATTCTCTAATTTGCGGATTAAAAGAGTTTAGTTATATTTCAGCTGTATATTCAATTAAAAATTTATATAAAAAGGATTAGAAAACGGGAATTCCGTTTTCCCGGCAGGGAATTAAGAGATTATTAAATAATTAATAAATCAAAATGAAAAACTTCGGATTAAAAAAGCTTTATTACTCCATTAGCGAGGTTAGCAAATTAACCGGTGTTGAGCAGTATATTCTCCGTTACTGGGAAACCGAGTTCAGCCAGCTCCGCCCAAGTAAAAACAGGGCTGGCAACAGAATCTACACAAATAAGGATATTAATCTTATCCTTCAGATAAAGAAGCTCCTAAGGGAAGAGAAGTATACCATTGAGGGGGCAAAAAAGATTCTGGACGATAAAACGGTATTTGGTGACCACCAGCAGACCCCTGAACCGGATGAAAAACCGGCAGAAAAAATAATTCCGCAAATATCTAATCCAAATCAACTTTTATTGCTGGAATTAAAACATTTTTTGGTAAATTTGAGCCGGCAAATTTAATTTATTGCGGAACGTAGCGCAGCCCGGGTAGCGCACTTGAATGGGGTTCAAGGGGTCGCGGGTTCAAATCCCGCCGTTCCGACGAAAAAAGGGCGAAAATTAAAAGTTTTCGCCTTTTTTATTTCTGTAGGCTATTCGAGATTCAGCACTAATTCATTCCCTATTTCCTTAATCTCCCATCTCTCAGTTGTTAGTTTTTCCAGGAATATTGTGTCGTGACTTACCAAAAGGAGAGCGCAGTTTACATTCTGCAGTGCCTCCTCGAGGCATTCAATCGAAATAAGGTCCATATGGTTGGTCGGTTCATCAAGGATAATTATATGAGGCTCTTTAGCTATACCGAGCCCGAGCATCAGTTTTCGGGTTTCCCCCGGACTGGGGGAGTCTGATTCAATTACTTTTTTGGGGTCTGAGCCAAGTCGGCTCATTACAATCATCAGTTTTCCGAAGTCCTTCGAATTCATTTTTTTGACTTCCTGAATCAGTACTGAGGATTCATTTGCAGTTATTTCTTGCGGGATATAGGTTATATGCTCCAATTCGGCATTAAGTTTACCAAGGAGATAATTTACCAGTGTACTTTTTCCCGATCCGTTAGCTCCTATAAGAGAAATCCGGCTGTCCGGCTTAATTACCAGCTGGGGAAAGTTGAGAATCTTTTTATCAGATAATTTAAGACAACCTGCTTCTTCGTTAAGAAGAAAATTCCTATTAGACCGGGAAGAGGAAAGAGTAATTCCTTTTCTGAATTCTTTTTTAAATTCAATCCCGTTCAGCTCTGAATTTGCCTTATCAATTCTGGCAGACATTGCAGTTTTAAGATTTCCCCAGACGGCGTCTTTTCCTGTTAATCTGGCGAGGTCTATTCTCCCTTTAGCATCTCTGTCTTTCGGATCCAAATTCTTTTTCGAATACTTATTTTTTGCCTTTTCCTCATTCTCTTGCCGGCGTTTATATTCAGCTTCAAGTTTTCGAATTTCCGCCTGCTTGTTCCGGGCTGACTTTATAAGGTAGTCATTTTCTGTTTTCCTCTGCTCCATAACATCGTCCAAATCTCCCTTTCTTATATCGATGCGCGGCGGTTCAGTAAAGATATATTTTATGCAGAGTCTATTCAGCAGATCCCGGTCGTGGCTTACAATCAATCCTGTTCCCTTAAATGCCAATAAAGAATTCAAGATCAGATCTTTTGTCCGGATGTCAAGATGGTTGGTAGGCTCGTCCAGTGCAACAATTCCGCTGTCATTCCACAGCGCGGCCGCAATTTGTATTCGTTTGCGTTCCCCGTGGGAAAGTGAACCCCATCTTTCAATCCAGCCGGCATCAATCTCCATCTGCTCAATAAGCCGGTAAAAATGTTTATCCCTCTTTTTTAGCATTTCAAAAAATTCCGCCGGGGGATAGTCCGTTCTTTGCTCTGCATAATATGTATTCCCCGACGTTTCAATGAATCCTATAGAACATTTCAGGTTACCAGTTGAGAGTTTTAGCAGTGTGCTTTTGCCGGAACCGTTTGGGCCAATAATCCCTGTCCAGCCTTCCTGAATCTGAAAGGTCAGCCCTTCAAAAAGAAGAGAGCTCATACCTTCGTAAGTAAATGAAACATTATTAAATTTTATAAAATTGTACGACATAGTCATTCTCTTCTCATTATTTAAAATAAAAAAACCGCAATCCGCGGTTATTACCACGGGATTAAGACAACCGGATATAGGCAAAGATGATGAAAAAAATCTTTCAATTAAGATTTAAGCCTATTCCTTTATAGTGTCTTCAATCCTGTGTCTCCAATCATTTTTTATTTTACACACAAAAATAAAGGAAAAAGCAGATTATTCAAATATTTTAATTTTTTGGCTCATATAAGCCAATAATACTGAAATATTTGATATTACCCGTTGCAAAAAAGTAACCCGAATTTTTGTTATATTTATTGTCTAAATATTTTATAACAAGAGATGAATTAGAGGTCCCTTTGAGCGATAAGCCAAAATGTTTCTGCGGTGTTTTCGGCATTTACAATATGGAAAATGCGTCAGTATACACATATTACGGATTATTAGCCCTTCAGCACAGGGGACAGGAGGCGGCAGGTATTGCCTCAATGTCCAATCCGGATGGAAAGCCTCACCTTTCCATTCACAGGAATTTCGGCCTGGTATCGGACGTATTCTCAGATGCCTCAATACTAAAGGATCAGCTTAAGGGGAACTCGGCCATCGGGCACAACCGATATTCAACTACAGGAGCCTCAGCATCAGAAAAAAATATCCAGCCCCTCTATATGCATTATAAGCATGGCAACCTCGCAATAGGACACAACGGCAATCTAACCAATGCCCATATTTTAAGGGACCGGTTAATTAATGAAGGTTCAATATTCCAGACATCGAGCGATACAGAAGTTATTTTGCACCTTATAGCAAAAAGCAGGATGGAAAACCTGGTAGACCAGATTAAAGACGCTCTAAGGCAAATTGAAGGGGCATACTGCCTTGTTATACTAACAGATGATAAATTGATTGCAGCCAGAGACCCGAACGGTTTCCGTCCCCTCTGCATCGGTAAATTAAACGGCTCACATATTGTAACTTCGGAGACTTGCGCACTCGACATTAACTCTGCAGAATATGTAAGGGATGTTGATCCCGGCGAGCTTATTGTAATTGGTGATTCGGGGATTAAAAGCGAAAGGATTTTTGAAGCTGAGAAGTCTGCTCCCAAGAAAAACCATTGTGTCTTTGAATACATCTATTTTTCGCGCCCCGATAGCCGCATTTTCGGGAGCAATGTTGATAAAATAAGAAGAAAACTGGGCAAGGTATTGGCACTAAACCATCCGGTTGTTGATAAAGACGGGGAAAAAGTAATTGTAATAAGCGTACCCGACAGCTCAAATACAATTGCAATCGGGTACCAGAGTCAGTTAGAAAAGGATAATATACCTTCAAAACTCGAAATCGGTCTTATTAGAAGCCATTATATCGGGCGCACGTTCATCCTTCCTGATCAGAAAAACAGGGAAATTGGTGTAAAAATAAAGTTTAATACAGTTAAAGGAGTCCTGGAAGGGAAGACTGTTGTCCTTATAGATGATTCTATTGTTCGCGGCACGACCTCAAAGCAGCTGATTAAGCTGGTTAAAGAGGCAAATCCCAAAGAGATCCATTTAAGAATTGCATCTCCTACAATTCTGTTCCCCTGTTTCTACGGAATGGATTTCCCTTCCAAGAAAGAGCTTATTGCTGATAAGTTCAATAATGATGTTAAGAAAATAGGGGAGTACCTTGAGGTGGACAGCCTGCATTATCTGACTACCGACGAGATGCTTAGCGCTATGATTGACCATACACCGGCTGATTTCTGTACGGCCTGCTTCTCCGGTAATTATCCAGTTACTATATACGATAAATTCAATAAATTGAAGTATGATAATTAGTGTAATATAAGGCTTTTAATGCTTTCAGCTAATGAATAAGATAGTAACTATACCGAATTTAATCAGCTTTGCCCGCCTGGGTGGAGGATTGATTTATATTCCTCTGAACAATTACTTCAATTTCTCAAATAATGTTATACTTCTTATCATCATAGCCGCCTGGATTTCCGACCTCCTTGATGGCTATGTAGCAAGGAAAATGAACCAAATAAGCGATTCCGGAAAGCTGATTGACCCGGTGGCAGATAAAATATTTGTCTTTGCTCTCATAATAAGCTTTTATTTTTCGGGTAAAGTTGAATTTCTCTATCTCATTCCGGTAATTCTGAGGGATGTATTCATACTAATTGGCGGAATTGTTGTTTCAAAGAAGACAAAAATTGTGCTCCCATCCAACCTGTTAGGGAAAATATGCGTTTTTTCAATTGGAATATATTTTATTTTAATACTTACGGAATTTTATCTTATCTCTGAAGTGGTCAAATGGATAAGCCTGATTCTGATATTCGCCTCATTATTTGTATATTTTCAAAGGGCTTATGAGCTCATAAAGGATATGGAATATGTTTATAAAGAAAATTAAAGACTCCCTTAAAAAGACTTCGGAAAAGTTTTTTAATACTCTTTCTGAAGTGGTTACAGGAAAAGCAGTTCTTGATGAAGAAAAAGTTGAAATGCTTGAGACTATAATGATTCAATCCGATTTCGGTGCCGAAATTACTGATAATATGATTGACCGTATCAGGGTTGATATGAAATCGGAGAAAATAAGGGATGTTGAAACTTTAGTATCCACAGCTAAAAATGTATTGAAAGATACACTTATTACTTCTCCTGCGGAAAATAAAATCCATGCTCCGCACGTTATTTTGATTGTTGGTGTTAACGGAGTGGGCAAAACTACAACACTTGGGAAACTGGCCAATCAGAAGATTAAAGAGGGGAAAAAGGTCCTTATTGTTGCCGGTGATACTTTCCGCGCCGCTGCCAATCAGCAGCTCGAAGTCTGGGCTGAAAGAGCCGGAGCAGTGATTTTCAGCAATTATTCTAAAGATCCAGCCTCAGTGATTTTTGATGCACTGGAAAAGACAAAGAACGAAAAATTTGACTTTGTGCTTATAGATACTGCCGGCAGATTGCACAATAAGAAGAACCTTATGGAAGAACTTTCTAAGATAAAAAATGTAATTAAGAAGCAAATCCCGGATGCTCCGCACGATATTTTGCTGATTATTGATGCAAACAATGGACAAAATGCCCTGCGTCAGGTCGAAGAATTTAACAGTCTGCTCGATCTTACCGGGTTTATAGTTACAAAATTAGACGGAACGGCAAAAGGGGGAATCATTTTTAATGTATGCTCCCGATTTAAAATACCAATTAAATATATTGGAGTGGGAGAGGGGACGGAAGACCTCCTTCAATTCCGCCCTGATGATTTTATAGATTCCTTCTTTGAGGAAATTACTAAAAAATGATCTTCGGAAAGACTCTTTTAATATATAACCCTATTTCAGGCCCCGATAAGAAAAGAGTCCCGGTAGAAATTATTAAAGCAAACCTTGATATTGCAGAGATAAAATACGACAGCCTGGTTACAACTCACAGAGGGCACGCTGCAGAATACCTGAACAATAATCATCCCGCATACAAGACAATTATCTGTTCCGGCGGAGACGGCACCGTAAACGAAATTCTTAACAGCCCGGGACTTAATCATACGCACCAGATTCTTCTAATTTCGCAGGGAACAGGAAATGACCTACAAAGGAGCCTGAACGGGCACAGAAACCCCCGTATTTTCGATTTTAAGGCCTATAGGAGGCTCCAGAAGCTCGATGTAGGGGTAATTGAGGGGAAATACAGTAACGGGGCTTTATTCCGTAAAAGGTTCTGTAATGCCGTTGGTGTAGGACTTGACTCATTAATTGCGAAATATGTATCTGAACTGAAGAAAAGAAACAATTTCTCCTATATTTTATCCCTTTTAAAGGCAATTCTCCATTACAAACCGGTAAAATGTTCAGTTGTAAATGGAAAAAAGACTTTTTCGAATAAAATGGTCCTTCTTTCGATTAATAATGGTAAGACATCGGGGGGAGGATTTTATCTTGCGCCTGATGCGCTGCTTGATGACCGTAAACTTGATCTCTGTTTCATAAATAACCTCAGCAAGTTCAGAATCATTAAACACTTTCCTAAAGTACTAAATAACCGGATTAAGGAATTCAAAGAAGTTGACCTCGTCCAGGGGGAACAATTTTCTGTAACACTGGAGACTCCATACTATCTGCATATTGATGGGGAGATGGAGGATTTGCCGGTTAAGGAATTCCGTGTTTTTCTGGAAGAAGAAACAAAATCATTTCTCCTGCAATAAGTTTACATAATATACAGTCAATGAAACTCAAATAACTTGGGAGCACGCCCCTACGACGAGCTATGCTCCCTATGGGAGAAGAGGGGAAAACTATTTTTTTATAAGTTGCACCTTGATTTCATCACTATCTAATAAATACCAGTCTCTACTTGCCATATCTATAAATAAAGGGAACAGGCCCATTAAAACGTCAACCACAACGTAACCCGGGTAAACCGAGCCTGAGGCGGTATAATTAAAAGGTTCATATCCGTCTAAATAAAATTCTACAAGATTCTTT
>JAEXUB010000224.1 GCA_023453125.1 Bacteroidota bacterium
TACAAGCCCGGTTTGAAATATTCCGGGAAATTTCCGCAGAACTTTTTACTCAGAAGCTTACAGTAGCCATTAAAGGGTATTTAAGTAAAGAGCGCTCAAGCGTTGCCGCAGAAATATCTTTTGTTGAAAAACTTGCCGCGGATCTGAGCCATTTTGAAAATTTATATGATCCGGAATCGACTCTTGAGCTTTCCTATTTTGCCAAGTGCTTGGCAGAAGTTATTATGGAGATTAACAGCAGGTACGAAGGAAAAAAGAGACAGAAGGGGTATCTCGATTTTGAGGATATACTCCTGAAAACAAGAGATATATTAAAAAATGATGAAGTAAAGAAATATCTTGAGGCAAAATACCGCTATATAATGGTTGATGAATATCAAGACACTAACGAAATCCAGTATGAAATTATAATGCCGATACTTGATAACCTGAATTCGGGTAACCTTTGTGTGGTTGGGGATGAAAAGCAGAGCATTTATATGTTCAGGGATGCCGACCTTGAGGTGTTCAACAGGACAAAAAAGAAAATTGCGGAAATGAAGGAAGAGGAGAGCCTTTTAACTCTGCCTCACAGTTTCAGGCTTGCTCCGGGGATTGCCCTTTTTATAAATCATCTGTTCAGAAACCTTTTTGCCGATCCGGAACTGATTTTTAATGAAGTTGAGCACTCCGACCTCTATTGCGCGCGGACAGATGACGCGCCCGGTATTGTTGAGTTTATTCTCAGGGAAAATGAATCGGAAATATCCGAGGCTGAGCTTGTAGCTTCTAAAATTATCGCTCTCTTTAATGAGAGAAAAGTTATTTCCCGTTTTTCAGATGTACTCATTCTTTGCAGAAAGAGGAATTCATTTGTTGAGCTTGAAGAGGCTTTCGCGCGTCATAAAATTCCTTTTGCATTAATAGGCGGAAAAGGATTTTTTCAGAAGCAGACTACTCTGGATGTTTATAACTATCTCTCTTTCCTTTTAAATAAGGATAATGATGCCGCACTGCTTGGCATTTTGAGGGCCCCATTTTATTCCCTATCCGATACCGAACTGATGGCTATTTCACTTTGCGAAGGCAATACCCTGTTCGAAAAATTCGTCAGATATGCATCATCGAACCCGCAGAAGAAAAATATCCTGTCAAGGCTCGAAAAGCATCTTAATGAAATAAATAGCTATTCTTTCTCATCACTCATAAGAAGGATTCTTAACGACACTTCCTATTGGGGAATTGTTTCCGAAAAAACCGATGCCGTTCAGGAAATAGCTAATCTTGAAAAACTTATTTCGAATGCCAGAAGCTTTTCACTGCAGGGATATAAAACCCTGTATGATTATGTTGAACACTTAAAGGAATCAATTGCCACCAGAGAGGATGAAGGGCAGGCGGAAATTATCGATAATTCCGATTCAGTTAAAATAATGACCATCCATCAGGCCAAAGGACTGGAGGCGAAGGCAGTCTTTCTATTCAATGCAAATGAAAGGGAACGCGATAACGGCGCTAAATCCAAAGACGCGGCCATCGACAAAAATTACGGCATTATTGCAAAGGTCCCCCCTAAAAGAGATTATTTTGAAAAATATGTTACCCCTCCCATTACCGGGCTTCATAATTTTATAGTTAAAAAGAAAAACATAGCTGAAACAAAGAGGCTTTTGTATGTAGCCCTAACCAGGGCGGTGGATTATCTATGCGTTTCGGCAAGCCATTCGGAATTTAAATTCAGTTCAGGATCACTGGCAGATCATCTCTTCTCAACTCTCGGCATTGCAGAAGGAGTTAATGATCTGGATATCAATGATAACCTCACACGGCTTATTATGTCTGCGGATGGATATGAGAAAGCAATTAATCCTGAAAAAATAAAAATTCCCGTATTGAGTGAAATCCCCCTTGAAGAGCTCAAATATGAGAAGGAAGGGATTGAATTTAATGCCCCGGATATTCTGACCGGCACAATTAAAGGGAAAGAGAAAAACGAATTCATTTCCGCTTCTAAAATTTCAGTATTCGTCCAATGTCCGTTTAAATATTATTTAACCTATGAAATCGGATTTGCAAAACTGCACCGCAGGATGAAATCATTCCGTGAAAATTTTGAGTTCAACAGGAAAGAGGATGAAGGCTCTACTGTTATGGCGGATTTAAGGGGGAGCATTATTCACGAGGCCCTCGAGAAGGAAATTCCCGCTTCGGAGATTGAAGGTTTTATAAGAGACATTACCCGCCGGAGTATGGCTTACGGCAAAATAGATAAGGAAAAATTCGACCGGATGGAGCATTTCATAATTGAGGATTTGAAGAAGTTCTATGAATCTCAATCATACCAAAAGCTAAAAAGTTTTGAAAGATATAAGAACGAATTTGAGGTTTATGCCGCCGAGGAGGACTACTTCCTCTACGGGATTGTTGACAAAATTGTTTATGACAATGACAGGATCATAATTATTGACTATAAGACTGATTCTATTCCCAAAGAAGAAATAAGGGAAAGGGGGGAAGGATATTTTAATCAGCTTAAATTTTATGCCTACGCGGT
>JAEXUB010000234.1 GCA_023453125.1 Bacteroidota bacterium
TTATTTTCAGTATCTATCTTCTTAACATAAACAGGCTGACTGAATCCGCCTCCGAGCCCTTTTCTCTGTCCGATAGTGTAAAAAGGAATTCCTCTATGCTTACCGACTTTCTTTCCTTTATATATCAAGTCCCCTTCGCTGATTGAAGCGAATGCATTTGGGATTTTTTCTCTTATAAACCTTTCATAATTATTATCCGCAACAAAGCATATTTCCTGACTATCCGGCTTCCCCGCTGTCTTAAGTCCCCCTTCCAGAGCTATCCTTCTAACATCGGGCTTGGTTAGGTCCCCTAACGGAAATAGGGTTCTGCTAAGACTTTCCTGAGTTAATCCCCATAAAGCATATGATTGATCTTTCAGATTATCAACCGAATTCCTTAGAATAAAACGTCCCGACTCTCTATCCTCTTCTACAATTGCGTAATGCCCGGTAGCGACATAATAAGCATCAAGCGAATCAGCCTTTTTGAGCATTTCCTCCCATTTTATTTTTCTGTTGCATATTACACATGGATTTGGAGTACGGCCGTGCATATATTCATCTACGAAATTATTTATTACCTCATCTTCAAATGCCTTTGTAAAATCGACCGTATAATGGGGAAACCCTATTTTAGATGCGATGTTTTTTGCATCAAAAATGGCATCTAATGAGCAGCAACCCGATTCGTGCTTAGGTGCGCCGCCAACTTCCATAAATCCCCAGGTCTTCATTGTAATGCCTATTACTTCATACCCCTGTTTGTGGAGCAATGCAGCGGCTACCGAGGAATCGACTCCTCCGCTCATTGCAACTATAACTCTATTCTTGTTCAATTAACTGCCTTTTCTGCTTTTACTTTGCAAATATAAATATAATTGGACTGATTATCTATTTCTGAGAAATCAACGATATATAAAAAAGACGCCCCGAAGGGCGCCTCTCACTAACACAAGGATTTATATGCATTTATCGTTTTCTTTCTCTGGAACCGGAACTATTGCTTCTCTGAGGGGGAGCGCTTCTTTCAGCATTTCTTTCTGAACTTCTGCTCTCGGTACGAATGCTTCTTTCTGCCTGCTTCTCAATCCTGTTCTGCTGACTTCTGTTTTCATTCATTTCAAAACCTCTGTTCCCTCTGCTGTTTTCTCTAACCGGAGGAGTTACCTTGCCGTTATCTTCACTTCTCTTAATTACCGGGTTGTTTCTTTCATAGATTCTTTCGGGAATTGTGCGGTTCCTTTCAACGGCTCTTTCCGGAATTCTGCTTTCTTCACTTTCATTTCTGATAACAGTCCTTTCTCTCTCCGGTGCGTTGTTAGCTCTTTCATTTCTAACAGCATCTCTTGAAGCATTATCCGTTTTCCTTTCTACTGTTATTGAATTATCTCTTGAAGTCCTTATTGCGAGTTTATCTTTTTCTAATCCAATATTTCTTTCGGCCCTGCTGATATTTCTTAATTCAACGTCTCTTGTCCCTGCAATTTCATCATCAGATGGACGGTAAGCTCGTACAAATGAATTACGGCCGTTTGCATCTCTCTGATAGTCCCTGAAATCGCTTGTATTACGGATACTGGTTTCGCGGACTCTCTCTCCAGATCTTCTTTCAATAAACTCTCTGTCAACGCCGCCGTTAATTATCCTTTCGTTTCTATCATAGTAGTTTGTACGGTATTTCGTTTTTTCAAAGATTCTATTTACGTAATTATCCTTTATAAAGTAGTTATATACCTTATGATGGGCAAAATGATTATACTTTACAAAATTCCAGTGGGAGTGGTGTGAATGCCATCCGATCGAGAAATGGATTCCGAAGCCAAAACGGAAACCGGCATAAGGAGGAAGAGGCGCCCATCCAATGTAATCATCGTCATACCTCCATTCAACCCAGGATGGTCCCCATTCATAATCGGGAATCCAGATCCAGCCGTAATAATTATCATAAACCCATCTGCCGTAATGATATGTCGCCCAACCGAATGTTTCATATGAGTCCCAATACCATCCGTATTCTGTCCAGGTCCATCTTCCCATTGAGTAAGGACGCCATCCAAAATTGATATGGTTAGGACGCCAGCCGTAAATTCCGGCTTCAATCTCCATCCAGGTTCCGTGAGGCGCAAGGCTCTTATAGAAGAATCCGAAATTGATTTCTATATCGGTCCTCGGCTTTGCATTGGATATTCCCGATGCTGCAAGAATTAAAAATGCGAGGGTTAATATTTTCGTTTTCATGACTGCCTCTCAAAATGTTTTAACTTAATAATCCAATTAGCGTGCCATTAGAAATATTTCTTTTTAGCGCCTAATCTGAATCCCGGCTAAAAAAGTGTCTAGTATTGTATACACACTGTATAATATGATGAATATTTGAATCCAATTCTGCTAAAAAGTATCTTATTGATTAAAAAGGAGATTTATGGGAAAAGAATATTTTTCAAATGGAAGAGTAAAAAACGGACTCAAATATCAGACTTATATGGAGGTTGCCGGCCGTAAGCTAAATGAAACTAATCAGGAGGCTCTTACTGAAGAGGAGAAGCATCTATTTGAATACACAAAACTTAATATGAAAAGAAGTGAAAGAATTGAAAAAACTTATTCAGTATCGGCCGAACTTGAGGAAAAATTGCTTTCGGTTAAAACACCACAAACCTGGATGGTTATTACTGAAGCCTGGTGCGGCGACTCAGCCCAAAACCTTCCATATATGGCAAAGATGGCAACTGTAAATCCCCTTATTGACCTTAAGATACTCCTTAGGGACGATAATCTGGATATTATGGATGAATACCTTACAAACGGTACAAGGAGCATTCCGGTATTAATTGCATTTGATGAAGAAGGAATTGAATTATTCAAATGGGGTCCCCGTCCGGCAGAAGCTGCTGCTCTGGTTAAAAAAGCAAAGGAAGAAGGGAAGCCGAAAGACCAGTTTATTGAAGAACTGCATCTTTGGTACGGCAGGAATAGAGGCAAGGCCATTGAAAGCGAGTTTATCTCTCTGTTAAAATAAAATAATGCCGATTATTTTACCCCCGCCTTTATACAAGTGCGGGGTTTTTTTTATTTTTACCTGTTACTTTATCGGGATTAATGAAAAACATTGAATTAAAAGAAATTCCTATTGAAAAATGCTCGTTTTCGGTTATGGATTTTGAGACAACCGGAACTTCTGCAAAGGGAGACAGAGCAATTGAAATAGGAATAGTAAAAGTAAATAACTTCAAAATCGCAGAGACTTACAGGACATTCCTTAATCCCGGCAGGCCTATTCCCTATTTTATTACCCAGCTTACCACAATTTCTAACGAAGATGTTGCAAATGCCCCATATTTTGAGGATGTGGTTCTGGAAATAAAGAATTTTATCGGTGATGACATAATTGTAGCGCACAATGCTCCTTTCGATTATTCTTTCCTTAAGTGGGAATTTGAAAGAGCCGGATTGGAAGCCCCCGGCAATGGAGTAGTGTGCACTCTAAAACTTTCAAAGAAATTATATCCTGAACTTTCAAGCCATAAACTTTCGAGCCTTACAAGCCATTTTAAAATTCTCCATAAGGGAGTGCACAGGGCTCTGGGAGATGCCACTGTTACAGCCAAACTGCTTATTAAAATGCTGAAGCAGCTTCAGGAAGATAATGAAATAACGACTCTTACCGACCTTTTATCTTATCATTCCGCACCAAGAACGTTGTTTAGAATTATTAAAAAGAAACTTATTGAGGATTATTCTCTGGTCCCTGCGAATCCGGGAGTTTACTTCTTCAGGAATTCTAAAAATGACATAGTTTATATAGGAAAGGCAAAAGATTTAAGAAAGAGGGTTAAGAATTATTTTGTAAATACGGCTCCCAGAAAGGCTAAAGAGATTGCCAGACGCTCTTCACATCTCGGTTTTATTGAGACAAATTCAGAGCTTACTGCCCTTCTAACGGAATCGGAGCTTATTAAGCTGCATAAGCCCAAATTTAATTCGCTCCTGAAGAAATATTCTCAGCAGTATTTTATTCGCATTGACTTTGAGAATGAATTCCCGGTCATAAGGAGTGCTGCTGAATTTAATTTTGACGGATGTGATTATTTCGGCCCTTATTCAAACCGGAATACGGTCAATTCACTTGTCGAAATAATTGACCGGACTTTTAAGCTGCGCGAATGTTCCGATAAAGAGTACAAAAAGAAAAAGAAATGCTATCTGGCTGATATTGAAAGATGCCTTGCCCCCTGCATTGAACCCGGAATAGTTGATGAATATAAGGATGAGATTGATAAAGCATACGAATTCCTATCGGGGCACAATCAGACTGCCGTTGACCGGCTTCTGAATAAAATGAAAGATTATTCCGAGAACCGTAAATATGAAGAAGCCGCCGGTTTGAGAGATCTGGTAAACCTTCTTTTAAGTCAGATAAACAAAACCTCCATCCTTTCTGAGCCAATTAACAAAGCTGCCGTACTTATAATTATTAACGACACCCATAAAAAAGATTATATCATAATGAACGAGGGGAAAATCTTTATAAAAGATTTTCACCTTAATAAGAAGGAGCTTTTTGACGACCTGATAAATGATTACTATAACGGCTCAATCCAGCTTTTTGAAGAAGTGAGCAAAAAGGACATTGAACTGATAAAAATCTCACTGAGCTGGCTCGTAAAAAACAGGAATAAAGTTTTAATCCACTATCTAAAGCTCTACAATTCCGCTCAGGATCTATTCTCTCACATTAACTCGCCAAGAAGACTGTATAACAAATCAGAAGAGCCGGTAATACCCGATTATACCTACGAAGATAGCGAAGACTTTTGAAAAAAGAGATAAAAAAACGGATCAGCCCGCTAACGTTCTGATCCGTATATAAAAACAAATACTACCAATTATTTAGAAACCGATTTTTTATACAGTTCGCTCGAATCCTCAAGCATTGTATTTATTCTTCCTACCAGCTTATAGGGATCGCTTAAATAACCGTCAAGAAGCAGGAGGGATTCGAACATCTGTTCAACCGAATCAACAATAAATTTATCATCCGGATTATTCTTGAAAATATCAATCAGATTCCTGATCATTTTATTATCGCGGTTTATCTCCAGTATTTTTTTAGGTACAGAATGCTCTTTGTCGAACATATTCATGAACTTCTGCATACCTGCCGATATTGAATTATCCTCATTAACCAGGCAGGCAGCACTTTCATTCAGCCTTTCGGATGATTTTACGTCGATTACACGCTCTCCAAGAATGCCTTTTATTTTTGCGAGGAGGCTTGCGTAATGAAGCTGGTCTTCCGGGGTCAGTTCGGGGACATTCGATTCCTTTTTCTTTACATCTGCAAATTTTTCCAGACTCTTCGGGTCTGCCTGTTCAACCGATTTAAATTCAAAATCCTTGAATTTTCTCAGTCCCGTTAGCGCAAATTCATCTATCGGATCGAATAGATAGAGAACTTCAATCTCCTTATTGCGGAATATTTCAAGGTGCGGATCGAGGCTTAATGCAGAGCGGCTTACTCCGGTCTTGTAATAAATCTCCTTCTGCCCCTCTTTCATACGGGAAACATACTCTTCAAGAGAAGTAAGGTCTCCGCTTTCATTCAGCCCGGATGAATTAAATCGGAGTATGGACGCAAATTTATCCTGATTGGCGAAGTCGGAATAACCCAATTTGAAGACTTTCCCGTGCTCTTTCCAGAATGTTTTGAATCGTTCAGGTTCATCCTGCGCAATCTTTGAAAGTGTAGTTAATACCTGGCTGGTAACGCTCTGCGAGATTTTAGTAAAAATAAGATTATCCTGAAGGGTTTCTCTCGAAATGTTTAGAGGAAGGTCTTCAGAATCCACAACCCCGCGAACAAAACTTAAATATTCGGGTAAAAGCTTTTTGTTTTTATGTTCAATGAGAACCCTGCGCACATACATATCGAGTCCGTAATCTTCCCTGTTAAAGCGGAAAATATCCATATCGCGTGAAGGGATAAACAACAGGCAGTTGAACTGGATTGGGGCATCTACCGATTTATGGATTATTTCAAAAGGTTCTTCTGAATCGAACGTAAGGAACTGATAAAATTCATTGTATTTTTCCTTTGTAACAGAACTTTTCGGTTCCCGCCAGATTGCCGATACCGTATTTACCACCTCTCCCTCCACTTTAATCGGGAAAGAGATAAAGTTAGAATGTTTTTTAATAGTTGACTGAATCTGGTATTTCTGTGTAAACTCTTTTGCGTCATCGTTCAGATGAATTTCAATTGTGGTGCCTCGTTTGAGATCCTCTGAGGCTGGGGTAATTGAAAAAGTACCTGTTCCATCGGAGCTCCATTCCATTGCTTCGGTGCCCGGCCTGAATGACCTGGATTTAACAACCACTTTTTTGGCTACCATAAAAACCGAATAGAAGCCTACGCCGAATTTACCAATAATGTTGGCGGCGTTTTCCTTGTTTTCTCCCAGTGCTTTAAGGAAATCTGCCGAACCGGATTTGGCAATTGTACCTATATTAGCAATAAGCTCCTCTTTGGTCATACCTATACCGGTATCCTTAATGTAAAGGAGATTCTCTTTTTCGTTAAATGATATCTCAATCTCAAGAGGCAGGTCCATATCAATATAGTCTGAGCCTTTACTCGATTCAAAGCGCAGTTTATCCAATGCGTCAGAAGCATTAGATATTAACTCTCTTAAGAATATTTCCCTGTGGGTGTATAAAGAATGTGCCAGAATGTTTAGAAGCTGCTTAACTTCAGCTTTAAATTCATACTGCATTTCATGTGCATTTTCGCTCATAATTCCTCCTGAATATATTTTCCGGGTACAAAAATAACAGATATGATAAAAAAAATAAAATGTTTCAGCTGAATAAAATTACCTTTAGAATAACGATAATCAGGAAAGCGGCAAATACCCTTTTAAGGGTTCTGTTGCTGTGCCTGAAAACCATTTTAACCCCGTATTTCGCTCCAAATACGGCGCCTATGCCGAGCGCTGTTCCCGCCAGTAAATTAACAAATCCCAGCTGATAATTCCCGCTCGGGGCCCCCTTTGTGAAAAGGGCAAAACTGATGGATGAACTTACCATCGTAAATACTACCGCCATCGAAGAAGTCCCTATTGCCTTCTTGAAATCAAACGCAAATAAATAGGCTAAAACCGGGACATATACTACTCCTCCCCCCAGTCCTGTAAAAACCGAAAGAGCCCCCGTCATAAGCCCGATTATTACTGCATAATATTTATTCAGTTTAATCTCCCCCGATTTCCCTTCTTTTTCAATTATCATCCTGATTGCGGCGAGAGTAAGAATTACAGTCATTATATACTTCAAAACAGATGCTTCAACTTTAACAACAATTGCGGGCAGAAGAATAGCCGTAACCATACTGCCGGCAGAAAGAAGAAGTGCATAATTAACGTCGAGGTTGTTTTTTTTGAAATGATTAATTGAAGAGGAAATGGATGCAAAACTGCCTGCCAAAAGAGAAGATGCTATTGCGCTGTGATAGAGGGAAGACTGTTCAACCCCGAGCATCGGCAAAAGCAGTACGAGAGTAGGAACGAATACCAGCCCGCCCCCTATACCGAATAACCCCGCAATAATCCCATTAAAAAATCCCACAAAAAGGGATACGAGAATTACAATCAGCTCATTCATTTATTCTCAATACTCTTTTATACTGTACCTTATCATTAAGCATATTCAAGGCAGTTGTGAATGTCCTGTCGTTTTTTACCGATTCTTTAATCATTCCGGTTCTTCCGTGAATCCTTATCAGGAGCTCATCCCTAAGTTCACTATATATTTCATCTTTATGCTTATAAAGTTCGGTAGTTTTCGCTTTGTCAATTTCCTGAGATACCTGCTCAAGTTCAGAGGCGATTTTATCCGGATACCCCCCTTCCTTAAGTATCTTCTTAAGCTGGTCTATTAATCTGGCGCTTCTTTGGGTAATCAGGAATTTTCCAGATTGTATATAATTTACAAATTCATCATAAATCCGCTCTTTATTCATCTGTTTTTCAGTAAGTCCGGGGTGGGTATTAAAATAATGAGTGGCAAACTTAAAAAACATTCCGTCAGCAAGCAGCCTCATCTTAATCTGCGGTATAACCCCTTCTTCGGTTGTGGAATCAGGGACAAATCCCCCGGCAGAAAATACTTTCCTTCTGTTAAGTGTAAAATAACCTGTTTTTCCGTTAACGGTTGGGTTTTCGAAAACTTTATTTTTGTCAGAATAGCTTACTTTCTGAATACACCTTCCGCTCGGGGTATAATAGCGGGCAGTGGTCATTTTAAGGGATGTATTGTCAGATAACGGAATTACCGATTGAACAAGTCCTTTTCCGAAGGTCGTTTCACCGATGATAATCCCTCTGTCATTATCCTGAATAGCGCCGGCAACAATCTCCGAGGCAGATGCGGAACCGTTATCCACAAGTACTGCAACCGGATATTTTCCGGCAATAGGCTCTTCCTTAGAGAAATACTCTTTTTTCACGGTTGAATCCCTTCCTATTACCGAAACAATCTTAGCCCCTTTCTTAAGGAATTTTTCGCTTACGTCAACCGCGGCTTCCAGAAGTCCCCCGGGATTACCCCGCAGGTCCAGTACAACCGATCGGATCTCTTTTCTCGAAGAGAGTTGTTCAATAGCTTTCTTAATCTCATCGCCGGCAGTCCTGGAAAAACCGCTGAGCTTAATATATGCGTTCTGGCTGTTCTCGGGAATGAACCCATAATAGGAAACATTTACAATCTCAATCTCTTCCCTTACAAGTTCAAAGCGGAGGGGCTCATCTACTCCTTCTCTTTTAACCGTAAGCTGAACTGTAGTACCTGGCTCCCCTTTCTGAATAACACTCATATATTCCTGAGTATTACCGTCAACCGGAGTATCATTAATCTTTGTGATAATATCCCCGATTCTTACCCCCTGACGGTGCGCCGAATATCCTTCCATTAATTCAATCACGGTTACTTTATTATCATCAAAGCTTACCGAGAGTCCTATGCCTCCGTACTTGCCCGAAGTAATTATTTCAAGGTCCCTCTGCTCTTTTGAATCGATATATGCAGTATAAGGATCAAGCTGCGAAAGCATTCCTTTTACGCCGGAGACAATAAATTCCTCGGGATTAATTTTATCGACATAGTTAAGAGATATTTCCTTGTAAATTTTACCGAATGTTTCAATGCTCTTCGAAATCCGGTAATAGATGTCTGTATCGCTCGGAAAGAAGCCGCTGAATAAGATAACGGATAAAATTACTAATGAGGCTTTTTGCGCTTTTCTCATAATTAAGCCTAAAGCCCCTTCTCCAACTTTAAAATGGAAGAAACTATTATGTAGTGTATTTCGTCAATGCTCTTTAATCCGTCAATTACCAGGAACCTTTTTTCGGTTTTAGCTATTTCAAGATATCCAAGCCTTACTTTTTCATAAAATGCGATTTTAGAATTTTCCATTCTGTCAAGGCTTCCTTCTTTAACCTTTTGCTTGCGGGCAATGAACTCGTCAACCGGAATGTCAATAAAAAAAGTAATATCCGGAATTGCCGTTCCTATAGCAAATTTCTGAAGCTTTGTAACAAAATCGAGCTCAATTCCTCTCCCATATCCCTGATAAGCAACTGAAGAATCATGGTACCTGTCAGAAATTATAAATTCCCCTTTTTCAAGTGACGGGATGATTATCTCCCTTACAAGCTGGGCACGCGCAGACGCAAATAAAAGGAGCTCCGATTCAAAATGCATTTCGCTGTTTTTCTTATCCAGAAGAATACTTCTTACCTTTTCAGAAATCGATGTGCCCCCCGGTTCCCTGATTATTCTTACTGTTTTTCCTTTTTCAGCGAGATACTTTTCCAGCAGTTCAACCTGCGTGGATTTTCCGCAAAAATCAATTCCTTCGAATGTAATAAACATATTAGTAGTGTTTAATTATATAATCCAGTTTCTTAGGTCTTACATCAACAACCGTTGTGTTACCGGGAGCGGTAATAACGGGTATAATTGAGCCGGAATTATCTTTAAGCGCGTCTTCAAAATTTATAACCGCTTTTATTTCCGATGGGGATAGTCTTCCCAAGATATTGATTCCCCCTCTTAGTACAATACTTATCTTTGATGGAATAATAACAAGTTCTCTTCCGGAGGGAACTCCCTTCTGCTCAACGGGAATATTATCAAAAGTCTTTTCAACAATTTTCTGCACATCGAATTCTATTTTTACATTATCAACTGCAAAATCGAGTTTATCCGGTTTATCGAGCACCAGATTTTTAGATACTTTGTGCTCCAGTTTTTCGAACGCCAAAGGGCGCGCCTTGATAAACTGAAGCTGTTTTATTCTGCTTTCAGGTCCTGATACTAAAAGAGATTCAGGTTCAACTTTTATATCAGATACCAGTCCGAATCCATCTTTATAATCCAGTTCGATATCGGGAAGCAGTTTTACTTTTTTAGTGGCAACCCGTTCAACACTGAATTCAATTTTGTCGGGATAGATATCCAGTACATTCAATGATGCGGTAATTCTGGAATTCCTGTTTAATGAGTTTTTAACAGCCGCTTCGTGCTTGCCGTATACCCGTCCGACAGGAATAACAAATTCATTATCACGGCTGAAAATAAGAGAGAGGATATCCCAACCGGCTCCTTTAACATTCATCTGAATTTCATTAACCGAAGATTCGCCTACAATATAACCTTCCGGTATATTAGTAAAGACTACAGGAACTCGTACTGTAGCCACAAATTCCCCGTTAAGGGAAACCGATCCCCATAATATGAGAGAGAAAAGAATTATTGTAACAAGTATTACTGCTTTTATTTTCATAGTTAAAAAAAAACTCCACAAGTGTGGAGTTTTTAGAAAGTAAAAAACTCTTTACCGCAACTGATCGAAAAAGTTAATTAATTCTTCCCTGTTGGCTTTTGATATCTGTCTTCCTTTAATCGGGAATCCCTGATATGTGCGTGCTAAATGTCTAAGTTCGTGAACATTAAGCTCTCTAAGCTCCTCAACAGGAGGAATGACTGAGGAGCCCTCTTTCATTCCATCAATTATTTCCTGCATTCTGCCTGAATTATCGAAAAGGGATACTTCTTCCTCTTCGCGGGAAGATTCCTCTTCCGGCTCCTGTTCTTCTTCTACTTCTTCTATAACAGGTTCCGGTACAGGCTCTTCTTCCTTTAATTCCTTTATTTCTGCAGGTTTTTCTTTAAAGCCGTAAATAATATCTTCAAGCTGGTCGTCAGGTCTCGGAATAACGTGCGCAGAGACTAACTGGCCCACCCGCTGTGCAGCGGCGGCTCCTGCGTCAACAGCTGCTTTTACAGCAGCGACTTCGCCAACCACTTTGATTGTGACTAAAGCGGCGGTAATTTTCTCTTTACCGACAATTTTAACATTTGCCGATTTAGCCATTGCATCGGCTGCCTCAATGGCACCGATTAATCCCTTCGTTTCTATTAATCCAAGAGCTAATAACATAATTTATTATTGTTTTGGTCTTTTAGGAAGAATAAGTTCAACGTCTGTATGAGGACGAGGAATTACGTGAACAGAAACTAATTCACCAACTCTCTGAGCAGCAGCTGCGCCTGCATCTGTAGCAGCTTTAACTGCGCCAACATCGCCGCGAACCATTACTGTTACATAACCGCCGCCAATTGTTTCTTTTCCCAATAATTCTACTTTGGCTGCCTTTACCATTGCGTCGGCAGCTTCTACCGCACCGACTAACCCTTTTGTTTCAACCATTCCAAGTGCATCAAGTGTCATATTGTGCTCCCATTTTAAGATTAAATTTATATAGAAAAATACTTTATAAGGATAAAAATGTCAATTTAATTTTGCAAAGTTTTTGGGGGGCTGTTTCCCCTATTTAGCTCAAATTTCATCTTTTCCCCTCTCCGGAGAGGTAGTCTTCAAGTATTACGCAGGCGGCATTTTTATCAACCAGGGATTTATCCCTTCTTTTCTTTTTCGAGGAAACGGACTGTAGAATCCTCTCCTGTGCCACGGCGGAAGAATATCGCTCATCTACCAGCTTTACGGGTAATGACGTAATACCCAAAAGAGAATCTTTGAATTTAAGTACCAATTCGGTGGAGGATGAATGCTCCCCGCTTTCTTTTAGGGGATAGCCAAGAACTATGGTATCGCATTCATACTCTGTTAAAAGTTCTTTAATCTCGGAAAGCAGATTAGCGCTGTTCTTCAGTGTAATCAGAGGATAGGCAAATAGCCTTAGGGGATCTGTAACCGCAATTCCAACCCTTTTTTCCCCATAATCAATTGCCATTACCCTTTTGAGAGCGCTTTCAGTCATTATTCCTCTTTAGTTCTGCATATCAAAGCGTTCAACCGAGAAGATTCCCTTGCTCCGCTTAAGCTTTTCAATAAGCCTGTTCAAATGATCAAGGTCTTTAACATAGATAGCAACAGCCCCCTTAAACATTGAATCCTGCGAATTCATATTAATTGCCTTGATATTGGTATTCTGGTAGGTGGTAATAATGTTTGTAACATCTTTCAAAATACCCGGCGTATCTTCTCCAGTTATGAGGAGTCCGGCCACAAAGTAAGAGCCTTCCGTGTTAGGCCAGTCAACAGGCACAAGTCTCTGGTCATTGATATTCTGCTGAGATATGAGATTGTGGCAGTTACGGCGGTGAATTTTTATTCCTTCGCCAATAGTCACATAGCC
>JAEXUB010000235.1 GCA_023453125.1 Bacteroidota bacterium
TTTCAGCGGGAAGCGCAAAACTTATCTTTGTTGCCGGATTAAAAGGATTGGGATAATTCTGGTAAAGAAAATAATCACTTGCCTTATCTGATTCTTCTTCAACAGAGACCGGATCGTATCTTCTCAGTTTAACAAGAAAAACAGAAGGGGGAGTTATATTCGCAATGTTTACATTCATTGTTGCCGCGGGATTAGCAGTATACTTATATTCGGTAAATTTCTTATCGGGCCCCTGCAATGTATAAATCGCGACTTCCACTCTGAAAGGGGTTGTCCAGGGAATGTTCTGTACTGTTAAAGTAAGCTGTCTGTTTGCGCTGCGCAAATTTGAAACAAGAATATTTATCTGCCCCCCGTCGTTTGATTTTGCCGCAAGCGTCATAAAATTAGTTGTATCCCTTTCCGCATTAAAGTTTATTACTTCATTGCCGGTGGAGGCAATTACATTCGGAGTCTCTTTTATAAGCGCGTTAAACATTTTATATGCATAACCGTTCCAGGTAAGGCTCGCCGCGCCGTTTACATCATCATTGCACAATGGCCCGAGCTGAACCCCCCGGTACCAATGCAGTTTATCTACAAGCGCTTCCTGGCAGGTAATAAGGGAGGAGGCTGCATAGGCGGCACCGAGAGGAGAATCGATGAACGGGGAGTTTGCGGCAAGATCCCTGTTGAATTCCGTTATATGGCTCTCGGAATTCACATATCCGTATTTCGCAAGCACTGCCTTCACAGTATCGGCATAATTCTTAATTGAATAGGGATTAAACCTGTCATACAAATGCCACGAGAAGAAATCGAGCCGGAGATTATTATCCCTGCAGTATTGTATAAAATTGTCATAATAGGTTTTATTATGCGCCGCTATAGTACCGGCTACAATTCCGGGGCCTCCTATCTTAAGTGTCGGGTCTAAGGCTTTAAGTGTATCAGATACAGCTTTATATAATTTATAAAATTCGAGTGCGGACCCTTTCCAGAAATAGGTATTGTCCGGTTCGTTCATAATTTCCCAATAGCGGATATTCAAATTCCTCCCCCCGTTCCATCCCTGATTATAGTGCATAACCGTTCTCTTGCACAGCTTTGCAAATTTTGTAAATGTGGTGCCGTTCGGATCGAGAGGCGCATAGCGGGGGTAGCTGTCGGGATCGTTTTGAGGCGGATAGCTGTATCCGAGCCTGAAATAGGGGGTGATTCCGAACATTGTAATAGAATCCATTTTTACATCCGAAGTGCCCCAGGAATAATGCGCCGGATTATCAGGATCGAAATTTACATTGAAGCTCTTTGTTGTCTTATTGTAGAAAGTGGTGTATTCCTGATAATCGAATGGGCCGTAGAAATCGTGCGTCCTTATTTCGCTTAATCCGGCTGACAAATACCCCTGCGGACTCTTATAGGGGCCCACATTAACACCAAGCAGGTTTTTCATTGTGCCTGCAGATGAATTGTAATTTACCGTTACAGTTTTATTTTGTGCTATGGCTGTGAGGAATGAAATGAGATACAAAATAACCAGGCATTTTTTCATAATGCATCTCCTTTTGCTGATTCTCATTTTGTAATATACAATTATTCCAATCTCTGTCAATACGCAGAGAGGCTGTTACAGGGTGTTTACAGGAGATTTGGTGTTTTTATATCGGCCTATCCGAGTTCGAATGTTGTAACCCCGAATAGTTTTTTCAGATTTATATCCGGCTCTTGGCCGGTATACATTCTTGCTGTCTCAAAGACTTTTTTCATTCCATATTTACCGGCAAGAGCAAGGGCTTCCCCGTTTACTTCGGGAACGTCAAGATACAGAGTCTCCCCTTTGCCGGCATATCGTGACGCCGCAGCGAGCAAATCTTCTGCAATCGAAACCGAATCGGCGTATAAGGGTCCCAGTTTAAATCCGCTGAGGCATTTACGTATTGTAACCAGTCCCGCTATTTTGCCCCCTTCCAATGATAAATAAGTAAGTGACCCGGGCATATTAAACCACTTCTTTAGAAATACTCTCCTATCGGCGGGGAACATTTCCCTGTCATACCGGGCGGCATTCTCAAACCAGTCGTCTGAATACTCAACAATATTCTCTTTAGTATTTTTAACCTCACCGGCCGTAAATTCAAATCTTATATTGCTGTATGCAAATTTAAATCCAGATTTAGCATAATTAGCCTGCTGCGCAACAACCCCGTCCAGCCCTATGTTATGCCCTTTCAGATATTCCATTCCGTGTTTCCAGATTTCAATTCCAAATCCTTTTCCGCGGAACTCCGGTTTAACAATATAGAAGCCGAGAAATCCGAACTCCCCTCCGTATGATACGGTTGAAATACAGGAGACCGGAATTCCCTCCAGCTCCCCTACAAAAAAACCATTGGGGTCTGTGCCGTAGAAAACAGAAGCATCATTCAAACCCGGGTTCCATCCTTCCGCCGCAGCCCACGATGCAGCTATACCGGATACTTCCTTTTCTGTCATATTGCGGATTATATAATCTTTCATCGCGGGCCTCTTTTTTTTGAAATAAACAATAATCCCGGCTTACAACAATTGCAAGTCCCTGTTATGAAAGACATTTTTGGATAATAACAAAAATGCCCCCCTGCGGAGGCACTTTCTTAAAATCTTTTTCTCAGAGCCCTTCAAAATCGAGTTTAGTCTCCTCATTAAGGGGAGGCATACCGGTGCTTCTTCTATAATCAGTCCCATCGGGGGAGAGTTCGTATGCAATGCAGTTTTTAATTACCCGGTTTTCCCTCATAGTATAAAACCAGTCCTCCTCCTTCGGCTTCCACTCCTCTTTAAACTTTTCTATCTTCACTATAGACTCCAATGATAGCAGCTGATATAGGGAGGCAAGAATTATTTCCCTCTGATCCTCTCCAAGCTCATCAATAAGATTAATCACGTCGCATATCCGCCAGGAGGTTTTTTCCTTGTATAT
Source organism: Bacteroidota bacterium (assembly GCA_023453125.1). Taxonomy (GTDB): domain Bacteria; phylum Bacteroidota; class Ignavibacteria; order Ignavibacteriales; family Melioribacteraceae; genus JAEXUB01. Next base: position 2,942 of record JAEXUB010000235.1, read on the forward strand.
GAAATATTCATTTCTTCTTTTGGGATTTTCTTTTCCTAACGTCATATCATATCCTCCGTGAGATTAATCCGGTCTCAGGACAAACCGTATAATGCGCCTCAGCAGAAATATTGAAGCGGTAAAGAGCATACCCAGAGTGGCCCCGGCCATATCGGCAATCCAGTCTTTAATATCGGCCTCCCTTCCCGGAATTAACTCCTGATGCAGCTCATCGAGCATTCCGTAGAGGGCGGTAATAATGAGAGTAATGAGCACACTGTATTTGCGTGCTGCGGGATATTTATTCTGCAGCCGCAATGAACAGTTCAATAATACAGAGAGTATGAAGTAGCTTGCGAAATGGAGCACCTTATCATTTATTTTAAAATGGGGCAGGCTGCTGCCGGGGAGCGTTGTTAAAACAAACAGAAGAAGCCAGAACGCGGCAAGTGACACATATACGGCGCTCCTAATATATTTAATCCTGCTGCTCATAGGGTGTGCTTCATACTTTTACATTGATTATGAAACCGGCATCCTTATTTTTCAAAGAGCCGTACGAGAATTCAAACTTCTTTGAATTAATGCTTTTAACCGGATAGAAATTCTCCTCTCCAAGAATTTCGTAGCTTCCCACAAATTTAACTTCCTCCATATCCCCGGTCATATGCACTTTATATTCTTTACGGCTTGAGGTATAATTATCGTAATCAAGGGTTATCCTCAATCCCTTTTTGATTTCGAGCGTATCGGAATACGCAGCAGTCCCAGCCGTTTCAACTTTCTTCTCATCAGGCGTCTTTGCTCCCCTAAGGGGAGCGGACGTATTGAAATCCTGATAGTAGATATTCTTAACCGTTTTGTTTTTAATTCCCAGTATCATAATTCAATGCCCAGCTATACAGCTTTTATCTGAAAAGCTTTTTATACCCCTCAATAAATTTGTTAAATTGTTTCTGCGTCATAATCTCTCCGTTTCCGTTTATAAACGCTTCGTCATTTTCCGCCTCCCTGCGTGAACAGTACTGCGCGCAGTCAATAATTCCCGAGGCGTCTATATCGACCACAACATATCTGTAATCCTCTTCGAGGTTTGCTCCGGTAACGGATTTCTTTTTTGCCGCATCTGATTTACGGTGCATTATTAACCTATATAAAGAATTCTTCTTTTAAGACGTTTAATTATGAATGCCGCGGGAATGGCCGACGCCGCCAGCCATATAAAGAAATAGCGGTATCCCACTGCTTCCTGAATCATTCCGCTTATCATTCCCGGTATCATCTGCCCCAACGCCATAAATGCGGCCGCAAACGCGAAGTA
>JAEXUB010000251.1 GCA_023453125.1 Bacteroidota bacterium
GACAGCGGCAAGACCTGGCAGGAAACAGTTTTAACATCAACTTTTGGAGTCGGCGGAGATCCCTGCCTTATCTATGATGCGGAAGGGCATCTCTATTACGGGCATCTTGCCAACGGACTGGACCGGATTGTAGTACAAAAATCTACTTTAAACGGAACTTCATTCAGTAACGGTTCCGGTATTGGTCTTAATCAGCCAAAGGATCAGGATAAGGAGTGGATGATTGCCGACAGGACTAATTCGCAGTACAGAAATAATCTTTACATTTCCTGGACGGAATTTGATAAATACGGGAGCCCGGCATCATCGGATAGCACAAGAATTCTGTTATCTTATTCAACTGACCGGGGAATAACTTGGTCGCAACCTGTAAGGGTAAGCGACCGGCAGGGAAATTGCATTGATGACGACCAGACAGTTGAAGGGGCGGTACCGGCCGTAGGTCCTAACGGCGAGGTTTATGTAGCTTGGGCAGGCTGGAACGAGATTATGTTTGACAAATCACTGGACGGCGGAAAGACATTCGGAATTGATAAATTTGTTGCCAACCAGCCTAACGGATGGGCTTATGATATACCCGGCATCTACCGATGCAATGGTATGCCCATTACCTTATGCGATATCAGTAATTCACCATACAGGGGAGATGTTTATATTGTCTGGGGGGATACCCGCAACGGTGTTAATGACGGGGATATATTCTTAATTAAATCAACAAACGGAGGAAATACCTGGGGCAGTACGGTAAGGATTAATAATGACGCTTCAGGAAAGCACCAATTCTTTCCCTGGGCTGCGGTTGACCAGACTACAGGATATATTTACGTTGTATTCTACGATAGGAGGAATTATACCGATAACCGCACAGACGTTTATTTGGCAGTATCGAAGGATGGGGGAGAGCATTTTTCAAACTTTAAAATAAGCGATTCTCCTTTTAAACCCGACAATGATATATTCTTCGGGGATTATACCTGCATTACAGCCCATAACGGAATGGTATATCCTATCTGGATGAGAATGGATAGCAAGTTTATGTCTGTTTGGATGGCACGTATAAACCAGAATCAATTGGTTGCCGTAGATGATGACGGGAATGAAGAGTCTGTACCGAAAGGATATAGCCTCAGCCAGAATTATCCGAATCCTTTTAATCCTTCTACAATGATTTCATTTACTATCAAAGAATCTTGCAGAGTATCAATTAAGATTTATGACATTAGCGGAAAGGAAGTGGATACTGCTTTTGAGGGATATAGAGAAGCGGGGACCCACAAAATAAACTACACTGCATCATCCCTTAGTTCAGGCCGTTATTTTTATGAGCTTAAAGCAGGGGATGTATCACTCAGGAAGAAGATGATTCTTCAAAAGTAAAATGAATAAGACAAAAGAATTCAGAAGGTAGCACAAAATGCTACCTTTTTTTTGCATTGTTTTGATGATTGCCCCGGGATACATTTGCAGTAAATATTAACGGATCTGTTTATGCGAAAATTCTACTGTTTTAGATTTTTTCCGGCTTTGCTACTATTGGCCTTTCCGGTATTTCTGAATGCCCAGATAAGAATGAATGCTATGGGGGTCAAAGGGGCAGTGCTGGAAGTTGTTTCGGAAATCAATCAGGATAGCGTAAGAAGCGTAATTAGCAATTTGCAGGGGTACGGCACCCGTTTTATGGGGAATGCAAACAGAAGGCAGATTTATAAATGGATTAGGAATAAGTTCCTTTCCTATGGATTTACGGATGTAACAATAGATTCCTTTCTATGCAATACTTACGCAAATCAAATGGGGCTGACTACCCAGTATAATGTAATTGCCAAATTAAACGGGAGCAGATACCCGGACCAGTATTACATAATAGGTGGGCATTATGACAGCTATGCGAGAGCCAGTGTCCTGGATGCCCCCGGTGCTGATGATAATGCAAGCGGCACTGCTGCAGTCCTTGAAGCTGCCCGGGTAATTAAAAAGAAAAATTACACTCCTGCCGCCACATTATTATTCATTGCCTTTGCCGCAGAGGAATTAATGAACTACGGGGATTCCGGAAGCGAACATTATGCCGCCGCTGCCAAGGCCGCAAATATGAATATTAAACTGATGATAAATAACGATATGATCGGATATTCCCAAAGCGCTCCGGCTTACAGCAATGTTGAAGTGAATAATTACACCGGTTTTAATAATATTGCCGAGTTCGCAAAGGATGTAACCAGGAACTATACGGTACTAAATCCAATAACCGGGGTTTTAGACCAGATGTCAGATTCATATCCATTTTTTTCGGCCGGATATCCGGTTGTTTATTTCGAAGAAAGTGTATTCAGCCCTTTTTATCACGGTGCTTCGGATAAGCTGTCGAACCTTAACATTCCATATTGTACTGAAATCATAAAAGCATCCTGCGCCACGCTTCTTTCTTACGTGGAATCGGTTGTTTCAAATGAACAGTTAGAAAAACTGCCTTCTGGTTATAAGCTGAATCAGAATTATCCTAATCCGTTTAATCCTTCTACGGCTATTACATATGAACTTCCAGAAAGCGGATATGTAAGATTAAAAGTGTTTGATCAGCTTGGCAGGGAAGCGGCAATACTGGTTGACGGTCCTGTTAATGCCGGGATTCACACGGTTTATTTCAACGGAACCGGTCTTGCGAGCGGAAATTACTTTTACAGGATTGAAACAGGAAAGTTTGCCGGGACGAGAAAATTTACGCTTCTCAAGTAGAGACGCCCAAAGGCGTCTCTGCCTGATTGATAATTCTAGTCGCTTGCCATAATGAATAATGGTTTCGATTCGAAGCTCTTGTAATGGGGCCTTAGTCTTTCAGTATTATAATACTTATCAACATCCACAGTTTTCTTAAAACTTGTTACAATTTCAATAGGGGCGTTGTCATAACGTCCGTTTTTCAAAATAACAAGCCTTCCCGAAGTTCCTTCCATTACAAGATCAAGGGCAAGGTTTCCGTAAGCCATTGGTACAATTGAATCAATAGCGTCGGGATCGCCGCAGCGTACAAGATAGCCGAGGCGCTGGTTAATTACTTCAATCTTCTTACCGCTGTTGTATTTGGGGGAGATTTCTTTCAGCTTAATAGAAATATCATCTCCAATTCCGCCGAGTTTTTTGTGACCGTATGCGTCAGCTTCCTGTCCCGAGAACACCATATCGCCACCGTCAATCATAGCTCCCTCCGAAACGAGAACAACAGAATAGGAACTTGGATTAGTATGCTTATCGGCGACAAGAAGTTCTGTAAGCTGGTCTATGTTGAATTTATACTCCGGAATTACGCATCTGTTGGCAGCGCCAGCCATTGTAGGAAGGAGCGCTGTAAAACCGGCATAGCGGCCGAAAACTTCAATTACAAGAAATCTTTCGTGCGATCCTGCCGAAGTTCTAAGCATGTGGGTCATTTCAATTGTGCGTGTAACGCAGGTAGAAAAGCCTATGCAGTAGTCTGTACCCGGAACGTCGTTATCCATTGTCTTGGGAATGGCAATTACCTTAAACCCGGCTTTGTGAAGATGAACGCCGTAGCTCAAAGTATCGTCGCCGCCGATAGGAATAAGAGTATCAATGCCAATCCAGTCAAGATTCTTAAGCACTTCATCGGTCATATCGTTCATATCGCCGCTGTATTTATCTTTAAGATGCTCAGGAACGCTGTTTTTGGAAACATGGCTGGGTCTTGTTCTTGAAGAGTGGAGGAATGTACCTCCGGTCCTTCCAATTTTGTTAACGGTCTCTTCGGTAAGGTGGGTAAAATTTTTGGAATTATCATATTTGGTATCGCGGATCATATCAACCAGACCGGCCCATCCTCTGCGG
>JAEXUB010000273.1 GCA_023453125.1 Bacteroidota bacterium
TTCAGTTTAAGGTTAACCAGCAGAAACTTTTTAATGTTCGGTTTATGGAATTTGTAAACCGGAACACTTACCGATTTAAGGATATTTCTGCTTCTGAAATTATTCTGCAGGTCAATTATCAGATCGAAACCGGCTTCAACTATTTTATTATGAATTTCCTCTTCGTTTTGTTCAACACGAAGAGTTAAAAAAGAAGAAATAATTGGATTTGTCTTAAGAGCGTTTAAATATTCTTCCCTGCACAGATAGGTGATTTCGGATCCGGGATACTTGTCCTTAAGCGCTCTTAAAACGGGGGTGGTTAGGAGAATATCCCCCAGAGAACTGAGTCTAATTACAAGTATTTGTTTTTTTCCGTTTTTCAAGCAATTTTCAAAATTTTCAGGTATAAATTTACTGAAATAAAGAATCCATTACAATCATAATTATTTGTGTAATTTGGGCGGTATGATTATTTTGAGGGAGAAAATTTGAGGATTTTATGACAACATTGAACCCTTCGCCGGTACAGGAATTTCCGGCAAATTCGCTCGAAAAACAGATTTATTCACTTATAGACTCTTTTGCCGATTATCTCCCTATTCCCAATGACAGGAACAGACTGAGCTATTGCCTGTTTAAATATATAAATGGAGAAGGGGACGCTCCGGCAATACTGGTAAAAAATCAGAAAATGAAGATTAATGGAATTTCGCACACCGATCTGGCTGCAAAAATTGAAGAAGGCCTAAAAAATATTACAAAATAATCAGGCAGGCAATCCTCCGGATTGATCCGGAGGATTTCTCTCCAAAATTCTATTGTTCAGATTCCCTTAAAAACTTTTCCAGAAGGTCCACGTCTTCCTTGCTCCCCATATAGACAGGAGTTTTTTCGTGCAGTTTCTCCGGCTGTATTTCAAGAATCCTTTTATCACCGTCAATTGCCCTGCCGCCGGCAGTCTCAATTATAAATGCCATCGGATTACATTCATACATCAGCCTTAGTTTCCCCTTTGGATGTCTCAGATCCCCCGGATACATAAATATTCCCCCGTAGAGAAGAGTCCTGTGAAGATCTGCCACCATAGAGCCGACATAACGGGCCTGATAAGGCTTTTCGTCGAATGTATGAGCCTGCAGATATTTAATGTAATTCTTTAGTCCCTGAGGCCATTTAAGGTAATTCCCCTCATTAACAGAATAGATTCTTCCTCTGGGAGGAATCTTAATATCTTCGTGAGATAGAATAAACTCACCGAATGCCGGATCGAGAGTAAAGCCGTGCACGCCGTGGTGACCGGTAGTATATACCAGAATAGTGCTTGAGCCGTACACAATATAACCGGCCGCTTCCTGTTTATATCCCGGCTGAAGGCAGTCTTCAAGAGTTCCGGGAGTATTATCGGGAGAAACCCTCTTATAGATAGAGAAAATTGTCCCAATGCTTATATTGGCATCAATGTTCGAAGAGCCGTCAAGGGGATCGAATAACAGAACATACTTGCCAATCTTATGCTTTTCGGGAATATGAATAATTTCCTCTTCCTCCTCAGAACCCATTACACAGAAATGTCCTCCGTGATCCATTGCCTTGACCATAATATCATTGGCAAAAATATCGAGTTTCTTAACCTGCTCGCCGTGAACATTTTCATCCCCGGTTAATCCGAGTATATCTACTAATCCCGCCTTGTTTACTTCTAATGATATCAGTTTGGCTGCAAGTCCGAGCTGATCTAAAAGAGCCGACAGCTCGCCCGTTGCCTCCGGATGCATTCTTTCCCCTTCAAGAATGTGCCTCGAAAGAGTCATAAATCTTTTCCTTGCCATTTCTACTCCGGGCTAATTTTTAATTATTTCCTGATCCTTATACTGAAGCTGATACAACTTGAAATAAATACCTTTCTTTGCAAGGAGCTCCTGATGGTTTCCGGTCTCACGGACCTCCCCTTTGTGCATAACAATAATTTTATCGGCATTCTGAATTGTTGAAAGCCGGTGCGCAATTACAATTGATGTGCGTCCTACAAGAAGCTTTTCAATAGCGTTCTGAATCAGAATCTCCGTTTCGGTATCAACACTCGAAGTCGCCTCATCCAAAATAAGAATTTGGGGATTATAAGCAAGGGCCCTTGCAAATGAAATTAACTGCCGCTGCCCGACACTTAGAGTTGCCCCTTTTTCCTTAACCTCTTCATTATAACCGTTCGGAAGACGGGTAATGAAATCGTGTGCCCCCACAGTCTTTGCCGCTTCCGTAATCCTTTCCTCCGAAATTTCTCCTGAGCCCAGGTTGATATTCGATTTTATTGTTCCCGAAAAGAGAAATACATCCTGAAGCACTATTGAAATATATTTCCTGAGGTCCCTCTTATCCATTGTGCGTATATCAACGCCGTCAAGGAGTATTGAGCCTTTTTCAATATCGTAAAAACGGGTAAGGATATTTATTATGCTGGTCTTTCCGGCACCGGTTGCCCCGACAATTGCAATTGTTTCCCCCGGATTGATGGTAAAGGAGATATCCTTTAAGACATATTCACCGGGATTATATGCAAACCATACATTTTTAAATTCAATTGTCCCTCTTGGAGAGGAAATCTTAACGGGGTTTTCCGGATTTTTAATAATCGTATCGTCATCAAGAAGCTGGAAAATCCTTTCCGAAGAAGCCATTGCACTCTGGAGAATGTCATACTTTTCAGAGAGGTCTCTTATGGGACGGAAGAACATTTCAGTGTACTGAATGAATGCAAAGAGAACGCCGATAGACATTTTGCTCTGGATAATCTCCCCGCCTCCGTACCATACAATTAATGCAAGGGCGGCCGAACTTATAATTTCTATTCCGGGATAAAAAACAGCGTAATAGAAAATTGAACGGATATTTGCATCCCTGTGCGCCTCATTTATTCCGCCGAATTTGGCGCTTTCGTCCTTCTCTTTTGTAAATATCTGAACAACGTTCATTCCGGTTATATGCTCCTGCATATAGGAATTCAGTCTGGCAAGATGATATCTTACATCGCGGTATGTCTCCCTTACTTTCCTCCTGAAAAGGAATGTTCCGTAAATAAGAATAGGGAGAACCGAAAGAGAAACCAGGGATAAATCCCACGACATTGCGAACATGAAAATAAGTATCCAGAGTATAATGAAGACATCGCTGAAAACCATTACGATTCCTGATGAATACATCTGGTCGAGAGAGTCAACATCATTGGTTACCCGTGTAACAATTCTTCCGATGGGAGTCTTATCAAAATAGCGCAGCGCGAGTTTCTGAACATGCGAAAAGATTTTCATTCTTAGGTCGAATATAATCTTCTGCCCCATCAGCTGAGTGTAATAGGTAAGAAAATACTGCATTACGGACTGGATTAAAAGGGAGCCGAGCAGTGCCAGCGAAATAATCAGAAGACCGTTATAATCTTTATTGGCAATATTGTCGTCAATAGCCACTTTGGTAAGGTAAGGGCGCAAAGGTCCGAGCGCGGCAACAATTATATTTAGAAGAATTGCCACAACAACATATTTAGTATAAGGCTTAACAAAACCGAGCAGCCGTTTCATAAGCCGGCTGTCGTATGCTTTGCCAAGAACTTCTTCGTCTCTCTGTTCTGCCATATTAAATTTCTTTCAGCTCTTCTTCGAGCAGCTGCTTCTGATGTATATCCGCATAAATGCCGCCGAGCTCAACGAGCTGCTGATGGGTTCCCCTTTCGGCAATTATTCCGGAGTCAATTACAAATATTTCGTCCGCCTCTTTAACTGTGCTTATCCTGTGGCTGATTATAATGCTGGTCCTTCCTTTCATAAATTCCTTAAGCCGAAGTAAGATTTCCTCTTCGGTGTGGGTATCAACAGCCGAGAAGGAATCGTCGAGAATGAGAATCTTTGGATTGATTGCAATTGCCCTCGCCAGGGCTGTCCTCTGTTTCTGCCCTCCCGAAAGAGTAATGCCTCTCTCTCCTAAAACTGTTTCATAACCCTTCGGGAAATTTTCGATGTCTTTAGTCAGCCCTGCAATTACTGCCGCCTTCTCTGCAGCTTCCCGGCCTCCCCCTTTTTGTCCGTATAGTATATTATTCTCAAGTGTGTCAGAAAAAAGGAAGGTTTCCTGGGGAACAAGTCCAATATTCCCCCTGAGTATATTCACCGGTAATTCCCTTACATCCCTGCCGTCTATCATTACGGCTCCGGATGTTGTATCATACAGTCTTGGAATAAGGTTAACGAGAGAGCTTTTCCCTACCCCCGTGCGCCCTATAAATGCAACTGTCTTTCCCTTTTCTATTTTAATATTTACATTATTGAGTACATAGGGAAGTTCGGGGCGGTAGCGGAAAGTTACGTTGCGCAGTTCAATTTCCCCTTCAATGCCAATAATGCTGTGGTCTGTTTTTTCAGAATCTTCAATTTCAGGTTTCTCGCTTAAAATAGCTTTAAGGCGCTTCATGCTTGCTTCGCTCTGCTGAACAATATTGGCAACCCAGCCAAAAGCTATAACAGGCCATATCATTAAGCCAAGATAGATTACAAAGGCTGAAATATCTCCCAGTGTTAACTGTCCTTTAATAACCATAACGCCGCCGGCTCCTATAACAACTATTACCGATATTCCGGCGATGATATAAAGAATCGGCTGAAAGAGGGCCTGGATTTTTACTTTATCCATCTGCCTGAAGAGATAATCCCCCGAGAGTCTTTCAAACTGCGAAATTTCATAATCCTCCCTTACATAAGACTTAACAACCCGTATGCCTGAAAAATTTTCCTGTGCTTTGGTTGTAAGCTCCGAAAACTTTTCCTGAATGAGTGTGAACTTCTTATGGATCTTCTTGCTCACCCTGTAAACGAAATAAGAAAGGAACGGGAGGGGGAGAAGCGAAAACAATGTAAGAGAGGGGCTTATCGCAATCATAAGTCCGATGACAATAACAAGAGTTACAAAAGTATCTATTGAATACATTACAGCAGGGCCTACAAACATACGCACCGCGCTTATATCGTTTGTGGCAAGGGCCATTATATTGCCCGTGGAATTGTTTTGGAAGTATCTTAACGGAAGTTTCTGAATGTGGTTCCAGAAATCTTCCCTAAGGTCATATTCTATTCTGCGCGATATAACAATTATAGTCTGTCTGATATAAAAACGGAATACACCGCTTACCAGAGTGGCTCCAAGAATAAGAAGTCCGTACTCAAGCAGTTTGGCCGTTGAAATGTTTTTCTGGAGCGAGTCTATCGATTCCTTGAGGAGAATGGGAACATACACTCCCGCTACGTTTGAAAGGATAATAAAGAGAATACCGAGGAGGAGTTTCCCTTTATAACGGAGAAAATATTTTTTTAGCTCTTTAAGGCTGCCCATCAGGGAAGTTCTTTCTTTAAATTAAAAGTTTATAAAAAAACAAAGCAATCTCATATATATAATATGGGATTGCTTTTTAAAGTTCAAAAACAACATATATTGTTGTCATTATTATTTCCGTAAAACGGCTAATTTAAGGGGAAAAAGGCTCCTGCCTTATTCAATAACGTTAAATCCTGTATATTTCTGCAGCACCTGTGGAACAATGATCTTTCCTTCCGGCGTCTGGTAGTTTTCGAGCAGGGAAACCATCAGGCGGCTAGTCGCAAGTCCCGATCCGTTAAGAGTATGAACGAACTCAACTTTTTTGTCCTCTTTTCTATAACGGATATTAGCCCTGCGCGCCTGGAATGTTTCGAAGTTGCTGCAGGAGGATGCTTCGAGCCATTTATTCTCTGCCGGGCTCCAGGTTTCAATATCGTAGCACTTTGCCGCGGAGAAACTCAAATCGCCTGTGCAGAGAGCAAGTATTCTGTAAGGAATTTTCAATGCCTGAAGAATATCTTCGGCATCCTTTACCATTAATTCCAGTTCTTCGTATGAATTATCGGGCTTTGCGAATTTCACCATTTCAACTTTGTTGAACTGATGAACTCTCAAAAATCCTTTTGAATCCTTACCGTATGAGCCGGCTTCCCTTCTGAAACAGGGGGAATAGCCGACGTACTTAATAGTCAATTCTTTTTCTGTAAGAATTTCATCCCTGTGAATATTGGTAATAGGGACTTCTGCAGTCGGAACGGGATATAATCCGTCCTTCTCTATAAAATACATATCCTCTTCCATTTTAGGAATCTGGCCGGTGCCCTTCATTGATTCCCTGTTTACAAGAACGGGGGGGAAAATTTCCTTATAGCCGTGGTCATTAATATGATAATCGAGCATATAATTTATTAATGCGCGCTCAAGAGTTGCTCCTTTGCCTGTATAAAGGGGGAAGCCTGAACCTGAAATCTTTGTACCCCGCTCAAAATCGAGAATGGATAATTTCTTACCGAGTTCTATATGGTCTAAAACCTTGAATTCATTTTCAAATGAGAATCCATCCGGCAGCCAGCGGCGCGCTTCAACATTATCTTCGGCGGTTTTGCCTACAGGCACAGATGAATGGGCAATGTTAGGTGTGCGGCGGAGAATATAATCGATCTTTTCTTCAACTTCCGACTGCTGAGAGTCGAGGAGCGCAATTTCATCTCCAACCCTTTTCATTTCCGCGAAGATTTCCGTTGTATCCTGCCCTGCTTTTTTCATTGCGGGTATCTGTGCCGACACCTGGTTTTTCTTTGCTTTAAGGTCTTCAACTTTAGCAATAATGGACCTTCTCTCTTCGTCGAGGGCAAGAACTTTATCAACAACATCTTCGGCATTTTTATTTTTTAATCCTTCCCTAACAGCTTCGGGGTTTTCGCGGATGAATTTAACGTCTAACATTTTTTACTCGCTTTTTTATAATTCTTTTAATTTATTCTGCATTAAACCGGAATGAGGCATAAGCCTCATCCGTTAATTATCTTACCACTATATTATAAATCTTCTTAGGCACGTAAATTTCTTTTACAACCGTTTTCCCTTCTGTATGGGCTTTTACTTTTTCATCGGACCAGGCTGCGGTTTTAACTTCCGCTTCAGAGGCTCCTGCCGGAAGTTCAATTGTTGAACGGAGCTTTCCGCTTACCTGAACGGCAATAGTCATCTTATCCGATGTAAGGGCTTTTTCATCTGCCTTAAACCAAACAGGGTTTGAGAACAAGGATTTCTCCTTGCCGATAACCTGCCAGCATTCCTCTCCCAGATGCGGCGCAAGAGGAGCGAGCATAACAATCATTCTTTCAAGAGTATATGATATAAGGTCTTTTCTGCAGGCCGAGAGGCTCTTGAGTTCGTTTAAAAGTTCCATCAGTGCGGCAACGGCAGTATTAAAACGGAAGTTTTCAGTTTCCACCGATACCTTTTCCAATGTCTGGTTTATTTTCCTGTAAATCGCTTTTTCTGTTTCGTTCAGTTCATCAATATTATATTTTTCATTTGCCGGAAATTCCTTTGCAACATTGGCATTCGCCGTAACCATTGCATAAGTCCTCTGCACAAAGCGGTCAACGCCCACAATTCCCTTATCGCTCCAGTCCCCGCCAAGCTCATAGGGACCCATGAACATCAGGTACATCCTGAATACGTCTGCGCCTACGTTTACAATAAAATCATCCGGGTTAACAACATTCCCTTTTGATTTTGACATCTTGGCACCCTGATTTGTAATAGTGCCCTGATGAATAAGCTTGCTGAAAGGCTCATTGCTGTTTACCATTCCGATGTCGCGGAGAAATTTATGGATAAATCTTGCATAAAGAAGATGCATTGTAGCGTGTTCGGCGCCTCCAACATACATATCAACGGGAGCCCAGGCATTTGCAAGTTCCTTATCGAACATTCCCTTATCGAATTTAGGATTCATATAGCGGAGATAATACCAGGATGAATCAACGAATGTATCCATAGTATCTGCATCGCGGTGCGCGTGCCCGCCGCATTTTGGACAGGTTGTATTAACAAATTCGCTGTTGCCTGCAAGAGGCGAACCGCCGTCGGGCTTAAAATCCACATTATAAGGGAGCACAACCGGGAGCTGATCTTCCGGTACCGGTACTTCGCCGCATTTTTCGCAGTGAATTACCGGAATTGGGGTTCCCCAATAACGCTGACGCGAAATGAGCCAGTCTCTAAGCCTGTAATTTATTTTCCCTTTGCCTGTTCCGGCCGCTTCAAGATCTTTTATAATTTCCTGAATACCGAGATCGGAACGGATACCATCATATTTACCCGAGTTTATCATTGCACCAACTTCGGTAAATGCTTCAGCAAGTTCTTCCTCAGGATTTGTGCCTTCTTTTAAAATTACTTTTTTAATAGGCATATTGAATTTCTTAGCAAACTCAAAATCCCTTTCATCGTGTCCGGGTACAGCCATTACGCATCCGGTACCGTATGTAGCAAGCACGTAATCTGCAACCCATACGGGTATCTTCTCCCCGTTAACAGGATTTATAGCGAATGCACCGGTAGGCACTCCGGTTTTCTCCTTTACAGTGGATGTGCGTTCAACTTCGGTTAATGTGCGCACCTGATCTATATATTTTTCAATACCGTCAATATATTCCGGTTTCGCAATTTTTTTAACAAGCGGATGTTCCGGAGCAATAACCACATAGGTAACGCCGAAGAGAGTATCGGGGCGTGTTGTAAAGACAGTCATCTTTTCATCTGTCCCTTCAATCTTAAAATCAACCTCGGCTCCTACACTTTTTCCAATCCAGTTTGTCTGCATAAGCTTTGTCTTTTCCGGCCAGTCAATTGTATTAAGACCGTCAAGAAGTTCTTCGGCGTAGCTTGTAATTTTAAAAAACCATTGTGTAAGGTTCTTCTGAATTACAGTTGTATTACACCGTTCGCAGCCTCCGTCCCCCATTACCTGCTCATTTGCGAGCACAGTCTGGCAGGAGGGGCACCAGTTAACCGGCGCGTTCTTTCTGTATGCAAGTCCTTTCTTATACAGCTGTAAAAAGAGCCACTGGTTCCATTTGTAATATTCAGGAACGCAGGTAAGCATTTCGGCATCCCAATCGTACATACATCCCATTCTCTTAAGCATTTCCCTTATATCGGAAATGTTCTTAAAAGTGCTGTCCTGAGGGTGGACGCCTGTTTTAATGGCATAGTTTTCAGCCGGAAGACCGAATGCGTCATATCCCATCGGTTCAAATACATTATATCCCTGCAGTTTCTTAAAACGGGCCCAGCTGTCGGTTGGTCCGTAATTGTACCAGTGCCCGCAGTGAAGTTTTGCCCCGGAGGGATAAATAAACATTACAAGGCAATAGATTTTCTTGGCCGTTTCGGAGAGATCGGTTTTAAAAATCTTCTCTTCTTCCCAGATTTTCTGCCATTTTGCTTCAATTTCTTCAAAAGAGTATTTCATTTTACAGTCTGTATTATTATTTAAAATTAGCCTTAAAAGTTATCAAAAATGCGCTGGTTAAGCAAACTTAAAGGAGGTGCCGGCTAAAAAAGGAAAACTTCGTTTTTGGCCTTTAATAGCCAACTTAAAACTTTGTGATTTACTTCATATCGTATATAATATCCTATTTTATTTTAACTTGAAGTTTATTGTTTTTAACAGAAACATATTCTATTTTCAATTTATACTTGAACGTTCTTTGGCATTTTAATTTTTTTATTAATAAACAATAAAGCGAATAACTCTATAAGGAGAAGTACCATGCAGCCGAGAAAGGTATTTTCACTCTTAATTATTGCGGCACTGCTGAACTTAATGTTCATCAGCTGCAAGAAAAGCGACGACAATCCTGCCGAGCCGGGAGCCGGAGGGGACGGAGAAGAAAAAATTGTCCAGATCAATTCTCTCTCATCAGGATCTGTAAGTACAACAGCGGGACATAAAGTTCAGGTAATTCCGGGTACTGTTCCTCAGAATTCATCAGGACAGAGCGGAACGGTTACATTCTCAATTGAAACCAAGGTAACACCTCCCAAAGCACTGCCAACCGGAGCATCATTAAAATCGGATTACATTAAAGTAGGCCCCGACGGATTCAATTTCCGCTGGCCGGTTAAAGTAACAATTCCATTTACAAATGCCGATGCTTCAGATATTAAAATTCTCTATCTCGATCCTCTGCAGGATAAATGGGTAATTGTTCCCGCAAACGAAATTGATGCTACAGCGAAAACAATCTCTATTGACGTTCTAACACTTGGTTATTTCTGCGCCGCAACAATATCTTCAGGGTTCGCTAAAGTAACGGCTGAAGATTCAGACGGGGGATTTGAGTTTGCGGCCAGCGACAACACCTACTACTACAGCCTTACTGTCGGCACTGTTTCCGCATGGAAATATTCATATCAAGCTGCCTGGTATACAAATATTTTAGGTGCTTCCGGTTCAACAGGTTCTCAGCCAACCGGCGGACCGAGACCGCCAACGCATATTCACCTGCCCCAGGCTACATATCAGATATGGATTACAAGAACTACACCGGGTACATTGTCAACACTTCCAAAAATTGAATATTATACCGTTCCCGCTACCGGTACAATAAGCCAGCCTGTTACTTATACAGGCCCGCTTTCAACGGGACAGGGATGGACAACATTAAGTCTCCCGGGAGGCGGACAATGGGTTGAAGGAAGACCTTCCAACTGGCTGCAGCCTACAGTTACATACGGTACAGGTGAATTCCAGGCTACTTTAACCTGGGTTACTCAGTCGGGTAAGTCATCCGACATTGACCTGCATCTATATGGACCGAATAATATGCACGTATTTTACGGAACCACCACATCATCAGACCAGACTTTGCAATTAGACAGAGACTGGCTGCAGACTCCTTACGGAAATGCTGTTGAAAATATTTATAGTGTAGGAACAATGCCTTCCGGACAGTATACAATCAGAGTAAATCTGTATTCCGGTTCTACTAATACTTACAATATAAGAGTTGTCCGTAACGGTTCAGTTCAGTCATGGACAAACACAATTAGCACTACCAATCCAGGTAACGATATAAGTAAAATGCAGGATATTGTTACCTTCACAAAATAAGCAGAAACAATTTCTTAAAAGCCCGCTTTCAGCGGGCTTTTTTATTATCCCCCTCCCTACTTTCCCTTGAACTTTCACATACTACTTTCTTAAATTTAACCTAAGATTATAACTTTATGAGGATGAAATGAAAAAGCTGTTAAACATAATTCTCCTTTTTGCCTTGGCGTTTTCTGTAAATGCACAAACCAAAAGAGCAATGACTGTAGAAGATATGTGGAAGATGAAACGTATCGGAGGTTACGATGTATCCCCCGACGGAAAAACAATCGCGTTCGCAGTTACAACTTATAAGATGGAAACAAACAAGGGGAACTCCGATATTTATCTTATCGATTCGGACGGAAAAAACCTGCGCCCGTTTATGAATAGCGAAGCAGGCGAAAGCTCTCCTAAATTTACCCCCGACGGAAAGAAAATAGCCTATTCCAAGAGGGGACAGGTCTGGATTGCCAATACAGACGGCACAGACGATAAACAGCTTACCAATATATATACCGGCGCAAGCGGATTCGTATTTTCCAAAGACGGAAAGAAAATGCTCTTTGTTTCTGAAGTCTATCCCGAAGCGGCAGACCAGGAAGCAAATAAGAAAATGGATGAAGAAAGGGATGCTAGCCTTGTTAAGGCTTCAATATTTACCGAACTGATGTACCGCAACTTCGACCACTGGCGCGGCGATAAGAGAAGCCATCTTTTCCTCTTCGATATTGAAAAGAATGAATACACCGATCTTACATTTAAAAGCTACGCCGAGGTTCCACCGGTAGATTTGGGAACCGACGGAGATTATATCTTCTCCCCAGACGGCAAAGAAGTTGCATATACAATGAATCTTGACAAACAGGTGGCCGTAAGCACCAATAACGATATTTTCATTGTAAACCTCGACGATGTTAAAAAAGGGGAAGTTGTTCCCGCA
>JAEXUB010000013.1 GCA_023453125.1 Bacteroidota bacterium
GAACTTGTAACATTGCAGGCCCGTCTGAGCCAGATTGCTCAGAAAAACAGTGAACCTGCAATTGTTTCGGTTGCCGAAGAAGTTGAAAGGATTACCTGGTCTTTAAGAGACAGCGCTCTTAATATAAGAATGCTCACTATCGGTTCCACATTCAGCAAGTTCAACCGCCTGGTAAGGGATTTATCGAGGGAACTTGGAAAAGAAGTGGAGCTTACAACTGAAGGAGCCGATACAGAACTCGATAAAACAGTTATCGACAAGCTGAACGATCCTCTGGTTCATATAATTAGAAACAGTATTGATCATGGTGTTGAAGATCCGGCTTTAAGGGAAAAAGCCGGAAAACCGAGACAGGGAAAAATTCACCTGTCTGCTTCCCATTCGGGAGGCAATGTGCTTATCACAATTTCGGATGATGGTGCTGGTATTAACAAGGAGGCAGTTCTTGAAAAGGCAAAAGCCGGCGGGCTGGTTCCGCAGAACGCCGAATTGACCGATTCCGAAATCTATGCTCTGATATTCGGAGCCGGATTTTCAACAGCCAGGACAGTTACAAATGTTTCGGGGCGGGGAGTAGGAATGGATGTAGTACGCCGTGCTGTTGAATCGATTAGAGGCTCTATCGAAGTTAAAAGCACAGAAGGAGAGGGAACTACAATTACCTTGAAACTCCCTCTTACTCTTGCAATTATAGACGGTCTGCTTGTAGTTATTAACGACGAACATTTTATCCTTCCTTTATCATCTGTAGAAGAATGCATCGAATTATCCAAAGCAGATATTGAAGCGTCCCACGGAAGGCATATTGTTAACGTTAGGGGAGAAATTATTCCTTACATATATCTGAGAGAAAGATTCCTGATATCTGAAAACAAGCCTGAAATTGAACAGGTGGTTATTGCCAATGTAAAAGGAAACAGAACAGGATTTGTAGTGGATAAGGTAATCGGACAGCATCAGACTGTGCTCAAGAATCTTGGCAAGGTTTATAGAGACGTTGAAGGTATTTCGGGTGCTACAATTCTCGGGGACGGAACCGTCGCGCTAATCCTTGATATACTAAAGCTGACGGAAAAAGAAGAACAGGAAGAAAGAATTAATAACTAACTACGAACAACAAAGGATAAAATATAAAATGGCATTTACTTTCTTTTTTAGGGATACACAAACATTAGATCAGGCAGCAAAAGTGCTTATACCGGAAGTAGCCGGGAGAAGCAGGATTAGAATCTGGGATGCAGGATGCGCTATGGGCCCCGAACCTTATACCCTGGCAATAATTCTTGCCGAAGCAATGGGGAATTTCTCATTTAAGAATCTTTCAATTACCGCTACAGATATTGACGAGACAAATACATTCGGAAAAATCATAGAAGAAGGAATTTACCCGGAAGAAGAATTAAAAAGAATACCGCAAAATATATTCCAGAAGTATTTTGAAAAGGCTGAAGGAAAGGAAGGATATTACAAAATATCCGATTTGATTAGAAACCGTGTCCAGTTTCAGAAACACGATCTCCTTACCTTGAACAGCATCGGCACAGGATTCAGCCTGATTGTTTGCAAGAATGTTCTTCTTCATTTTCAGCCTTCCGAAAGAATTGAAGTCCTTAAAATGTTCCACAGTTCATTAGCAGCCGACGGACTGCTGGCAAATGAAAATACCCAGAAGATGCCGGAAGAATTAAAAGATTACTTTGTTCAGGTGGTGCCGGATGCACAGCTGTTCAGGAAAATTGAGGTTAAATAATGAAAGTAATCCGTTTACATACAAATCCCGATAAATACAGCTCCAATTCCTATCTTGTGATGGGGGCTTTCAATACAATTGATGATGTAAACGCGGTTATAGATACAGGATATGACGGTTATATATCCAAGCATATAGATACAATTTATACCGGAGTAGGGAAAAAGCCGTTAGATAAGATTGTAATCACTCACAATCATTTTGACCATAACGGAGGAATTAAGGAATTAAAGGAAAAATACGGCGCTAAGGCCTATGCGTTTATTCCCGGAAACGGAATAGACTATATTCTGCAGGAGGGGGAAGAGATAAAACTGGCCGACTGCTATTTTACCGTAATCCATACACCGGGGCACTCGCAGGATTCAATATGCCTCTACTGTAAAAAAGAGGGAATCCTATTTTCGGGCGATACTACAATCCGCGTTTATGCAAATGACAGCAGCTATACTCCGGATTATGTGGAATCGATTGAAAAACTTGCCCGCATTAAAATTAATGTAATTTATCCCGGGCACGGAGAGCCATATAAAGATAATCCGGAACTGATAATTAGAAACAGCTTAAGAATTCTTACAAATAATAAAACAAATAATTAAACAAAGGGAGTTAAAAATGAGTTGGTTTTATAACTTGAAAGTCGCTACAAAATTACTGATAGCATTCAGTATGGTAGCAGTTATTACCGCCGTTATTGCTTACATGGGGATCAGCAATTTAAAAAGCGTAAGCGATAGCGATGATATTCTGTATGAAAAAAATACAGTACCCATTTCACAGCTGGCTGTTGTATCTGAATCATTCCAGCGCGCAAGGACGAATATTGTAGAAGCCTTATACACAATCGACACAGAACGCCGGGATGACCAGATTAAAAGATTGAAAGACAGAGACGCAGATATCTCTAAAAACCTTTCTCTCTATGAAAAAACAATTATGACCGAACAGGGAAGACAAGATTTTGCAAAACTTCAATCCGCCATAAAGATATATGACGGCGAAAGAGATAAGATGGTTGCTATGCTTAAAGAGAACAAGAAAGAGCAGGCCCTTCAGTTTTATATGACAAACTTCGAAAAACTGAGAAATGATGTTCAAAGCAACATTAAGGCAATGCTCGACCAGAAAATTACTCTTGCAGAAGAGAGAGCTCATCAGAATCAGAATGATTCTGATTCGGCAACTACCGTGATGCTAATACTGCTTGTTGGCGGTGTAATCATTGCTTTATCATTGGGAATCTTTATTTCAAGAATTATCAGCAAACCTATTAAAACAGTTTCTGAAATTGCAGAAAGAGTAGCGAAAGGAGACGTGGATGTTGAGATAGTGCAGAAATCAACAGATGAAATTGGTATCCTCGTCGGGACCTTTAAGGAGTTGGTAGAAGCGACAAAAACGCAGGTTGAAGTTGCCAATAATATTGCAAAAGGCAATGTTGAAGTTAAAGTGGAAATCAGATCAGAAAAAGATGTGTTGGGACAAAGTCTGCAAAAAGTTATTGATACGCTAAAAGAGCTCATTAAAGAAGCCGATATGCTCTCAGACGCGGCTGTTGCAGGAAAACTTGCTACAAGAGGCAATGCCGCTAAATTTGAAGGCGGATATAAGAAAATTGTCCAGGGAGTTAACGACACATTAGACGCAGTAATAGGGCCGTTGAATGTTGCAGCAGAGTATGTAGACAGAATCGCAAAAGGCGATATCCCGATGAAGATTACAGATAACTACAATGGTGATTTCAACGAAATAAAATTAAATCTTAACCAGTGTATTGACGCAGTAAACGCCTTGGTTTCTGATGCAGGTATGTTATCAGATGCAGCTGTAGCCGGTAAACTTGCTACAAGAGCAGACGCTACAAAACATCAGGGAGATTTCCGCAAGATAGTTCAGGGAGTAAACGATACATTAGACGCCGTTATCGGACCTTTGAACGTAGCTGCAGAATATGTAGACAGAATTGCTAAAGGCGATATCCCGATGAAAATTACCGATAACTATAATGGTGATTTCAACGAAATCAAATTAAATCTTAACCAGTGTATTGATGCTGTTAATGGTCTAATTGCCGATGCAGCGATGCTCTCTACTGCAGCAATTGAAGGTAAACTTGCAACAAGAGCAGATGCTACCAAGCATCAGGGGGATTTCCGTAAGATAGTTCAGGGAGTAAACGATACATTAGACGCCGTTATCGGACCTTTGAACGTAGCTGCAGAATATGTAGACAGAATTGCTAAAGGCGATATCCCGATGAAGATTACAGACAACTATAACGGCGATTTCAACGAAATAAAATTAAACCTCAACCAGTGTATTGAAGCAGTAAATGCCCTGGTTTCCGACGCAGGTATGCTGTCAGATGCTGCTGTAGCCGGTAAACTTGCTACAAGAGCAGACGCTACAAAACATCAGGGAGATTTCCGCAAGATAGTTCAGGGAGTAAACGACACATTAGACGCAGTTATCGGACCTTTGAACGTAGCTGCAGAATATGTAGACAGGATTGCCAAAGGTGATATCCCGATGAAGATTACAGATAACTATAACGGTGATTTCAACGAAATTAAATTAAACCTCAACCAGTGTATTGATGCAGTTAACGCCCTGGTTTCTGATGCAGGTATGCTGTCAGATGCTGCTGTAGCCGGTAAATTGGCCACCAGAGCAGACGCTACAAAACATCATGGCGATTTCCGCAAGATAGTTCAGGGCGTAAACGATACATTAGACGCGGTTATCGGGCCGTTGAATGTTGCAGCAGAATATGTTGACCGTATTGCAAAAGGCGACATTCCGATGAAGATTACAGACAACTATAACGGCGATTTCAACGAAATTAAATTAAACCTCAACCAGTGTATTGATGCAGTAAATGCTCTTATTTCAGATGCAGCTCTTCTCTCAACTGCAGCAGTTGAAGGAAAACTTGCAACCCGTGCAGATGCTACCAAGCATCAGGGGGATTTCCGCAAGATAGTTCAGGGAGTTAACGATACATTAGACGCGGTTATCGGGCCGTTGAACGTAGCAGCCGAATATGTAGACAGGATTGCCAAAGGGGATATTCCGAAGAAGATTACGGATAACTACAATGGCGATTTTAATGAAATAAAGAATAACCTCAATACATGTATTGAAGCTTTGGACGGTTTAATCAGCGAAATGAATAATATGTCACAGCAGCACGACCTCGGGGATATTGATGTAGTTATGAGTTCCGATAAATTCTACGGTGCGTACAAAAATATGGCAACCGGCGTTAATAACATGGTAAACGGGCATATTGCCGTTAAAAAGAAAGCAATGGCATGCGTTGCCGAATTCGGACGCGGTAATTTTGAAGCTCCTCTTGAAAAATTCCCGGGTAAGAAGGTGTTTATAAACGATACAATTGAAGTTGTTAGAGGCAACCTGAAAGCATTGATTGCCGACGCCAATATGCTATCACAGGCAGCTGTAGAAGGAAAACTCGCTACACGCGCAGACGCCTCCAAGCATCAGGGAGACTTCCGTAAAATAGTTCAGGGTGTAAATGATACATTAGACGCCGTAATCGGGCCATTGAACGTTGCCGCTAAATATGTTGAAAGAATAAGCACAGGCGATATTCCTGAAAAAATTACTGATAGCTATAACGGCGATTTCAATGCAATAAAGAATAATCTGAATGTTCTTATTGACGCAATGAATGAAATAACAGGCGTTGCCGAATCAATTGCAACCGGCGACCTTCAGGTATCGGCAAAAGAACGTTCTGCAAAAGATAAACTTATGCAGGCGCTTGCTTCAATGATAAGCGGTATCTCTGAAGTTGTTGAAAACGTTAAGGCAACAGCAGAAAACGTTACAAAGGGAAGCCAGGAATTAAGCCTTAATTCCGATCAGATTTCGCAGGGCGCAAATAAACAGGCTGCCAGTGCCGAAGAAGCTTCCTCCTCTATGGAAGAAATGACATCCAACATTAAACAGAATGCCGAAAATGCTCTTCAGACTGAAAAAATTGCACTCCAGTCGGCCGAAAACGCAAAAGTCGGCGGAAAGGCCGTTGCAGAAACAGTATCGGCAATGAAAGAAATTGCAGGCAAGATTTCGATTATTGAAGAGATTGCACGTCAGACCAACCTGCTTGCTCTTAATGCGGCAATTGAAGCTGCACGCGCCGGTGAACACGGCAAGGGATTCGCGGTTGTTGCAAGCGAAGTTAGAAAACTCGCAGAACGCAGCCAGACTGCAGCAGCTGAAATTAACAGATTGTCTGCTACAAGCGTTGAAGTTGCAGAGAATGCAGGCGAAATGCTAAGCAAACTGGTTCCGGATATCTCAAAGACCGCAGAACTTGTTCAGGAAATTACTGCTGCAAGCAACGAGCAGAATACAGGTGCAGAGCAGATTAACAAAGCCATTCAGCAGCTCGACCAGGTTATTCAGCAGAACGCTTCAGCATCGGAAGAACTCTCATCTACTGCTTCTAACCTTACCGGTCAGGCTGAACAGCTTATGAGTGTAATAGGATTCTTTAAGACAAAAGAAAATAATACAAGACCATCAATTTCGCAGAACTCAGCCTCGTTTAAGAATAAGACTAACGGAGGCAACGGTGCTCATCCTAAATTTGAGCCCAGACCAGCTGCTAAAGGGTACAAACTGAACCTTGATAACGGTTCGGATCAGCTTGACTCCGATTTTGAAAGAATGGTTTAATAATTATTAAAGAATTTAGTCTTAAGGAGATTAAAATGAGTGTGACAGGAATAACAGAAGTGAGGCCGTACCTGACCTTTACCCTAGAACACGACCTCTTCGCGGTTGATGTGGCCAAGGTAAGGGAGGTTCTGGATTACACCAGCATTACAAAGATACCCAGAACTCCCGAATATATGCGCGGAGTAATAAATCTCCGCGGCAGCGTAGTGCCGGTAATAGACCTCCGGTTAAAATTCGGAATGTCTAAAACCGAGAATAAAGTGAACACCTGTATAATCGTTCTTGAAATAGATATGGAAGGGGAATTGATTATACTCGGCGCACTGGCAGACGCAGTTCAGGAAGTATTTGAACTTGAGCCGGATCAGATTGAACCGGCGCCAAGGTTCGGTACCCGATTTAAAGCCGAATTCCTGAAGGGAATGGGAAAAAGGGATGAACGCTTTATTATGATTCTCGATATTGATAAAGTATTCTCTTCGGATGAATTGGCTCTGGTTCAGGAAATGGAAAAAAGTGAACAGAATGCAGTAAATGCTTAAAACTCAATAATACCCGGGGGATATTCCCCCGGGTTTATTCCTGAGGCAATTATGGAAACAGCAGCAAACAGTCTATATAAGCAGGAAATGAATGACTCGGAATTCCGAAGGCTAAGCGATATTATTTACCGTACAAGCGGAATCTGCCTTCCAGATGTAAAAAAGGTCCTTGTAGAAGGTAGAATCAGGAAAAGAATCAAGATGCTTGGCTTCGAGTCATTCGGCAGCTATATGGAATACCTCTTTTCCGACAGAGGAATGACTGAAGAGCTTATTCCGTTAATTGACGTGGTTACAACAAATAAGACAGATTTCTTCAGGGAGATTCAGCATTTCGATTTTCTTACCGAAACAGTACTCCCGGGTTTAAGTGCGGGCAGAAGGAACATTAATATTTGGAGCGCCGGCTGCTCAACCGGGGAAGAACCTTATACAATGGCAATCGTCTTTAACGAGTTTTTTGGAAGCGCTAATGATTACCGCTATCAGATATTTGCTTCCGATATTTCTACCGAAGTGCTTCAAAAGGCATATGCCGGAGTATACGAAGAAGAAAAAACCGAGCCGGTACCGCCGGCACTGCTGAAAAAATATTTTATGAGGAGCAAGGATCCTTCAAAGAAAATCCTTAGGGTTGTTCCGGAGCTTAGGAAAAAAATAAATTTCTTCAGAATTAACCTGCTGGAGGATTTATCCGAACTGCCCTGTACAATGGATATAATATTTTGCAGAAATGTAATTATTTACTTCGATAAACAAACGCAATTTAAGGTCTTGAGCAATTTGCTAAGCAAACTGAATCCGGGTGGATATTTATTCCTGGGGCATTCTGAAACTCTTATGGGAGTGGATCTTCCCGTTGAAAGGGCGGCATCCAC
>JAEXUB010000022.1 GCA_023453125.1 Bacteroidota bacterium
GTAAGCCTTTTAATCAAACGATTCGTCTGTCTGATCCGTTAAATTAAGCTTTTTCAATGCCGATTTTATAACTTCTCCCTGATATCCCTTTGAAATGAGGAACCGGAATAGTTTTTCGTTCTGTTTCTTGGGAGGAATTGACTTGAACTGTGAAGTGGAAATCTTTTTTTTTGAGAGTAAAAGAGCATTTTTAAGCAATATTTCTGAATTATCCATTTTGAGGAGTACTTTTTCGATAATTCTCTTATCAACCCCTTTTGCAATCAGTTCCGCTTTAATTTTAATAAGACCGGTTTTGGAGTTTTTGAGTTTTTCTTCGGCGTATTTTTCGGCAAATTTCTCGTCATCAAGATATTGCCTGTCAATAAGTTCATTAACCGCTTCTTCAATTCTTTCCGGCGGGAATTTCTTAGAAAGAAGTTTTCTCTTTAGCTCAGAAGCAGAATGCATTCTTCTGGTTAGAAGCCTGAAGGAAATCTCTTTTATATGCAGCCTGTGATCTTCCGCGTAAATCTTATTAAGGAGGACTTCGGTTAATTCATCATTTTTTTTCAGGCCGAATTTGAGCACAGTATCATACCGGAGATAGATATTATCTCCGGTATCCAACATTACACAAACTTTAATCCGTTTCTGGATAAGCCTGCTGATTTTCATTATTTCTTTTTAGACTTTGTTTCCTGAACTTCAGGTTTTTCCGGTTTCTGTTCTGCAGGTTCCATTCCTAAAAGCGCTTTAACTTCCTCTTCAAGTTTTTTGAGGATGGCAGCATCTTCCGAAAGTTTCTGCTTGAGCTGTTCGCGCCCCTGGAATCGGTCTTCGCCGTATGTAAACCAGGCTCCCCCTTTCTTAATGATATTTGCTTCAACGGCAATATCAATAAGGTCGCCGACCTTGCTGATTCCTTCATTGTAAAGGATATCGAACTCAACTTCCTTGAACGGAGGGGCAACTTTGCTCTTAACAACCTTAACCTTTGTCCTGTTGCCAATAACGTTTTGGGCATCTTTTATTGCCGCAATTCTTCTTATATCCAATCTTACAGAAGCATAAAATTTAAGTGCGTTTCCGCCGGTAGTGGTTTCGGGATTTCCGAACATAACGCCGATCTTGCTTCTTAACTGGTTTGTAAATATTACCGAGGTCTTTGAACGGTTGATAGCTCCGGTAAGTTTTCTAAGAGCCTGCGACATTAACCGGGCCTGCATAGCCATCTGCGGGTCCCCCATTTCCCCTTCAATTTCGCTTCTTGGAACGAGAGCTGCAACCGAGTCAATTATTATAACATCAAGCGCGTTGCTTCTTACGAGAGTGTCAACAATTTCAAGAGCCTGCTCGCCGTAATCGGGCTGCGAAAGAAGAAGATTATTAATATCAACATTTAATCTCTTTGCGTAATTAACATCGAGTGCATGTTCTGCATCAATAAAGGCTGCAAGTCCCCCCTGTTTCTGAGCTTCTGCAATTATGTGAAGGCATAATGTAGTCTTACCGCTCGATTCAGGGCCGTAAATCTCTGTAATTCTTCCTCTTGGAATACCGCCGATACCGAGAGCCGCATCGAGAGAAATTGAACCGGTGGAAATTGCTTCAACACGGGAAACTACACCATTCCCCAGTTTCATAATAGAACCTTTTCCATACTGTTTTTCTATGCTGGAAATGGTGTCTTCGAGTATCTTTAATCTTGAGTCTTTGTCGTCAGCCATAAAAGCTCCTAATTTATTTTAACAAAAATTTTTTAACTTCTTCATATTTCGAACCTGCCGGAAGGAGTAAACTTCTGAAGAGAATAATCTTTTCAGCCCTGAATTTCAGTTCCACAGGGGGTAAATCAGTCAATTCTTTCAGTTTATTAAAATCTTCCCTCCCCTTAACACGCAGTAATGTAAGGTGAGGCTTAAATTCCCTTTCTTCCTTCTTAAATCCAAATGCCGAAAAGGCATTGTCAAGTTCCAAAAATAATTCCTGCAAAGCAACATTTTTCTTCGTGCCTAACCACAATATCGATGGTTTTTTATCCCTGTAAAACATTCCGAATTTAAGGAACTCAAGCTCCATTTTTGCCCTGGATTCAACAACACGGGCTATTCTTTCATTTAAACTATCGATAATAGAATTATCAGTGTCGCCTAGAAATTTTAAAGTAATGTGGAGTTTTTCCTCAGGCTCCCATCTTACTCCTCTTGCCGGTCCGTAGACCGAATCCCTTATACCTATAATCCGGTGAATTATTTCCGGTGCAATTTCAAGGGCCAGAAAGAGCCTACTCGTCATAAGTTATGCCCAATATCCTTCTTCTAATCATCTCAAGCGCGGCTTGCGAGGCACGGTCTTTATTTAGAAGCCTGTCGTCTCCAAAATTGAACTGCTTTGCGGTACATAGTTTGTTATCGCAAATACCAATATAAACGAGTCCAACCGGTTTATCGTGGGTTGCTCCCGTAGGCCCCATAATTCCTGTGAGAGAAACACCAATATCGGAACCGGAAACAGACTTAATACCTTCCGCCATCTGAAGAGCTACCGACATACTGACAGCACCGAATTCCTGCAGAGTATCTTCGTTTACGTGAAGCAATTCAACCTTGGCAGCATTAGAATATGCAACCACTCCACGGTCTAAAAAAGAGCTGCTTCCGCTTACGTTGGTAAGACGGTTAGCAACCAGCCCGCCGGTACAAGATTCTGCAACTGAAATCCGCAATCCTCTGTCAATCAATAAGTTAGCTACTATTTCCTCTAATTTTTCTTCGTTTTTACCGAATATATACTTCCCGGCCGCAGCTCTAATCTTCTGTTCCACCGAAAAGAGCCGGTCTTTGCATTCCTGCTCATTCATTGCAGATACGGTAAGCCTAACTTTCACGCCGAACTGATTCGGAAGAAATGCTACTTTAGCATCGACGAATATATTCCCGATTTTATTTATTCTTTCATAAA
>JAEXUB010000031.1 GCA_023453125.1 Bacteroidota bacterium
GCGCCGATTAAGACTACATTCCACGGAATGTACGACAGATATTACGGCAACGAAGGAAAATATCCTTTCAATATTGAAGAAAGATGGAAAAATCCTCCCGCAGATTTCGATCTCGGTACTCCTTATAATTTCATTTCCACCAATGACATTATCGGGGGCAACTCGGGCAGCCCGGTTATTAATAAGAATGCCGAAGTAGTAGGACTCGCTTTCGACGGAAACGTTGAATCAATGGAAGGAAACTTTATTTACAGGGCAGACGCCAACAGGACCGTTTCGGTCGATTCAAAGGGAATGTATGAGGCAATTAAGAAAGTTTACAAGGCCTCGCGCGTTGCCGATGAGCTTAAAACAGGTAAAATGGTAAATTAATCCTCATTTTAGAATATTTAGATTCAAAGGCTGTAAGGTTTTTCTTACAGCCTTTTTTATTTTTAGGATGCTAACAAAAAAGGATGTTGTTATGAAAAAATGTTTCTTAGCTCTTATGTTATTTGTTTTTACGGCGCTCAATGCCCAGAGCATTTATGAGCCGGTTGATCTTTCGAAGGTGAAATTTTCAATTGACGATTTAGGCAAGATGTGGACATTCGACAGCGTGCCTGTTGACCAGTTCGAAAAATTATACGGATTCCGCCCGTCGCAGGAATGGCTTGACGAAGTAAGGATGTCTGCCCTTCAGTTCGGCGGCGGCTGCTCTGCGGCTTTTATTTCTTCCGACGGACTTATAATGACAAATCATCATTGCGGAAGGGACGGGCTTCTTCCGATTTCTCCCGAAGGAAAAGATTATCTTAGGGACGGATACTATGCCAAAACAATGGCAGAAGAAATTCCGATGAAAGGAGTTTTTGTTGACCAGCTGGTGCTGATTGAAAATGTGACCAAAGAAGTTGTTGACGCTATGGAAAAGGGAAAGGATGACAATGAAAAAATTAAACTGCGCAACGAGAAGACATCCGAAATTGTAAAGAGATATAACGAAAAGACCGGACTTACCTGTCAGGTTGTGCGTTTATACAACGGAGGCAAGTATTCACTTTACGGATACAAGAGATACAAAGATATCCGTCTTGTATTCGCCCCCGATTTCCAGATTGCATCAACCGGCTGGGACTGGGATAATTTTACCTATCCCCGCTTTGAGCTCGATTTTATGTTCTACCGCGCATACGAAGAGGGTAAGCCTGTTAAAACAGACCATTATTTCAAATGGAGCAGCGAAGGTGCAAAGGAAGGGGAACCTATTTTTGTTGTAGGACGCCCCGGCTCAACACAGCGCCTGCTATCTGTTGCGCAGCTTGAGCTCTTTAAGGATAAAAACTACAAGAATACGCTTCTTATGCTCAACGAAATCTATAAAGTGTACTTCGAAATGTTCCAAAGCCATCCTGAAAGACATTCGGAATTGCTTAATATGGTTATGAGCATCGGCAACGGAAGAAAATCGTATGCAGGAAGATATATGGGACTCCGCGATGAAATGATTATGACAAAGAAAAGGGAATTTGAAAAAGAATTAATAAGACAGGTAAACGCTAATCCCGAATTGAAAAATAAATACGCTCATATCTGGGATGCAATTAAAACCAATGTTGCCGAATTAAGAAAATATGCAGACGATAATTCGGCCTTTGGGCTTAGCCCGATGTTCCTTCCCGCTATGGTTGGAACCGCTAATTCAGTGCTTAAATATGCAGAGGATTTAAAGAAGGAAGGGGGTAAGGCCGATGAAGCTAAAATTGCCGATATAATTGCGAAAGCTTTTCCCGCAAAATATGATGAGGAAATTCAGAAGAAATTTACTCGCGCTTTTGCAAATATTCTCTACGGCGTTCTCGGCGATGAAAATCCCCTGGTAAAGAAAATGTTTGCCGGTAAGAAAGGGGAAGAGGCTGCTTCCTACCTTTATTCTGTATCTAAACTTGTCGATAAAAAATCCCTCGGCGAATTCTTAAAACTCTCTCCCGATGAAATTCTGAACAGCAGCGATCCTTTTATTCTCTACGCGAAAACAGGGCAGGAAAAAAACAGGGATGTCCGTCCAAGAGTAACCGAACTTAATAATACACTTGCCGTGCTCAATCAGCAGCTGGGCGAAGTAGGGTACAAGATTTACGGGGATAAGATTCCCCCAGATGCAACCGCGACACTTAGAATCTCTGACGGCGTAATTGCCCCTTACGAATACAACGGAACAATTGCACCGGGAAAGACCACCTTCTTCGGTCTATATGACAAGTGGAATTCATTCGGCAAGAAAGATTATCCTTACGGCCTCCATCCACGCTGGCAGAATATTCCGCAGGGATTCGACCTTTCAACTCCTATCGGACTTGCTTCCAATAATGATATAGTAGGAGGAAACTCGGGCAGTTCTGTAATTAATAAGAACAGGGAAGTAATAGGGGTTGCGCACGACGGCAATCTTGAAAGCCTTGCGGGAGATTTTATTTTCCTCCCGGAAGTTAACCGTACCGTATCGAGCGACAGCAAGGGAATGATTGAATCCCTGAAATATTATTTCAAGGCAGACAGAATTGTAAAAGAGCTTCAGACAGGAAAGGTTGCCGAATAATATAGATTAAATAGTTTTTAACGGGGCGCTCTCAGCGCCCCTTTTTTTACCCTGCCGGCTAAAAAGATTAAGCGGAATTAGTCCAAAAACCCTCAAAACGGCTCAAAACAAGCATATTCGAAAATATTTTAAAAATACGAAACTTTTCGTACAATTCTACGAAACTTTTCGTAATATTGACGAGTCTAATTAAACAGAAAAGAGAGGATATAGGAAATGGCGGCAAAACATTTTCAAAAACCTACTGAAGCAGAACTTGAAATACTTCAGATTTTATGGCAGGAAGGGGAATCGACGGTCAAATCGGTTAACGACCGTCTTAATGAGAAAAAGGAAACCGGCTACACAACAACCCTAAAGATTATGCAGATAATGCACGAAAAAGGGCTTGTAGAAAGGGATACGGCAAGCAAGAGCCATCTCTATAAACCCGCTATCGAGGAATCGGAGACCAAGCAGGCGCTCCTAGATAAATTCCTTGAGACCGCATTCGGAGGCTCCGCCGGAAATCTGGTGCTTCAGGCTTTGGGCAATTTCGAGACTTCCAGTAAAGAACTGGATCAAATCAAAAAAATGATTGAAGAAATTGAAGGAAAAAAGAAATGAATTTATTTAATTTCATTCCGCAGGAAGGAGTATCCGCTTTAGGATATACTCTTCTTCATTCTCTCTGGCAGGGGGGAATTATTGCGCTCCTTCTCTACTTTGCCCTTTATTATTTAAAAGGAAAAAATGCCGGTGTAAGGGCATTTGTTTCGGCTTCGGCACTGGTTCTTTTGCTTGCCTCGTCTGCAGTTACTTTTATAACAAGGTACAATGCAGAGACAAAACCGGATATGCTGGAGAAGAAAATTGAAGTTACCGCTGCCGCGCAGCTGTTCACAAATCCCGTTGATATTGAAAAAATTAAGAATGACACCTCTCTCTTTTCAAGAGTTTACTACGATTTTAAGGAATACTTCAAAGAAAATATATCTTTAATAGTTACAGTCTGGATGTTCGGCTTTATCTTCTTCTCCTTCAGGATGGCAGGGGGAGTCTTTTACAC
>JAEXUB010000047.1 GCA_023453125.1 Bacteroidota bacterium
GGTCCCGCAGAATTCCGTGCTGATTGCAGTCAAAGATACAACGGTAAACACAACTATCCTTAACTGGCGCGATAATAATAATTTTAAAGTGAAGGGACAGATTACGGGGAAAGTTTATTACCATAAGGGATTTGTAATTGACGGATTGAAACCTCGCGATATTTTTGTGTGGCTTCCCCCCGGTTATGAAAAAAATAAGGATATACGCTACCCGGTATTCTATATGCACGACGGGCAGAATCTGGTTGACCCGCGTACATCCAATACATTCATCGACTGGCAGGTTGACGAGACCGCCGACAGCCTGATAAGAAAAGGGGAGATTGTTCCATTTATAAGTGTAGGCATTAATAATACAAGCGACAGGTCGGCGGAATACAGCAGCACCCCCCTTGGCAAACTTTACGGCAAACTGGTAATAGAAAAAATTAAGCCCTTTGTGGATTCAAATTACAGAACCCTGCCGGGCGCGGAAAATACGGCAGTCGGAGGTTCTTCTATGGGGGGATTAATTTCGTTTATCTTCGCGTGGGAATATCCCGGTGTATTCTCTAAAGCCGCCTGCTTTTCTCCCGCATTTAAATATGAAAATTTCGATTATACAAAAACTGTATTGAATGACACTTCCCCGAAGAGGAAAATTTCTCTTTATATAGATAACGGGGGAATAGGCTTGGAAAGGATGCTCCAGCCGGGTGTGGACTCGATGGTGAGAGTGCTGAAAGAAAAAGGATACTCGGAAGGTAATGAGTTTAATGTTTTTATCGATCCTGGAGCTGAGCATAATGAAGCAGCCTGGGCTAAAAGAGCCTGGCGCCCGATGAAACAATTTTTCGGGAAGAAATAAATCTATTTGATATTGAAGCAGCTAAAAGCAAAGAACCATTCCAGAATTAAGGGAACCATTATTGCAGGAGGCTGTATAATACATAATATGGGTTTTTGGAAAAAAAGACCAGAAACAAGTGATTTTTTAAAGGAATGAAACGTTTTTAGAGCTTTTTTGAGGTGTTGAAATTACATCAGAATTTATGTAGCTTAAAAAAGAATGAAACTTCTCAAAATAAATATAATCCTTATACTGGCGTTAATTTATCTTACTCCCGATTTTGCGCGATTAATGAACAGTTCTCCTTTCAGGGGGTATTATGTATCCGCTCAGACAGGAGAAGTAAAGGAAAATTTAAGCCAGAAGGCCAAAAACACCAATTTTCAGAGAAGGCGTTTTCTTCCCCTTACAAAGGTAATTGAAGCGGGCAAATTATTTCCTGCACTTTTACCTAATCCAATCTATAATCACCGCAATAATGATTTTGCCGGTTATCTTTATAATCCGGACGAATATGATTTACTTTCCACTAATTCCTTTTCTCAAAACAATAAAGCTCCTCCTACCGTTTAATATTTATTCCACTATTCATATCCGGCGCATTTTGTCTATTTAAATTCTTTTAATGGAAAGAGTATTTCCTTTCCGGACTGATAATGCGGACAAATAAATATTCATAATCTCTAATGGAGGGAAATATGAGCGACGTAAAACCGAAATTCGCCGTCCTTGGTGCAGGACACGGGGGAATGGCAATGGCAGGGCATTTATCCCTGAAAGGATTCGATGTTAAATTATATAACCGTTCCGAAGAACGCCTTTGGGGAATTAAAACAATGGGGGGAATTACACTTGAAGGGGAACTGGAAGGCTTTGCCGAAATAAAAACGGCATCTACCAATATTGCCGATGTGATTAAAGATGTTGACATAATTATGGTGGTTGTACCGGCAACGGCGCACGAATTTATTGCAGCACAATGCGCTCCCCACCTTAAAGACGGGCAGATTGTAATCCTAAATCCGGGACGTACAATGGGAGCCCTTGAATTCAAGCAGGTAATTACACGCAACAGCTGCAGTGCCGATGTGATAGTAGCAGAAGCACAGACTTTTATTTATGCATCACGAGTGGTCAATCCGGCGCAGTCGCACGTATTCAGGATTAAGAATTCCATTCCGGTTGCATCGGTAAGGGCATATCTAATTCCTCACGTGCTCGAAAAACTTAGGATAGCCTATCCCCAGTTTGTTCCGGGGGATAATATATTCAAGACCAGCTTTGAGAATATTGGAGCGGTATTTCATCCCGCAATCTGCGTACTGAATGCGGGATGGATAGAAGACGATGCGGAATTCCAGTTTTACCACGAAGGGGTAACCGAATCGGTTGCTCGCGTTCTGGAAAAAGTTGACGATGAAAGAGTTAAAGTGGCCGCGGCATTGGGCATTAGGGCAATAAGCGCCCGCGAGTGGCTCTTTCTTGCATACGGCGCTTACGGCAATAATTTACGAGAGGCTATGAGAGCCAATCCGGGCTACCGGGGCATTATGGCTCCCAACAGGCTTTCAATACGCTATCTTAGCGAGGATGTGCCCTGCAGCCTTGTGCCTATGGCTTCCATTGGAGAAAAATTCGGAGTTGAAACCCCCGCAATAAATTCAATAATTGAGATGGCTTCGGTAATTAATAATACAGATTACCGCGCAATCGGCAGAACAGTAGAAAGGCTCGGTATTGAAAATATGTCATTAAGGGATTTGCGTCTTCTTGCCATTGGAGAAAAAACAGAAAAAGATCGGAGTATATAAATGAATAATAAAGTAATTCTCGGAGCATCGGTAGGCAATTGCGTTCACGTTGCCGGGCTCTACCATTTTCTTAAACTTACCGAAACAGAGGGATATAAAACGGTATTTCTCGGTCCGGCCGTTCCGGTTGAAAGATTATTCGGCGAAATTGAAATACATAAACCCTCTATTGTAGCGCTAAGCTACAGGCTTACTCCTCAAAACGCACGCAATATCTTTAAGGAAATTCAGCAGAAGATAAATGATAAAAACATAAAAGGAATAAGATTTATATTCGGCGGTACAAAGCCCGCCGCGGAGGCCGCACGCGAATTCCAATTCTTCGATAAGGCTTTTACCGGAGAAGAATCGGAAATGGAGATTAAGGAATATCTAAGGGGAAAAGGAAGTGCTACCGGTAAAACCGTTTACAGCAATACTCTTGTTGAGAGGATAAATGAGAAACACCCCTATCCCTTATTGAGGCATCATTTCGGAAGGCCTTCGGTTGAAGAGACAATTGAAGGAGTAAGAAAGATTGCCGAAGCGGGAGTACTCGATATCATTTCACTCGGCACAGACCAGAATGCGCAGGAGCATTTTTTCCATCCTGAAGAGATGATTAAAGCGCTCGACGGCGCCGGCGGAGTTCCCGTAAGAAAAAAAGAGGACCTTTCCGCAATCTATAATGCATCCCGATGCGGAAATTTTCCCCTTATGCGCTGCTATAGCGGCACAAGGGAACTGATTAAATGGGCAGAGATGAGTGTTGAGACTATCAATAATGCCTGGGTGGCTGTTCCTCTTACCTGGTACAGCGTTATGGACGGCAGGTCGGAAAGGTCGTTAAAGGATACCGTTGCCGAAAGCCGGAAAATTATGAAATGGTATGCCGAAAGAAATATTCCGGTTGAAGTTAATGAGAGTCATCAGTGGAGCCTTAGGGACGCGCACGATTCCCTCGCGGTTACAATGTCTTTTCTTGCGGCTTACAATGCAAAAAAAATGGGGGTAAAACATTATGTGTCGCAGTATATGTTCAATACTCCCCCCGGCACTTCCCCGCAAATGGATATTGCAAAGATGCTTGCCAAACAGGAGCTTATTAAATCAATTCACGATGAGAATTTTGTATCGTTCAATGAAGTGAGAGGAGGAATTGCGCATTTTTCATCTGACCCGCTTAAGGCAAAGGGACAATTGGCGGCCTCGGCAGTTGTATCGATGGCGTTAAAGCCTCATATCCTCCACGTGGTCGGATTCAGCGAAGGGGACCACGCCATTTATCCCGAAGAATTGATTGAAAGCTGTAAAATAATTCACGGCGTTATGCATAACTGTCTTTACGGACTGCCCGATTTAACACTCGACGAAAATGTGCAAAGAAGAAAGAATGAGCTTATGAATGAAGCAAAGGATCTGATGAACATAATAATAGAATCGGCTCCTAAAGGAACCGAAGATCCGCTGACAGATCCGGGAGTAATTGCCGATGCAATTAAAAACGGAATTCTTGATACTCCCCATTTCA
Organism: Bacteroidota bacterium; assembly: GCA_023453125.1. Classification (GTDB taxonomy): domain Bacteria; phylum Bacteroidota; class Ignavibacteria; order Ignavibacteriales; family Melioribacteraceae; genus JAEXUB01. The sequence continues at coordinate 4,151 of JAEXUB010000047.1, forward strand.
GGGGAAATAAACATTTGTACGGCAGAATTACAACCCGCCTTATTGATGGCGCCTGGTATGCCGTTAATCCCGATACGGGAGAAAAGATTACTGAAAAGGAAAGATATTCAAAATTGAAAAAAGGAGTTTGATATGAAAGGAATAATAGGAATAGAAGGAAAAGAGAATGCCCGTTTTGCGGATGGAATGCTTTCAAAGATTCAGCACAGGGGAAAATACGGCAAGATTGTTAAAATGACCGATGATTTTATTTTAGGCGCCGCTTCGAATGAGAAAGGTCTTATTATAAAGGAAGAGAAGGGTTCTCTTATCTATTCAACTTCGGGTAGGGAAGATACTATCCGTATAACTGCCGATGGAAAGAAAATAACCGTTAAAAGAGATAAATTCGGGGTTGAGCCCCTCTATTATACATATCTTGACGGAGGCCGCCTCGCAATTGCATCCGAAATTAAGTCCCTAACTCAATTTAATTCGGATATCAAAGAGCTCCTTCCGGGACACGTGCTTGAAGAGGGTGTTCAGAAGAAATATTATGAACTTGAGAAAAGTCCGGTTCTCAAATGGACACAGCGTGAGATTTCGCGCCTTCTAAAGGATACTCTGGTCAACGCAGTATCCGGCAGAATAAAAAGAGGGAAAATGGGAGCCTGGCTTTCGGGAGGGCTCGATTCGAGCGTGATATCTGCGCTCCTTAGAAAAAACGTGGACGAACTTCATACATTTTCGGTTGGCTTTTTGAATGCCCCCGACCTGAGATACGCCCGCATTGTTGCCGAGCATATAAGAAGTCATCATCACGAAAGGATTATATCGTTTGAAAATCTTATGGAGGCTCTTCCGAAAGTAATTTATCATCTTGAGTCTTTTGATCCTCTTCTGGTCAGATCCAGCATTATGAATTATTTCGTTTCGGAACTTGCAATTGAATATGTTGATGAAGTATTCAGCGGGGAAGGGGGAGATGAACTCTTTGCCGGATATCTCTACATAAAGGAAATGCCCCTGGAACTGGTGGAAGATGAACTGATAGATATTACAAAGAGGCTGCACAATACAGCGCTTCAGAGAGTAGACCGCTGTTCGAGCGCATTCGGATTAACGGCGCACGTTCCTTTTCTGGATGAAAAGGTTGTTGACCTCGCGGTAAAAATTCCGGTTGATTATAAGATTTATGACAAAATGGAAAAATGGATTCTGCGTCTTGCTCTTGTTGACGATCTTCCCAACGACGTGCTGATGAGGACAAAATCAAAATTCTGGGAAGGCTCCGGCATTGGGGAGCATTTCTTCAGCTATGCAGAGGGACTGATATCCGATTCCGAATTTGAAGCCGAAAGAGAAATAAAATGCGGTTGGAAACTGAGCAGCAAGGAGGAACTTATGTATTACCGTGTATTCAGGGAACACTTCGGCGAACTGGAAAATATGAACTGGATGGGAAGGTCAAAAAGCGTGGCTGAAATGGCGGAAGAATAGAATTACTGTTTACTTTGTTTCTCCTATTGAGGGCCCGCTTTGCGGGCCTATGCTTTTATCGGGCAAATCCTACATTTAGTCTTATTCTGGATTTATTTTTAGTTCGGAAAGAATAAAAATTAATTTCCTATTTATTTTAAAATATTGAATTCTTATCTTAATATAAAATTTCCTCCTGTTCAGCGGTCTGGGTGGCAGGTTAAAGAAAAGCAGTTTAAAATCGATAATGGAGTAGCGGTTTATTTAGAATATCTTGTTTAAATAAATGATGCGGAGGCGCATTGAAAGTTGGAAAGGTTTTCTCAAAACTGTTTGAAAGGCTTTCAGAAGGAAACGACGCAAAGGTAGTTAAAAAGACTTTTGTACGTCTCGCATCAGCATGGACTATACTTCTCGTTTTGATTTTTATTTCTCTCTTTTTTCTTGACCTAAGGCAGGTTGAAGACCTTGCCCGCGTAGAGTGCTTTTCCAGTTTTCAGAAAGATGTGCAGTACAGGGCGTGGGCAACTTCTCACGGAGGAGTCTACGTACCGGTTACCCCTAAGACGCAGCCTAACGAATATCTTGTGGGGATTCCTGAGAGAGAAGTTGTTACCCCGTCTGGCAGAGTACTTACCTTAATGAATCCGGCATTTATGAGCCGGCAGGTATTTGAACTTGACCCGGCTAAATATAATTCCAGAAACCATATCACCAGCCTTAATCCAATCCGTCCGAAAAACGCTCCCACCGAATGGGAAAAAAATGCATTGACCAAATTTGAAAAGGGGCTTAAAGAAGTATTTGAAATAACCGACGCCGGGGATAAAAGGGTTGTAAGATATATGGCCCCATTTAAAGTCGAAAAAGGATGCCTTAAATGCCACGCAGCTCAGGGATATAAACTGGGGGATATAAGAGGGGGCATAAGCGTTGAGATTGACTGGGAACCATTTGACAGAGTTTTTTACTCTACAATTTTTAATCATTCCATAGTTGTCTCCTTTATATGGCTGATAGGCATAATCGGATTTGTTTTTTCCTACTACAGGTTAAAAGAATCGGTTGTGCAGAATATGGCCCTTCTTAATGCAAATCCCGATATGATGTTTATTCTCTCGGAAAATGGCACAATTCTAAGCACTAAAGCAGAATCAAGGGAGCCGTTAAAGGATAACTACGAACAGCTTAAAGGAAAGAATATAAATGAGCTGGTACCACCGGATATTTATGAAAAAATAATTTCCGGTATTAAAAATGTTAAAGAGACAGGAAAGGTGAGTGTAGTTGTCTTTGAATTGGAAAGAAATAATGAAGTCAAAAAATATGAAGACAGGATAGTGCCTTACGGCAAAGATAAATTTCTTCTTATTGCAAGGGATATTACCATTTTAAGCAGAACCGAAGCCGCTTTGAGAGACAGCGAAGAAAAGTTTAGAACTGTGGCCCTCAATATGCAGGAGGCATTTCTTCTTTATGACAGGGAAGGAAAGCTGATAATGTGCAATTTAAGCGCAGAAAATATACTCGGCATAAAAGAATCGGAAATGCTGGGCAGGACTCCTTATGACGCTAAGATAAAATTTTTTAACGAAGAGGGAATTGAGTTCCCAATTGAAAACAGGCCTTCTGTTGTTTCTCTGAAAAAAGGAATTATTCAACAGAATGTGATTATGGGAATTCAAAAGCAGGTTGAAGGAACTATCTGGTTATCGGTAAACTCCGTGCCGATATATCATTCCGGGAAAATTGAGGGAGTTCTTGTAACTGCCGTTGATATAACCGAGAGAAAAAAGAATGAGGAAATTAGAAGGCACTCAAATGATCTTATGCGTTATATTATTGAGCATAACAGAAGCGCCGTAGCTGTACATGACAGGGACCTGAAATACATTTTTGTAAGCAACAGCTATAAAGAGCAGTACAATGTAAAAGAGGAGAATATAATAGGAAGGCATCATTATGATGTATTCCCTGACCTTCCCAAGAAATGGAGAGATGTACATCAGAAAGCACTAAAGGGAGAAGTTTCAAGTGCCGAGGATGACCCTTACTATAAAGAGGATGGGACGGTAGAATGGACAAGATGGGAATGCCGCCCCTGGTACGAAGTTGACGGCTCCATAGGAGGAATTGTTGTTTATACCGAAGTTACAACCGCCCGGAAGGAAATTGAAAACCGGCTCCGCGAGAGCGAGGAATTATTCCGTTCCGTGGTGCAGAACAGCGTTGAGGTTACTGTGCTTTCAAGGGCAGACGGCCTGGTTTATTATGTAAGTCCCCAATGCAGGGAAATTATCGGGCACGACGAGGAGAAATTTATCGGGGGGAGATTCCCCGATATAATTCATCCTGACGATCTTGAAAGATGCCGCGCAGAATGGAGCGACGTTTATGCGCACGATAAAGATGTAACCGAGTTTGAGTACAGAATTATTGACAAAGAGGGAAAAACCAGATGGATCTCACACTCTGCAAAAAGGCTTAAAATACAGGATAACCTTACAGTTGTGCAGAACACAATCAGAAACATAACTGAACGGAAGAACGCCGAAGAAGAGTTAAGGAAACACAGGGATCATCTTGAAGAGCTAGTTGAATCGAGGACCGAAGAACTTGATGCCCTTAACAGGGAACTTGTCAATCAGATTATGCAAAAACAGGAAGCCGAACTTCTTCTAAAGGCCTCCCTCGAGAAGGAAAAAGAGCTTAATAAACTTAAAAGCAGATTCATTTCAACGGCCTCTCACGAGTTTAAAACGCCTTTGACAACCGTTCTATCTTCGGTAGAGCTTATGCAAAGATACGGCAAAAACTGGGATGAAGAAAAAATAAGAGTGCATCTGGAGAGGATTAAACACTCTGTTGAAAACCTGACGGGACTTATAAATGACGTTCTTTTCGTAAGCCGTGCAGATTCAGGCAGGCTTGAATTTAACCCCTCTAAAACTGATCTTTATTCAATCTGCCAGCAGGTTATAGAAGAAGGAAGGATTCTGGGGGGTGAAAATCATAATATCGTTTTCAATTACGGTGCGGAGAGTAAGCATTATAATCTTGATAGAAAGCATATTTACACCATTCTTCAGAATCTTGTTTCGAATGCAGTCAAATATTCTCCAAACGGAGGAATGATAGAATTGAATGTAGGCAGAAATGATGACAAGTTAATTCTATCTGTAAAGGATGAAGGCATAGGAATACCGGATAATGAACTTTCCAATTTATTTCAGCCATTCCACAGATGCGAGAACGTAGGAACAATAGGGGGTACGGGACTTGGTCTTACGATAATTAAGAATGCCGTTGATACGCACAAAGGAAAGATTAGTGTGAGCTCGGAACCGGGCAAAGGCACCTGTTTTGCCGTTGAAATTCCGGTGTGATTTTGGGTAAGGCGAATAAGTTTGCAACTCTAAGAGCGTGTTGCTTATTTCCCTTACGTTGACACGGTTCTTTAAATATTTATTTTGTTTGCATTAAATTTAAATTTTTGTAAATTAATTTTTAATTAATGTTCCGGCCCCCTCTAAAGTGCTTTTTATTCCCGGAACACATTTCAGATGTGTTGGCGCAGTCAGGAGAGAATGTTTTTTTTGCCCAATGCAGGCAAACTGCTCCCGGATTCTCTAAAATACCGGAGTACATATGAGCAAATATCAGCTTAACGATTTAATTGATATTAATCAGATTAAATCCCTTCAGGACCGGCTTTATGATATTTACCCGGTTCCCACATCAATAAAAAATCTAAGCGGAGAAATAATTTCTTCCAGCGGAGGAGAAGACCTCTGCAATAAATTCCATAGGAGGCATCCTGATTCATCCGAAAACTGCCTCCTGAGCGATAAATATATCAGCGACAGTCTGGCTAAAAAAAATCCATCCGTAAATTATAAATGTCCGCACGGATTAATTGACTGTGCATTTCCTGTTATTATAGATGATATTCATTACGGTAATTTTTACGCCGGGCATATTTTTGTTGAAAAGCCCGATAGTAAATATTTTGAAAAAACTGCCGACGAACTAGGATTTGATAAACCCGCTTATCTGGAGGAAATATCCAAAGTACCATTACTTGAAGAAGAAGCGTTAAACAAGTTTATTGCTTTTGTTAAAGAGCTCCTCGGTTTTCTTGCCGCTGCCGGATTAAAAAAAATAAAAGAGCTTGAAGCTGTTGAGATTTCAAGAGCGAACGAAGAACAATTTAAATCCATTTTTGAATACGCCCCTGTAGGAGTGGTATTGGTAGGACTCGACGGCTCGTTTATAAGGACAAACCACGCCTTTGAAGAGATGATAGGATACAGCAGGGAGGAACTTAAAGGGATGACCTTCAGGAATATAACACATCCCGACAGCATTGATGAAAGTAATGAAATAGTACTCAATCTTATTGAAGGCAAAACCGATAAAATAGATTTTGAGAAGAAGTATATTAAAAAAGAGGGCGAAGACATTTGGGTTAGTGTAAGGACAATAGTAAAACGTAAGCCGGACGGTGCTCCTGAATACTTTATTACTCACCTCCGTAATGTGTCTGAAGAAAGAAAATCCAAATTAGAATTGGTAAAAAATGAAGAGAGGTTCCGTACAGTTGCCGAATGCGCCGGTGTCTGGGTCTGGGAAGTTGATACCGAAGGGGTTTATACCTTTTCAAGTGCCAGTATTGAATCAATATTAGGATATAAACCGGAAGAGATTATCGGCAAAAAGAAATTCTATGAACTGTTTGCCGCAACACCCGGCGACTTAATAACTAATAAGGCAAAAGCAGGCTTTGAAGAAAGGATTCAATTCCGGAATTTCGAGAATCCGAATGTTCATAAAAACGGGCAGATTATATTTCTTGAAACAAGCGGAATTCCACAATATGATTCGAAAGGGGCGTTTACCGGATACAGGGGTGCTGACAGGGATATTACCGAAAGGAAAACTGCCGAATTTAAATTACAGGACAGCCTGGAGCGTGTATCTGTTATATTCAGGCAGAGCCCGATGGGAATAGCGTTAACCAGGATCAGCGACGGAATAATTATTGAAGCTAATGATGAATTTGCATCAATTCACGGTTATACCAGAGAAGAGATGATAGGGAAATCAACTCTTGATTTGAATTTATGGGTAGACAATGACGAAAGGGATTTTGTTGTTAAAGAACTCAAGGAAAAAGGAGCCTGCAGGTATTACGAGTGTAAAGCACGCAAAAAGAATGGAGAGATAAGACTCCTTAAAATGTCTGCCGAATTAATTCAGAGAAAGGGGGAAACTTATGCAATCGGTATCGGCGAGGATATAACGGAAATACGAAATGCCGAAAACAGAGTAAAGGAAAGCGATGAGAGATATAGAAGCATATTTGAAAATAACCACTCGGCAATTATAGTATTGGACCCCGAAACGGGAAACATTGTAGATGCCAATCCTGCTGCGGAAAAATTCTACGGCTGGAGTCTGAAAGAACTCTGCTCTATGAAGATATCACACCTGAATCCTGCCCCGCCGGAAGTAATAAAGAATGCATTGTTTAATGCCAGTCATAAAATAGAGAGCCATTTTTACTTTAAGCACCGTATTGCAGATGGTACCGTAAAGGACATTGAAGCATTTGCCGGTACATTAACCCGTCAGGGTAAACTTCTCATTTTTGCATTTATTATTGACCTGACCGAGAGAATGAAAGCTGAAGTAGCGCTTCAAGAGATAAGGGCAAAGCTGGATACGGCTATAGAAAGTATGACCGACGCGGTTTTTATAACGGATAATCAGGGAAACTTTATTCACTTTAACGAGGCATTTGTCACAATTCACAGATTCGGCAGCAAAGAGGAATGCAAGAAACAGCTTAGCGAATATCCCGACATACTGGAAGTCTATATGGATTCCGGCGAACTTGCCCCTCTTGAAATGTGGGCAGTGCCAAGGGCTTTAAGAGGAGAGTCAGTCAAATATGCGGAATATTCTTTGAGAAGGAAGGATACCGGTGAAAAATGGTTCGGGAGCTACAGCTTCAGTCCCATAAGGGATACCGAAGGGAATATTACAGGCTCGGTTGTTGTGGGAAGGGATATTACCGAACATAAACTGGCTGAGGCAGAGCTCGAAAAACACCGGTATCATCTCGAGGAGCTGGTTCAGAGCCGCACCGAAGAGATTGATGCCATTAACAGGGAACTCATAAATCAGATAATGCAGAAACAGGAGGCCGAAGAGGCACTTAAAGTATCGCTCGAAAAAGAGAAAGAGCTTAACCAATTGAAGAGCAGGTTTATTTCAACTACATCGCACGAATTCAAGACCCCTCTTTCTGCGGTACTTTCATCTGCCGAACTGATTGAAAGATACGGGCACAAATGGGGCCCGGAGAAAATAGCGGACCATATTGAAAGAATTAAAAACTCAGTTATGCACCTCTCAAAGCTTGTTGATGATGTACTTCAGCTGAGCCGGGCTGAAAGCGGCAGGCTGGAATATACTCCGATAGAAATTGACCTTAAGACTTTCTGCGGTAAAGTAATTGAAGAAATGCACCTGAGCTCCAAAGAAAAACACAGAATTAATTTCGAATACAAATCGGGCAGGAACAGCTTTATGCTGGACCAGAAGCAGACTTATATTATTCTACAGAACCTTCTCTCGAATGCCGTAAAATATTCTCCTGCCGGGGGCAAAGTGGACTTAATTGTAGACTCGGATGAATTGAACCTGCGGATAGTTGTTAATGATGAAGGAGTAGGCATTCCGGAAACTGATATTGACAAGCTGTTTCAGCCATTTCACCGTGCCGCCAACACAGGGGGAATTGAGGGAACGGGGCTTGGGCTTTCAATAATGAAGAAAGCGGTAGAACTGCACGGGGGTACGGTTGTTGTTAAATCGGAATTGGGAAAAGGCACCTCATTTATTGTAGAGATACCTTTGTAATGAGTTTTAATTTAAGAATTTAATTTATTTCTGCTCTTCTTCGGAGTAGGAGCCGCTCCAGACTTCTTTCCCGATTCCGGGAAGCCATTCAAGTTTTTCCTTCTTCTTGAAATCGTCCAGATATTTATCCGAAGTAATTCCCGCATTGGCATATACTCTTGTGCCCCTTAATGCCGAAGCTGCCGCTCCGCCGGTCAGGTTAACAACACCAATATTTATTCCCCCTTCCACCGAAGCGCGCACATCAATATCTTTCGGGGAGAATTTGCCGTCGCTCCCCTTTGTTGCCGAAAACCCAAAAGTTGATTTTATTGAACCGCCGGCAACCTCGCCGCCGAAACTTATATTGCCGTCGTATGTTGTAGTATTACGAAGGTGGTTGGTAAAAGTTGAATAATTAATCCCGAACATCGATAGGTCTATTCCAGCGGAGAATGAGGATTTATACGGGCTAACTTTTTCTTTCACAAAAATCAGGTTAACTTCATACTCATATTTGGCAATAAAATCCTTGTAATAATTTGAATTTTCATCGAGCACCCCCTGCTCAAAATTTTTCTTATCAATCATATTTTTGCGTATCTGCTCATTCGCAAGCTCTTCCGTTTCACGGTCTATTTTCTCCTTAAGCTCTCTAATTTCCTCAAGGTCGCAGTCGCATAATGCGGGGTCATAATAAGGGGCAAATGAATATGCCCTAAGTGAATTCTGCATACCGGTTTTTATTGTCTGCATAACAAAGCCTGTAAGGTCTTTCTCCATTTTATCCCTTATTTCAAAATCGGAAATTAGCATAATATGCTTTATGCAGTCTTTATACATTAGAGGAGCATACTTTTCAATTTTTTTATATGCGATAGCTGCAGCTTCAGTAGCCTGGTTCCAGAAGGGTTGGCCGATGTTGTTAAACCGGGGAAAATAACCGGTGTGGAGCCTATGAATTGCCACTTTTCTTCTATCTTCGTCTTCTATTTTAGCCGTCTGAATCAGCTTTTCCTGATACTCCATTATGAGGGGATAAATTTTCCCCGTGTATTTCCCCGTAAGGTCATTTATTGTTTCAGCAGTGCTAATTAATTTATCCGAAAGATATTTTCTGTAGGCATTCATCTTTTTTGAATAAGCAAGTACATTAAATCGCTGAATGAGAATATCGTTTGTGTTAGCATATTTGTATGGATTGACGGCCATTATTTTAAATTCGGGATTTGTTTTAGCGAGCTCCTTAAAGAGGTCCTGCGCGTCTCCCCGTACTGCTTTTGCAGCGGCCTTATTCACTTTTTTACCGTATTCCATTGCCTTTGTGTTCAGGCCGCTCAATCCGGAGATTTTAACATCAGGATTAAAATTTTCATATTTAGAGGGATTTTTAATTGCGTCATCAACCAGTTTCTGGATATTCTGAATGTCGAAATTTGCCTGAACGTCAACGCCGAGATTTTTAAGCATTTCAAGATTTTTCTCAACCACTGCTTCTGTTTCATATCCAACGGTGCTTAATTCAAGCTCTTTCATCTGGTCTGCAATTGCGGTAAGAGCAGATAACCCAATTTCGCCCGACATATTGGGATAATTTTTAATCATAAGGAGGTAATCGATATCGGGGGCTTTAATTTTCATTTTATTTTGAACCGCCTCAACATCTTTTCTAATCTGCCGTGCCGCGGCAGGGTCTGCATCTTCAATAAAATCTGCCGTTGTAGCAGCGGGAATGGTGCTCACTTTGGCAATCTCCTCCTCGCTCCCTCCGTTTTGGTCAGCGCCGTCGTCTGCCGGAATGCTCTTTGTTAATTTTGACACTGCTCTGGCAAAAACCGGGGCCTTATCCATATTATCCATAAGGAGCTTTAATGCCTTATCATACTGCTTTTGCGCCATATAGCAATTATATAACCCCATTATGGTGCTGTAATTATCGGGATCAATACGGAATGACTCGCTGAATAAGGTGAATGCATCCTCTGTCTTTTTTAAATCGAGGTATAAATTGGCAAGACAGTTTAAGGCCGGTACCGATAATTTATTTAACCCGCCGCCGGCAGAGGAACAGATAACGGAGTAGCTGTACATTTTAATTGCGTCGTTGTAGAAATCGCTGTTCAGGGATTTATTACTTTGGGCCGGGGTAAGCGAGTCGTCGTAATAGCAGGCAATGGCACTTGCAAGGTTCAATGCGGCATTTGATGATAAATAATCGAGCGGGAAAACCGCACTTGCCAGTGCCAGATAATAATTCTTCGCTCCGGTAAAGCTAATCATCCCCGCAGTCTCAAGTGAATAGCTGAGGCACTTCAGGCTGTCCCGCGCGGTTCCCTCAAAAGAGGGAATAAAGCCTGCATTATTCCTGAACTCGCCGGCCAGATCGCTTTCAATTTTCTGAGAGGCCATCCGGTAATATTTTTCCGCAATGCCAAGGGCTTCAGATTTGCCTATGATAAGCACCCCTTTCTGTGCTATTAAGGAATTAAAGGGGGCTGCCGCAATTAGTGTTAATAAAAGCAGGGCAGTGACGAAAATATAATTTCTTCTCTTCATTATTCACCGGTGGTTTAATTTATTTTGCAAGAAGACTAATAAGAACCTGCCAGAAATTCCTGTAACTGGTTATTTCATTGAGATACCACTCTTCGAGTTTAAATCCTTCCCTGCTGCCGTCATATTTTCCCGGTTTAAATTCCTGCCAGATAACCGTAATCATCTGAATTTCGGACATAGGCAGAGCGCGGTCGAAAAAATCGGGATTAATTTTAACCAGAGGGGCGGCCTCCTGAATATCGCCGTATGAGAGACCGGAGAATCTCTTCTCATATGCCGAAGAGGAATAGTAAGCCTGCTTTTTTTTCTCTTCGGCAGAGAGAGAATTCAATTCTTCGGTTAGGCTGTTAATCTCATTTTTGTAATATTCATCCCCCTGCAGGGTAAGTTCCTTTCCCGTAACGGAATAATCGGCATTGGAAGATAATTCAGCTTCAAGCTCCTTCTCGGTTTCCTCGAATGTTTTTTTATACTCAGCCGCCGCTTTCTTATCAACCTTCAAAATCTCCGCATAAGCCTTCCGGAAAACTTTTAACCGTTCCTGTTTTTCCTTATTAAAAGATTCCCTGGGGCTTAATTTGTTTTCCTCTTTATTCCCTTCTGCCAGCGCATCGCTTCTTCTTTTTTTTGTCTCTCTTATCATTGTTTCGAGATACTCTTTATTTGAAACGGGGAGGTAGAGGGGCTTTTTACTGTTAGTAAGAATGGTTACTTCTTCTTTTCCGTTATAATACACATCATATCCCAGAAATTTTCCCGTATTGGAGGGGAGGCAATAGAACTGATCCAGAACCGGCGCGCCTACTATTCTAAGAGGATTATTGAAAAAGAAAGAAACACTATTTGAGGTGCCCCCCGCTATATAGGGTTTTCCGTCATCCCCCTCCTGAATTGCAAAAAAATACAATTCGAGCATTGCGCTTAACCGGGGCGTCATTCCTTCGAATGGCTTTGTAACCTGTGTTAAGGCATAAACTTTGGCGTTAACCCCTTTAGGAGGATTGATAGTCTTGAAATCATTAAGCGCTGAGATAGCTTTTTTTAACTTTTCTTTTAATTGAGCTTCCTGCTTTTTATCATAACCATAATTATAAGGGTCGTCAACGTTGTTGAGCATTACTTCAAATTTTCCCTTTCTTTCGGGGAAAAACCTGAAATCATACTGGGGGAATTTTACGGCTCTGTCGGAGTATCCCTCCTGTCCCGCTGCCGGGACAAGAGAGATTATCCAGAATAATAAACCTAAATATATATTTTTCATAGGGGGGATTACATTTTAATGAATTCAACTCTCCTGTTAATTGCCTTTCCTTCTTTGTTGTCATTCTTTGCGACAGGTTCGGCTTCACCTTTGCCGTCGGTAGTCATTCTCGAAGCGTCAATGCCGAACTGGGAAGACAATGCGTTCTTAACCGATTCGGCTCTCTTTTTGGAAAGTGTAAGATTCGACGCATCGTTTCCGTCGCTGTCCGTATGCCCTACAATTTTAACCTTAACTGAAGCGTTTTCTTTAAGCACATCTGCAATTTCTTTAAGGACGGCGTGCGATTCCGGTTTAATTTTATCCGAGCCGCTGTCGAATGTAATTCCGTTGGTTACGAATTTGCCTTCCTTAATTAATCTGTTTCTCATATCGGGGGCGCCTACGGCAACGCGTAGATTTGAGACATACATAAATTCATTAGGATAATTGCCGAACCGGAGATAATTGAGCTTAAGGTCCGTTCTTATTCCGCGGGGTACATCAAGCACTTTTTCTGTGCCGCAGTATACTCTTAACCTGCTCTTCTGTCCCCATATAGAAAAATGCAAAGGGGCGTTTAAGTCAGATACTTCGTAAGGAGAATCTCCTTCGCTGTATCCCTCTTCTCCTTCTTTCCAGGTTTTCCAGATCATCTGCGTTTCTTCAAATCCGATGAATGTTCCCCCCTTGCCGGGATAATAATTGTCGTCAATTTTCATATTTGGATTCTCATAAATCTCAAGACTGAATCCCTGTCCCCCCGGATTGACAGCGTCAAATTCAATAGTAAAGTTTTCGGGCATTTTAAGGCTCTTGATTACAGGAGAGAAATAGGAATAATCTCCCTTCATTTTAAGCCATTTGCCGGGGGCGTTTTCAAGCGTAACGGTTTCTGCGGAAGATTCGGTATCCCAGTTCTCCGGAAAATCCCCGATGGCGACATCATTAAGGTCGTCAAAGAAAATTATTTTTTCGCCGGGAATAAAATCGAATTTAGATTTGCTCTGTGTCGGAGCGCTTTTCTTTTTCGGAGTTTCCTTTTCGGCTTCCTGATTTTCAGCATCTGCCTCTTCTTCATCCTCTGCTTTTTCTTCTTTTACAGCCTTAGCCTTTTTTGTTTTTGCCTTGGTATCTTTTTTGTTCCCCTCTTCAATTCCTTTTTCGGTTTCGTCGAGAGTCTTTTCTATTTTTTCATCAATTTTTCTTTCAATTCTTTCATCAACTTTTTCTTTTATTTTTTCGGTTAGTCTTTCGAGCTGTGCCTGCATTGAAACCGAAAAAAGGAAGAACAGAACAATAAGAGCAAATTTGAATCTCATTTCAACCTCATCTAATTAATAATTCTATAATGCAGATTAAAGTTTAAAAATTGGAGTGTGCCGGTATTGTAAAAAACGGTCAAAGTGATTTAATTCACCTTTAAAGAAGAAGGAAAGGGGATTATTCAGATACCGGATACAAGTTTAACTACTGAAAGATCCCTGTTAAAGAAGTTTTTAGGGGTTTCTCCCGTTATATCCTTAAAATCCTTTATAAAATGTGCCTGGTCGCAATACTTGCATTCAAAAATGAAATTATGAAAATCCTGTTCAGAAATATCCATCGCTTTTTTCCAGAAATAGTTCACTCTCACAATTCGGGAAAGCCCTTTTGCAGAAATGCCAACCCGTTTAATAAAATTTCTGCGGAATGTCCTTGGATTAATATCGAACTCTTTGAGAATGGAATTGATTGGCCTGATTCCCCCTTCATTCAGAATTTTAAAATAGATGTTATCAATTTCATCGGGAATATAATTCCGGGGAATTATTTCTTCGGAAAAATGTTCCGAAATCAGGGATGCTCTATCTTCAAAGGAATTTACATTTTTCAGTTTGTCAAAAAGGGGCTGGACAAAGGAAAAGTCTTTTACAAAATGGCTTCGTTTCTGGTACGGTTCCAGGGAAAAATTCAGCAGGCGGGTTAGAACGGAGGTATTTAATATCGCAATTATCGAATCATTTTCGTGTGAGATTCTTATATCGAGATGCCCGAGGAAAGGCTTGCTAACGAAAAACGGGGGGAGGGGAGAATGTTTAACTCCGTCATAAAATTCCGCCGGCTTTCCGAAATGAAATATCATTCCGGCGTGTCCGTCCGGTATAAATTTGTCGTTAACTATCCCTTTCTTTTCCGATACTTCTATTTTCAGGAAGCGGTCGATAAGTATTGAGGATTTATCTGGCGGAATTATTTCTTCATTCTTCAAAAAAGGAACCTGTGCAAATATTATCAGGAGTTTAAAATTAATAAAAAGACTCTAATAATTATAAATAACACAATTTGTCCTGTGTAATAATTTTTTT
>JAEXUB010000068.1 GCA_023453125.1 Bacteroidota bacterium
GAACTCCCCAAAGATTTTTTCGGAAAAAGTGCTAAGATACAGAAACTTATCGGTTCTGTAGAAAAGCTTGCAAAGAGCCGGGATACAACGGTACTCATTCAGGGAGAAAGCGGGAGCGGCAAGGAAATGTTTGCCAAGTATATTCACCTGCACAGTCCACGCAGGGATGCGGCTTTTATACAGATTAACTGCTCAACAATTCCAAAGGAGCTTGCGGAAAGCGAATTGTTCGGACACGAAAAAGGAGCATTTACCGGAGCACAGCAGAAGACCAAACTCGGAAAGTTCGAACTTGCCAACGGAGGAACAATTCTTCTTGATGAGATAGGTGAATTATCGCTTGATATGCAGGTTAAACTTTTGCGTGTACTGCAGGAGAAAAAATTCTACAGGCTGGGGGGAGAAAAAGAGATTTCTGTAGATGTCCGCGTAATAGCCGCAACCAACAGAAATCTTGAAGAGGAAATTGCGAACGGAAGATTCAGGGAAGATCTTTTTTATCGCCTTAATGTTGCTAATATTATGGTCCCACCTCTCAGGGAGAGAAAAGAGGATATACCTTTTCTGGCCCATTCATTCATAAAGGAATTCGCCCAGAAATTCAATAAGATGATAAAGGGAGTCTCCAAAGAAGCCTCTGAACTTCTTCAGAATTATTACTGGAAGGGGAATATAAGAGAATTAAGAAACGTAATGGAAAGGGCAACTTTGCTTCTTGAAGAGGACGAACTGAAAGAAAGACACATCTTGCCTTTAATCGATTCCAAAAACAGTCACAAGGGGGAAGAAGATAAATTTGTCCTTCAGATACCTCAAAAAGGAATTAAGATAGATACGGTTCTTAAGCAGTTAATTGTAAAGACGCTTCAGATTACAAACGGCAACCAGGTTCAGGCAGCAAAAGTACTTGGACTATCCCGTTCAAAGCTCCGCTATAGAATGGAACAGCTTGGCATAGAGATTACGAAAAATTTTCAGTAGGTATTTTTACCGCGTCTTTGAATATTACCGTAAAGCTGCTTCCCTTGCCTTTAACGCTTTTAACATTAATCATTGCGTTATTTAAATCCGCGTATTTTTTGGCAATTGCCAGCCCTAAACCGTTACCATCAAATTTTCTTGTATACCCCATTTCCTCCTGTGTAAAAGGAGTAAAAAGATTTGGAAGGTATTCATTGGAAATGCCTATCCCGGTATCTGTTATATCAACAAGAAGGTTGTTCTCCGACTTATGCAGACATATTTCAATTTCGCCATTTTTAGGAGTGTATTTAACAGCATTGTCTATAAGGTTGCAGAATAACTGTTGAGCCGAATACCTGTCGGCAAATATCTTCATTTTATGGATATTATTTTTATAAATTAATTTTACTCCTTTATATCGGGCTTTCAGTTCATAATCCCTAAGAACGTCTGCCAGGATGTCTCTTTCGATATCAAGCCAATCGTAAGTAGTATCAAAGTTGCCGGTCTGGAGAGAAGAGATATTCATTATCAGGTCAATAGTACGGATAAGCCTGTCGGCGCTGCTTCCGATAATCGAAAAACTGTCTTTAAGTTCATCTGTCAGCTTACCTTCAAATTCCTCTCTAAGGAGGGAAACAAAGGTAAGGATGGAATTAACCGGAGTTCTGATTTCGTGAGAAAGGTGGGCCATAAAGTAGGATTTTAATTTATCTGCTTTTTCAGCCTTTTCCTTGGCGTTAATAATTTCCCCTTCAAATTTCTTTTTATCGGTAATATCCTCAATTACACCTTCATAAAAGGTGATTGCTCCCTTGTCATCATAAATAGCCCTTGAAGAATCGCGGACGTATATTATCTCCCCGTTTTTCTTCCTAATTTCAAATTCAAATCCTTTAGCTTCGCCGTATTTATCAATAAGTTCTTTAAAAATCTCCCTTATGCTTTGCTGAACATAGCAGGAATTAATATCAATTTTTTCCAATTCGGCAAAGGAACTGTATCCGAGCATTTTAATTAAATAGGAATTAGCCATCAGCAGGTCTCCTCCCGGGGTAGAACGGTAAATACCGATGGGAAGATGCTCAATTAAGGCATTGTAACGGCGAATGTTAGTAAGGAATTTTTTCTCGATTGTTCTTTTATCCGTTATATCTTTTCCGGTTATTATAATCGAATCGATTCCATCTACATTAAGGAAATTATTGAATTGAGCTTCGATAATTTTCGTCTGCCCGTTGTTCCCAATATAACGGAATTTTGTTAGGAAGGAATTTTTCCCTTTCGATATATTTTCAAAGAAAATCTTTTCAGTATGCTTTTTGTCATCCGGGTGAACAAGGTCCAGGAAGAGTTTACCTGTCATTTCAGAAGGTTCGATGGCAAGGAGCTTTTTAATTGAGGGACTTTCATATTTTATAATCCCATTCTCGTCAATAACGGTAAAAATATCGCTGCTTTTCTCTAGAAATACCTTGTACTGCATCTCCCCCTGCTTTTTTTCTTTTTCATACCGGAATTTGGAAAGTGCAAGTTCAATAACCAGGTGCACCTCTCTCTGGGTAAAAGAGGGGAGAATATAAGCAAGCGATGTTTCGGCAATTATGGTTTCAAGAAGAGGTTCTTTATCTGAATTAACAACTATGACGCAGGGAATGTCAAATTCCTCATTGAAAAAGGATTTTACATCTTTTATATCTATTCCCTTTAATCTGTCACTGCCAATTAGGACAATATCGGTCTGACAGGATTCAAAATTTGCCGAAAATTCGTCCAAATTGTCATATTTTATAATTTTTACATCATTTCTTCCGGCGAGGAATTTTTCAATAAGCTCCGTTTTTGGGCAGTCGGCTATAACGGAGATATTTATGAGAGGAATTACAGTATTCATATTCCACTTAATTTGGTAATAAAATTATTTTTGGTTAATAGATGGTATGATATCGGCTGGTTACATACCCTATTACACTCTTCCCATTTGTATTAAATTAAAATACAAACCCTAATATAATTATCGTAATAATCAGCGCAAAATTTAGGCGATTTTGAGAATATTTTAAAAAATATATTTTCTTCCGAATATATTTTAAAGAAAAATGAAAAAGGGCTAAATATTCTGTTTAAACCACCGATAATTGAATTAAAGTAAAAAAAATAAGCGTAAAGCAGATTTTTTTTCACACAAATATAAAGGCAGAAATGAGCGAGATCGAGAATCAGAAAAAAGAAGGGGATCAGATCCTTCAGCTGGTTACTTTTATGATTGGGAATGAAGAATATGCTGTTGATATTCTTTATGTACAGGAAATTAATCGAATGATCCAGATTACCAAAGTGCCTAATGCCCCGGAATTTGTTGAAGGGGTAATTAATTTGAGAGGCAGGGTAATTCCGGTTATTGATTTAAGAACCAGGCTCGGTATGGAAAAGAAAGAGCAGGATAATAATTCCAGAATAATTGTAATTGAGGTTCAGAGCAATATTCTTGGGTTTATTGTTGATGCTGTAAAGGAAGTTTTGCGAATTCCGGCCAGTATTACGGAAGTACCTCCGGAACTTGTTTCGACCATAGATTCAGAATATATAAAATCAGTTGGCAAACTGGAAGACAGGCTGCTTATCTTAATTGATCTTGAGAAGATATTTGCGCAGCCGGTAGCGAAGGAATTAAAATAAACATTTAGGCAGATGGCTAATAATGTACACTTTGCCTCTGCCTTCTCTGTTCTTGAATAAAAAAATGCTCTATTTAATCAGGCATCATTTTTGCAAACAATAAATAAACTGAAGAGTGCTTATGGATTGGGAAAACAACTTTACTGAAAAATTAAATATTCTACGCACGGGGGACGCGACAGCAAAAATTGAAGTTATTGATTCGCTGCTTTATGAGGATGTGCCGGACGGATTAGCTAAAGAAATTATTTCGCTCATAGATTTTGAGGATAGGGGAGTTGCAAATTCCATCTCGATGTTCTCCATTTTCAATTCAAATCAAAATATTGCCGGTTTTCTTGTCCCTTTTATTTCTTCAACTGATATATTTAAAAGAAACCTTGCCGGAGATACTCTGATTAAAATGGGTTCTAAGGCAGTTCCTGCCATTACCGAATTCCTGGATGATAAGAATGATGACGATATTAAATTTCTTGTGGATGTTCTTGGAATGATTGGAGATCCCTCCCCATCTGCAAAAGTTCTTGAGATTCTTAAAGTCAACAAAAATGCAAATGTAATTCTGGCCTGCGCCGAAGCATTAGGCAACCTCCGCTGCGAAGATTCAATTCCACAGCTTATAACAGTTTACGATTTAGATCCATTTTACCGCCCTACGGTAATTGAAGCAATGGGGAAAATAGGGTCAAAAGAGGCACTCGATTTTATGGTGCTGATGTACGATAAAGAGGATGAAATTACGAAATTTTCTATTATTGAGGCTCTGGGGGTAATTGGGGACGAAGGAACATTTTTCTTCCTTTTGTCAGAACTTGGAAATACATCCGGCCCTCTTCTTCACGCCCTGATCGGTTCAATGTTCGAATTAAAACAGAGATATGATTTCGATATTCCCTTTGACGAAAGGATGAAGAACGCCATTCTGCGTACAATTGCAGAAGGAGAGCAGAAATACAAAACCGCTGCAGTCCACCTGATAACGGTCTTCGACGATAAGGAAACAGTTCAGACCTGCCTTAAGATTTTTGGGGAAGATCCGGAGCTTGATGAAACTATAAAGCCTAAATTCTTCGAAAATCCGCAGATAATTTACCCGATTATTGCCGAAATCTCAAAAGACCTGCCTTCCAATATTCAGGGGCTTTTATCCCTATTAAAGGAAATTTTACAGTACGAAGCCATGATGGGAAGAGTTTCTATCTCCGGAATCGAATTAAGGGACCTGACAGATACTTTTGTAAAATGCCTCGAAAGTCCCGATGAAGAAGTAAGAAAGCTTGCAATTGAGTTGCTTTTCGGATTGAATACAAGTACGGCAATACTTTTCCTTGACCAGATGATTCAGGATGACGATATCTGGAATAAACTCAAAATTCTTGAATATATCGAAAATTTAGACCATCCCAATATAATTAATGCTCTTGAGGTGCTTTCTAAAGATGAAGAGCAAATGATAAGTGAAAGAGCAACTGCCATTCTTGCGCAGAAAACAAAATAAAAATTAAATACCGAATAAGAATATGGCTCAAGAATCTGCTTTGTTTAATCTAAATAATTTCAACCTTGGCACTGTAAGCAAGGGATTGGAACTCTCGCAGACATCGTTTGAAGCGATGCGTAAATACATTTACGACAACTGCGGAATTTATTTTCAGGATAACAAAAAATACTTGCTTGAAAGCAGATTGCAGAAAAGAATTCAGTTCCTGGGATTAGATTCATTCGATAAATATCTTGATTACCTTAAATTCAATGCCAAAAGCTTTGAAGAAAAGAAATATTTGTATGAAGCAATTACTATAAACGAGACATTCTTTTTCAGGAATCAGCCGCAGCTTGACGCAATGAGCCAGGTTATTCTACCGGAAATAATAAATGCAAAATTAAAGACTGGAAAGCCCAAAATAAGAATTTGGAGCGCTGCCAGCTCGTCAGGCGAAGAAGCTTATTCGGTTGCTATTACAATTGTTGAACTTCTTAAATTCAAATTTCCTTCGGTTGAATTTGAAATTGTAGGTACCGATATTAATTATGCGGTTATTGAAACGGCTCAGAAAGCCGTTTACAAGGATTATTCGGTAAGGAATACTTCCGCCTATTACGTAAAGAAATATTTCAAAAATGTAAATAATACATATGAGCTGGATCCGGCAATTAAAAGTATGGTAAACTTTAAGCTTTTGAATCTTTTTGATGACACGAGCATGAAAGCAATGACAAATTTCGATCTGGTATTCTGCGCCAATGTGCTTATTTATTTTGACGTTGCTTCAAAAATTAAAGTGGTAAACCATCTTTACAATTCGCTTAACAAGGGGGGATACCTGTTTATCGGTTATTCAGAGACTCTGCACGGTATATCTAAAGCCTTTAAATTGGTCAGCTTTCCCAAAACGATTGGTTATAAAAAGGAGTAAATAAAGAGTATGAAAAAAGTAATTCTTGTGGCGGATGATTCACCCACAATAAGAAAGTTCGTTTCGTTCGCTCTTAGTATGAAAGGATTTGAGATCGTTTCGGCTTCCGACGGTATGGAAGCTCTGGAAAAGCTGCCCGGAGGAAAAATAGACCTTGTGATTACCGACCTTAATATGCCCAATATTGACGGTTTTGAGCTTATTAAGTCGATACGCAGCAATGAAGAGTTTAAAGATATACCAATAATAATACTCTCCTCACTGAGCAACAGCGAGGAAATTGAAAAGGGAATGAGATGCGGTGCAAATTCATATCTGGTTAAACCCTTTGAGCCGCAGAGAATATTATACGAAGTTTCAAAATATTTGAATTAGGAGAACAAAATGGATCTAAAATTTCTGGTTGTAGATGATTCGGTAACAATGAGGAGAATCGTCTCAAATTCGCTTAAAAATCTGGGTTTCGAAAACTTTGTTGAAGCCGGTGACGGAAAAGAAGCCCTTACTCTGCTCTCGAGCGACAGCTCAATTAATTTTGTTATAACCGACTGGAATATGCCGGTAATGACTGGTCTTGAACTGATTAAAGCAATACGTTCGGATGCCCAGCTCAGCAAACTCCCGGTGCTGATGGTTACCACAAGAGGGGTAAAAGATGATATTATTGAAGCTTTAAATGCAAAAGTAAATAATTATATTGTAAAACCTTTTACGCCACAGGTTCTAAAAGAGAAAATAGAAGCCTGCCTTGCGTCGGCATAAAACAGGAGTTTATATGAAACACAGCGAAAACCTTGTCCAATTATTCGACCGGCTGAATGAACTGAAATATCTTTTCCATTACGGACAGAAGATAATTCCTATCATTCAGAGCCTTATAGACTTCATGAAAGATACTGTTCCGATGCTCGAAAATATTAATACATCCATATCGGACAGCGCCAACAAAATTCCTAAAGCCCAGAACCAGATTCATGACGTTACATCGGCTACCGAAATGGCTACTATCGAAATTATGGATATCGTTGATGTTATTTCAAACGATATTTCAAAAATAGAAGAAGAGATTAATACCCTAATCAACCGCGAAGAAAAGAAAAAAGAACTGGTTACAAAACTGAAAATCATGTTGGGAGGGAATAAGGAAGGGCTTGAAATTCTTGAAGAGCTCGATAAAGAAAGCTCCTCTTTCAACCAGCTGTCGCAGATACTTGCAACAATCCAGAAAACCAAAGGGGATGCTTATAATATTACCATCGCACTTCAGGTTCAGGATATTACAACACAGCAGCTGGCCGCGGTTAACCATCTTATAACATCGGTACAGCAGAGACTTTCGAACCTGGTGCTCGAAATTGACCAGAACGATATTGAAGTAAAGGATAAGCCGGAAATTGTAATTCCAAGCGAAGATACATTCAACGCCGAAGCAAAATACGATAGAGACGGATCCAGACAGAAACTGGCCGATGAATTATTAACTAAAACGTCGCAAGACGAAATTGACAAGTTATTCAGATAATTATGGCAGACGACAACACATATTTGATGCTCAGCGATCCTGAAATGAAGGAAATCGTTGATAGTTTTATTGTTGAAACCAAGGAACTGCTCGAAAAACTGGACGTAGACCTTGTTGAACTTGAAAGGAATTCTTCCGATGTGGATCTCCTGAATCAGATATTCAGGGCTTTCCATACCGTTAAAGGGACTTCAGGTTTTCTGGGACTAGAAAAGCTTCAGGCAGTTACACACAGAAGCGAGGACATCCTTAATAAACTCCGCAAAGGGGAAATAATGCTTAACAGCATAATTATGGATGCCATTCTGGCGGCTTTCGACACAATAAAAGCACTTATTTACACCATCGAGGTGAACAAAAACGAAGATGTGCAGACAGACGGGGTTGTTGAATTCCTTAATCAGACAATCGAAAAGATTGAAAAGAAAGAGGATATGAAGAGGGAAGAGCCTGCTGTTCAAGCCCCGGAGCCCGAAATGCCCTCTGTAGAAGAAGATGCCGAGCACGAAGAGGAAGCTCAGGCGCCTCCTCCAATTGAATCAGTTCCTATTGCCGCGCCTCAAAATATAAATCTGGCTGAGCAGAAGGCTAAAGATGCTGTCTCAAACCTTCAGATGGAAAAGAAAGGGGACAATTCAATACGTGTTGACGTTGAAAGACTTGAAGATTTATTAAATATTGTTTCCGAACTAGTTCTCGGCAGGAACCGGCTTGCGCAGGTTAATTCCGAAGCTGCTCTTGAAATTGAAGGTACAAAATTATCGCGCGATTTGGCTGACGTTACAAAACAGATAGACCTTATGACAAATGAGCTTCAGCTCGTTGTAATGAAAACCAGAATGGTTAAGATTGCCAAGGTATTCAACAGATATCCGCGTACAGTCAGGGATTTGTCGAGAGAAACCAAAAAGGAAGTCCGCCTTATTATGAAAGGAGAGGAGACCGAGCTTGACAAGACCCTAATTGAAGAAATAAACGATCCTCTTGTTCATTTAATTAGAAATTCGCTCGACCACGGAATAGAACTCCCCGAAGTAAGAAAAAGCATTGGCAAAGACCCTGTGGGAACTGTTACATTAACCGCCCAGCATGAGGGGAATAACATCATTATTACGATTGAAGATGACGGAAAAGGAATTGATGAAAATGTATTGAAAGAAAAAGCTATTGCCAAGGGATTAATTGCACCTGAGCGTGCAAAGGAAATGAGCAAACAGGAAGCTTATAACCTTATTTTCCTCCCCGGATTCTCGACTGCCGAAAAAGTTACAAATGTCTCTGGACGCGGCGTTGGAATGGACGTTGTAAAAACCAATGTCACTAAACTAAGAGGGATGATAAATATTGAATCTGCTGTAGGCGTTGGAACAAAGATAATTATTAAGCTGCCTCTTACACTTGCAATTATTCCGGGCCTAATTATTAAGGTAAAATCGGAGCTTGCGGTCATTCCTCTTAATTCGGTTATTGAAGTGGTTAGAGTTCATAAAGACCATATTTACTCGATCAATAAAAACGAAGTAATTAAGATGAGAGACTCGGTGCTTCCTCTCATTAGCATTGAGGAAATTATTGCCCGGCACGACAAATCTTTTAAAGAGCGTACCTGGCAGTATGTTGTAGTTGTAGGCATTGCCGAGAAAAAATTCGGTATAAAGGTTGACGAACTAATAGGACAGAAAGAAATAGTAATTAAGTCCCTGGGTAAATATCTCGGTACAATAGAGGGATTAGCCGGCTCAACCATAATGGGGGACGGAACTGTAGTAATGATTCTTGACATTGGCGAAATTGTTAACAAACTCTTGAAATAAATTGAAAAGAAAGATTCAAGTACTGGTAATAGACGATTCGGCATTTATGAGGAAATCCCTTTCCCTGATGCTGGAGAGTGATGAAGAGATTGAAGTTGCGGCTACCGCTAACGATGGTGTTGAAGGATATGAAAAGGCCAAAGCTTTACGTCCCGACCTGATTACACTCGACATAGAAATGCCTAGAATGGACGGTCTTACCACACTTAAGAAAATTATGGAAGACTGCCCGACAAGTGTTTTGATGGTAAGCTCTCTTACAACCGAAGGGGCAGAAGCAACCCTTAAGGCTCTTGAGTACGGCGCTGTTGATTTTATACCGAAAGAGCTTTCATTTGTTAACGTCAATATTATTAAAATTAAAGAAGACCTAATCCGCAAGGTAAAGGAGATTGTAAGGCAGAAGTCCTTAAAATCGCGTCTTGACAGGTTAAGAAAGATAAGTTCAACTACTGCTCCGGCTCAGGCAAAAACGCACGTAGCGCGTCCAATTCCTGCAGGTATTTTTAAGGCGGTTGCCCTGGGAATATCTACAGGGGGTCCATTCTCTCTCCAGAAAATCCTGCCCCAGTTTTCAAAGTCGATTAATTGTCCGGTTTTCATTGTACAGCATATGCCTCCAAAATTCACAAAGAGCCTTGCAGAGAGGTTAAACTCTATGTGCCCCCTCGAAGTGAAAGAAGCCGAAAATGATGAACCGGTACGTCCGGGAGTTATTTATATTGCTCCGGGGGGGTACCATATGAAAGTAAGAAAAAACCTTCAAAATGAGATACAAATTGTGATTTCAGAAGAACCATCATCAACGCTGCACCGTCCTTCTGTTGATGTGATGATGAATTCAGTAATATCGATGTATGGTAAGAATACACTTGGAATAATAATGACCGGTATGGGAAAAGACGGTTACGAAGCAATAGTGGAATTAAAAAAGTTAGGCGGCTACTGCATAGCGCAGGATGAAGAATCGTGTGTTGTTTATGGTATGCCGAAAGCAGTAAATGATGCGGGCTTGTCCGATTTAATACTCCCGCTTGAACAGATTGCAGAACAAGTAAACAAGGTGTTTGACAATGGAAGAAGACTTTAAAGAATTAACTTACAGAGAAATAGAAGCCAGCCACGAAAGCGGCAATATAATTAAAAAAGAAAAAGCTCAAATTACCGGCAAAACCAAGATCTCGGTTGAAGAGGAGAGCGAAGAAGGGGTAAAAATTATCCTTAAGAAGGACGCACACGACAATATTCAGGAAATAAAGTTTGTTTGCTCCTGCGGGCAGACAAAAACCATAGTACTCGATTATAATGAGTAATATGTAACTGCTGCACAATATTAGCCACACCGATTCATCATAATTTCAAAAACACGCCAAAAAAAGCCTTTTTAGGCTGGCATTACTTTTGAACCTTATTTGCGAATAAATATGGTAAAAAGATGCCGTCTGAGAACATAAAATCTTTAGAAAATTACCTCTCCTTCTGTGCCGCAAAAAACCAGGTTATAAGCAAGAATATTGCCAATGTAGGCACAAAGAATTACAAAAGGCAGGATGTTGAATTTAAGGATATGCTAGAAGATAACATCAACTCAAGCCTTAAGGCAACCAACGATAAACATTTCGGCGCAACAAAAGTAAACAGCCAAAGAGAATTCGGAATTGTTGAAGATAATTCGGAAGAAATGATCTCCGGCGTAAACAATGTTGATATAGACAGCGAAATGGCAGAATTGGCCGAAAACAGCATAAAATTCAAGTTTACTGCAAAGAAAATTGGCGGTTTCTACAGGGATTTGCAGTCGGTTATTAAAGGCGGAGGCAGATTATGAAAACCAATCTTAATTTCGGTTTCGACATAAGCGCAAAAGGAATGAGCATTCAGAGAAGGAAAATGAATATCATTGCCGAGAATATTGCGAATGCCGAAACCACACGTACAGCAAGCGGCGAACCTTACAAAAAGAAATTCCTGGAAGTAATACAGAAAGAAAGCTCAGCTGCAGGCACCCTTAATATGGAAGGGAAGAGCATGAAACTGAATATTTCCAACTCAAGCCATATAGAAAGTCCTCAGTCATTTAATATTGCCTCTTCCAATAATCCTTCTGATAAACTGGGTTACAATGAACTGGTGGATAAAACCCCCGGCGAAATGGTTTACATGCCGGATCATCCGGATGCCGACGACAAAGGGTATGTCCAAATGTCGAATGTAAATGTAGTTAATGAAATGGTTGATATGATTGCCGCATCAAGGGGATATGAGGCCAATTCGACTGCACTGAGTGCCTCCAAACAAATTGCAAAAGATTCTTTGGAGATCTAAAATGGAAAGAACAGCCAATAATTTATCTGCAAACAGGGATGAATATATTTTTCTACCGGGGCATCCCGATGCAGACGAGAGAGGATTTATTAATATTAACAATCCTAATCTGTTAAGTGAAATGGCAAACTATATTCTCCAGGCAAAGAAGGCATTTCACGAAATGGAATTGAAAAACCGCAAAAAATTAAGAGCATCAAGATTCTAAGGGAATAAACAATGAAGATAACCACAAATAACATCGGCAATTATTCTCCGGCGCTAATCCAGAAAACCAATCATAATACTCCCAATCCGGAATCAGCGCAGGCAAACGGCACCAAAGGCGAAACTGCCCCCCTCTCTTCAAAGGAAAAACAGTTCTTCGCCAAGATGTATCCCGATAAGCAGAGCGAGATTATGGATTACCACTTTTACCAGAAGACCGGTAAAATGTCCGGTGTTTCTTTGGGTACAATCATAGATAGAAGAGGTTGATATGAAAATTGATGCCATACGCTCAATGCTTCCGGATCCGTTCCGTGAGGTAAACGAAACCAAAAAGAGCGGAGAAAATTTTGAAAATCTTTTTACGGGACTGATAAATTCAGTAACCGATGCGCAGAATGAAAGCAATAAAGTGACACAAGACTTTATAAACGGCAAGGGAGTTGAGCTTCACGAAGTAATGATTGCCGGCGAAAAAGCAAAAACCAGCTTAGAACTTCTTATGGAAATAAGAAATAAAACTGTAGACATGTATAAAGAATTAACCAGAATGTCGGTTTAATAACGGATAAAATTTTATGGGCGAATTATTTAGCATTTTTAATAAATTAAATTTCCAGCAGAAAATTCTGATTGGCGGTGGAATAATCTTAACGGTTATTCTGGTGGGAGTTTCCTTTGTATTCCTAAACGAACCTTCTTATTCAACCTTATATACCGGCCTTCAGGAAGAGGATGCCTCAAAGGTTATTGAGCAGCTTACAACATCTAAAGTTCCGTATAAAATTGACGATGCAGGAAGAACAATTAAAGTCCCGCAGGATAAAGTATATGAGGTAAGGCTTAATCTGGCAGGAAAGGGGATTCCCGGTTCAGGAGTTGTAGGCTATGAAATTTTTGACCAGTCTACAATGGGTATGTCGGAATTTATGCAGAAACTTAATTTCAAGAGGGCGCTAGAAGGGGAACTCTCAAAAACTATTACGCAGCAGGAAGGCATTGAAGGCGCCAGAGTACATATTGTAATTCCCCAAAAATCAATTTTCAAGGATGAAGATAAACAGCCTACAGCTTCGGTTGTATTAAAACTCAGAGGTAATTATTCCTTAACAAAGACAAATATTGCGGCGATACTTAATCTGGTATCGAGCAGCGTAGAAGGATTGACTCCTAACCGTGTATCCCTGTTGGACACAAAGGGAAGGCTCCTTTCAAAAGAGAGCGATGATAATTCTCTGGCAATTTCGAGCTCTAAGCAGTATGAAATGAAGGAAAACGTAGAAAAATATCTTTCCGATAAGGCACAGAGCATTCTGGATAATGTAGTCGGATACGGAAATGCGATGGTTCAGGTTAATGCGGATATAAATTTTGACCAGGTTGAAAAGACAATGACAACTTTCGACCCGGAATCGCAGGTTGCAGTAAGCGAACAGGTTGGACGTGCCGATAACGCGGGTAAAACAAATGCCGATACTTCATCTCAGTCTACCCAGAACACTACTACCAATTATGAAATAAGCAAGACTATTGAAAGAGTGGTTGGCGGTTCCGGAAATATTAAAAGACTAAGTGTTGCCGTAGTTGTTAGCGATATTCCGAAAGAAGTAAAACAGGGGGATAAGACTACCGTTGAATTTACAACACGTACTCCTGAACAGCTTAAAAAGTTTGAAGATGTGGTAAAAAACGCTGTAGGATTCGATATGAACAGGAGTGATCAGTTCTCCATTCACAGCATGCCGTTTGAGATTAAACAGATAGACGACGTTCCGGTAAATTCCGGCGGTTTCCTTGAGAATTATAACGAGTGGTCGGGATTAGTATTAATAGTTGTAGCAATAGCAGCATCGGCATTTATTCTTAAAAGCCTGATGTTTAAGCTTAAAAACGAAAAGATAGTTATAGGCACCTATGGCGGCAACGGAATGCCGGCGCTGGAAGGATATTCCGGAGGAGGTGCATCTTTTGATAGAGCATTACCGGCCGGAAACGGTGCTTCTGCCGCGGCTCTGATGAGCGCTCCAAGGAGAAAGGAACTTCTTCCGGTAGGGGATATCGAAGATGAAATTTCGGAAGAAGCAATCGTAAAGAAAAACCAGCACGAAAAAATACAGAATTATGTTACAAAGAATCCGGCTGACGCCGCTAAACTAATCAACGCGTGGTTGCATGAAGACGAATTATAATAGAAACCAGAAAGATTTAATACAGGAAGACCTTCCGGGCGCTCAGAAAGCGGCGCTTCTGATGATTGCACTTGATGTGGAAACAGCATCGGAAGTTTTCAAATATCTCGATCCTGTTGAAGTTGAGCAGATCTCAACCGAAATATCCCGTGTTAAGAATATTCCTTCGCAGACAGTTGAAAAAGTAATGTTTGAATTCTACAACATGGTTACGGCAAGAGAATATGTTCTTGAGGGGGGACTTGAGTATGCCCAGCAGGTACTCGAAAAGTCATTCGGCCTTCAGAAAGCCTCCGAAATTATTGAAAAAGTGCGCAATCTTACTACTCTGAAAGGATTTGACGTATTAAAGAAGGCAGATTCTACCCAGCTTATAAACTTTTTGAATAAAGAGCATCCTCAGACGATAGCGCTTATTCTATCTCAGCTCCATCCGGATCAGACTGCCAGTGCAATTAAGGAATTAGGCGAGCCGATGAGATCGGACGTTGCATATAGAATTGCTACACTCGGTAAAATCTCTCCTCAGACAATCAAACAGATTGAAAAGGTGGTTGATGAGATGGCCGGACTTTCAATGAGCCAGTCAATTGGCAAAATAGGAGGTACCAAGGCTCTTGCAACCATTCTTAACCGTACCAGTATTTCGCTCAGCAAAGAAATTCTCCAGTCGATGGAAGAAAAAGATCCCGACGTTGCTTTCGAAATAAAGAGATTAATGTTCCTCTTCGAAGATATTATCAATATTCAGGATAGGGATATACAGAAGATTTTAAGAGAAGTTGACCGAAAAGATCTGGCTCTGTCTCTCAAAGTATCCGATGAAAAACTTAAGAACAAGATTTTCTCAAATATGTCCGAACGTGCAGCCGACCTTCTAAAAGAGGAACTGCAGTATATGGGAATGGTAAAACTGAAAGAAGTGGAAGGCGCACAGGCAAGAATTGTAGATGTAGTAAAACGCCTCGAAGAAGACGGCGAAATTTCACTTAACCTTAGAGGAAGCCTGGACGAAGTTTATGTCTGATATTATAAGAATCCCGGGATCGAAGAAGTTAAGCTTAAAATCAGGAACTTCATTAAAAGCTGTTCAGGAAGATTCGCAGGAGAATATCCAGATGCAGCTTCAGTTCCAGTATGAAGCCGGCTACGATCAGGGTTATAATGCAGCAATGACTGAACTTGAACAGCAGTATACAAAGAAACTGCTTGAAAAGTATGACGATGTGTTTACGATTTTTTATGATTTCAATGAAAGAGCCGATGAATATGACAAATCATTTGAAAAGATAGTTATTGAACTTTCTTTTATGATTTCCGAAATGATTCTTAAAAGGGAAGTTGAAAGAGATTCTATTATTGTAGAAAATGTTAAAAACGCAATTAAAAAGGTTTTAGGCGCAAACCAGATAATCATTAAGCTTAATCCCTCAGACCTTGAAAAAATGAACAGCGACAGCGGCAGTATGTTTGCAGAAGCCGGATTATCCAGAATAAGATTTGAGGCCACTGATACTGTTGAAGCAGGGGGATGCCTTATTGAAACCGATATCGGCACTGTTGATGCACGTCTTTCCGTTCAACTGGCAGAATTAAAAAAATCATTAATGAACAGCGTATTTGCAAATGGACTTGGTAGCTGAAAAAATATTGAAATACAAAACAATTCTTCAGAATACAGACCTTATCAAGGTAAATGGTAAGGTGTCTGATGTAATTGGCCTTGTTATAGTATCTACCGGTCCTAATGTGGCACTAGGTGAAGTCTGCAGAGTTGTTGATAAAGAAGGAAATGAAGTATGCTATTCTGAAGTGGTGGGATTTAAGGAAGGAAAAGTATTATCAATAGCTTTGGGCGAAGTGCAGCAGATTTCACCGGCCTGCGAGATTGTTGCATCAGGGCGCAGCTTTACACTTCCGGTAGGGGAAGAACTTCTCGGGCGTGTAATAGATGGCCTCGGTAATCCGATTGACGGCAAAGGGGAAATTAAAGCATCATCAATGAGGAGTATCCACCGCGAGCCCCCTAATCCACTTGAAAGGAAAAGAATTACAACCCCTCTGCAGACCGGAATAAGAGCCATTGATGGTTTAATGACAATCGGGAAAGGGCAGAGAGTTGGTATTTTTGCCGGCTCGGGGGTCGGTAAAAGTGTTACATTGGGAATGATTGCCCGTAATACAAATGCCGACGTGAATGTTATTACACTTCTTGGCGAACGGGGTAGAGAAGTAAGAGAATTCATAGAAAAAGATCTTGGCGAAGAAG
>JAEXUB010000111.1 GCA_023453125.1 Bacteroidota bacterium
GATTTGAATGTAAAGACCATAATGCAGGGGAATTCAATCAACCTCTTTTTCTTCGACGGAATAGACGTTACTACCGCAATGTGGTATAATGAATATCATACCATTATTAATTCCGGTATAAATAAGGATGAACTGAACACCTTCTTTTTCTCCGATTACGGATTGAACTTCCCCGAAGAGGGGCTTTACTGCTCTGAGGATTTATACGCAAAGGATCCCAAGTTATGCGCCTCTTTTGCCGAGGCTACACTTGAAGGATGGAGATACTCTTTCGATCATCCTGAAGAGGCGGTGGAAATAATCATAAAGTATATAAAGGAAGCAAACCTTCCCTATAATAAAGCGCATCAGAAATGGATGCTGGAGTGTATGAAGGATTTATATTTCCCTTCAAAGAAAATAGATAATTTCGAACTGCTTCCGGCTGAAAATTATATGCTTCTGGCAAGGATTCTTCTTGAGAATAAATTAATATCAAAAATACCTGAATATAACAGTCTATATAAACCTTTGAATCTTAAGCAGGGGAAATGAAAGGAATAAATTTCAAGCGGGGTATTTCGTTTAAGATGATCTTGTTCATCTTTGCCAGCGTTTTTATAATAACTGCCGGCATATTTACCTATATCTATAAGGTTTCGCATAATACAATTCTTGAAAACCTTAAGGAAAACTCCAGGCTTCTCACCCGGTCTACCGTAAGCGAGGTTGAAAAAGTGCTTACTGCCGTACAGAAAATACCCGATAATCTTTCCAAAATATTTGAAGCAGGAAACTATTCCGCCGCCGAGATAGAGAAGCTGCTCTGTCTCGCAATTGAAAACAATACCGAAATCTTCGGCGCCTCCATTACCTTTGAACCCGATTATAACGGTCCTGCCGGTGAGTATTCTTCTATTATGGCTTATCAGTTCAATAACCATATTCTAAGCCTTAAGACTGGCAGGAATGAATTTCAAAATTATCTAATGGACTGGTATTTGATACCCAAGGAGCTTGATAAGCCTCTCTGGAGCGAGCCCTATCTAAAAGCAGACGGGGGGAATGTGGTTATGTCCACCTATTCGGTGCCTATTTACAGGACGGTAAACGGCAAAAAGAAATTTATAGGCATCTTAAGCGCGGATCTCTCTCTTGACTGGCTTCAGGAACTGGTATCCAAAATTAAAGTATATGAGACAGGCTATGCGTTTATGATATCGCGGAACGGAAGCCTTACAACCCATCCGCGCAAAGAAATGATAATGAACTCTACTGTATTCAGTATTGCAGAAGAGACAAATTCCCCCCAGTTAAGGAATATTGGTAGGAAAATGATTAAGGGGGAAACAAGTTTTGCCGAAGTTGAATATCATAACGTAGCTACCGGAAAATTGAGCTGGATATCCTATGCCCCGGTTAAAATGAACGGCTGGTCCCTTGGAATTGTATATCCCGTAGAAGAACTTACTGCGCAGCTTGACAATTTATTTAAAATGATCATTATTCTTGCAGTCATAGGGGGATTTATATTGCTTCTGGTAATAACCCTCATCTCCCGCTCAATTACAAGTCCTCTCAGAAAGCTTGCATTTGCAACCCAGAAAATAGGGGAGGGGGATTTTAACGTTAATATTCCCGAGAGCAGGGGCAATGACGAAATAACCGAGCTTACAAATACATTTACGATAATGCTCGACGCATTAAGACAGACAATTGAAAAACTTAAGAGCGCCAATGCCGCTCTGGAAGATTACAGCCGTACGCTGGAAGAGAAAGTTGAAATGAGAACTGCCGAATTAAGCGAAAAGAATTTTGAGCTTGACAAGGCAATTGAAAACGTAAAAACATTAAGTCAGATAGGGCGCGAAATAACATCTACATTGGACCTGGAATCAATTTTTACAACGGTTTATGAGAAAGTAAACAGCCTGCTGGAAGCGAACAGTTTTTCTATTATGCTCCTGAACGAAAAGGAAAACCTGCTTGAATGCAAACTGGCAATTGAAAACGGAGAGCGGCTGCCTGAATTCAGTTTCAGCACATTGGATAAAAACAGGTTCGCGGTCTGGTGCGCGGATAACCGGAAGCCGGTTTTTATAAACGATGTTGATACAGAGTTTATTAAATATATTGCCACCCGTTCCAAACCGAAGGCGGGGCTTTATGTCTCATCACTTATCTATCTCCCCTTATTAATAGGCGAGCGGCTTATAGGAGTTATCTCTGCACAGAGTTTCAGAAAGAATGCCTATACCGAGAATCATCTTGATATATTGAGCAACCTTGCCAACTATATTGCCACCGCGCTCGATAATGCTTATGCATATCAGGCGGTTAACAGGGCTAATAACGAACTGAAAGAGGCGCAGACTCAATTAGTCCAGGCAGAGAAAATGGCTTCACTTGGACAGCTTACAGCCGGTATCGCGCACGAAATAAAAAATCCTCTCAACTTTATAAATAATTTCTCGGAGCTGTCAATAGGCATAGCCTCTGAGCTGATTGAAGAGTTTAATAATCAGGCAGACAGGCTCGACCCGAAATCGCTCGATTATATAAAAGAAATACTTACCGATCTGGAGCAGAATGCCAAAAAAATAAATGAGCACGGAAGAAGGGCAGACAGCATTGTAAAGGGAATGCTCCTCCATTCAAGGGGAAAAACAGGGGAAAAGCAGAAGACCGGTATTAATGACCTGCTGATGGAATACCTCAATCTGGCCTACCACGGTTTCAGGGCGCAGGACAGTACTTTTAACATTAAAATGGAAACCGATTACGACAATACAATTGAACCGATAAACGTTGTACCTCAGAATTTAAGCAGGGTGTTCCTTAACATATTCAATAACGGCTGTTATTCGGTTCACGAAAAAAAGAAAGAAAAGAAGGATTCTTTCGATCCGGTTCTGAAAGTTACAACTAAAAATCTGGGGGACAGGATTGAAATAAGAATTATGGATAACGGGAAGGGAATACCGCAGGATATACTGGACAAAATATTCAATCCGTTTTTCACCACCAAGCCGGCAGGCAAGGGAACCGGACTCGGTTTATCCCTGAGTTATGATATAATAGTACAGGAACATAAAGGGGAATTAAAAGTAAATTCAGAACCGGGGGAATTTGCGGAATTCATAATTACACTGCCTAAAAATTTGTAGGGGGAATCTTTATGATACGGATTATGGTTGTTGATGATGAAATGGATGTGGAACCTCTCTTCAGGCAGAGATTCAGAAAAGAACTGAGGGAAGGGCATATTGATTTTCATTTCGCATTCTCGGGGGAGGATGCGCTCGAATACCTTAATACAGCCAGGGCCGCAGATCTGGTGCTCATTCTTTCCGATATTAATATGCCCGGAATTAATGGAATTGAACTGCTGAGAGTCCTTAAAGAAAAGTACTCCCACCTTAAAGTGTTTATGATTACAGCCTATGACGATAAAGAGAAATATGATAAAATTATGCAGTACGGAGCAGAGGAGTATTTTACAAAACCAATAGATTTTGAAAAACTTAAAACAGAAATATTTTCGATAATTAAACCAGGTGAGTAGATATGCCGGAAAAAATGTTAGTTGTTGATGATGAACCCGATCTCGAATCCCTTATCCGTCAGCGGTTCAGAAAGAAAATCCGCGACGGTGAATATGATTTCGTTTTTGCATCGAACGGACTGGAGGCATTAAGCAGACTGCTGGAGCATAAGGATATCGGCATTATTCTGAGCGATATAAATATGCCCGAAATGGACGGGCTGACTCTTCTGGCTAAGCTAAATGAGCTTAGAAATCCGGCGCTTAGAACGGTTATTGTATCCGCCTACGGGGATATGGATAATATCAGAACTGCAATGAACCACGGCGCATACGATTTTGTTACCAAGCCGGTGGATTTTGCCGATCTTGAAAGAACCATTGAAAAGACTATACGTGAACTGGAAATTATCCGTAATGCAATTAAAGAGCACGATAAGCTTCTGGCAATACAGTATGACCTTGACACTGCGCGGAATATTCAGATGGCTATTCTGCCTAAAGTATTCCCTCCGTTTCCCGATAAACCTGAATTTGAGATATTCGCGGGAATGGAACCGGCGAAAGAAGTCGGGGGGGATCTGTATGATTTCTTCCTTCTGGATAATGACCGGATCGGTTTTGTAATGGGGGATGTATCGGGGAAGGGAGTTCCTGCCGCCATTTTTATGGCTGTAAGCCGCACACTTATAAGAGCTACGGCGCTTAAAGGAATTTCACCCGACGAATGCCTTACCTATGTAAATACCCTTCTCTGCCACGAAAGCGTTTCATCAATGTTTGTTACCGTATTTTACGGCATCCTTAATTTCAGGACCGGAGAACTCCATTACGCAAACGGCGGGCATAATCCTCCATATATTTTATCCAAAGACGGTACACTTAAAACCGTAGAGTTAACCGGCGGACTTGCACTCGGAGTGCTTGATAATATTACATATGAGAGCAAAACAATTAAGCTGGCTCCGGGAGACCTTATTTACACTTTTACCGACGGCGTAACCGAAGCAATGGATAAAGACGGCGCCCTCTTCTCAGAAGAGAAGCTCGAAGCATTCTTAAGGGAAAACAGCAGCCTTACCGCAACCGAAATTGTTAAGAAGAGCTTTGAAGCGGTTCATAATTATGCTCTGGATGCAGATCAGTCCGACGATATAACCCTCCTTTCAATTAAACTTTCATAAATGCGGGGGGGGATGTGAAAGCAGCAAAATATGAAATTGAGCAGCAGGCGGTAAAAGATAATTTTACATTTCTTATGGAATTTATAGAAATGAATATTTCCGCAACGGAAATGGATAATGAAACTCTGGCCGGAATTCTAACTGCCTGCGAGGAAACTCTTATTAACATTATTAATTATGCCTACCCCGGAGAGACAGGAAAAGTAAAAATCGGGGTGGAAATAAAAAGCGAATGCATATCAATTACATTCACCGATAATGGAATTCCATTTAATCCTTTGGCAAAACCTGATGCGGACATTTCTCTTTCCCTTGAAGAAAGGGAAATAGGCGGGCTTGGCATCCATATGATTAAAAAACTTATGGACGAATTTAATTATGAATATAAGGAAGGCAAAAATATATTCACCATAGTTAAACATCTGAAATAGCAATAAAAATACGGGAATAAAGTATGTACAGATCAATATCAAAACTGCTGATAATATGTTTAAGCGTAATTATTCTTTTGCCGGCTGCAGGGTGCACTAAGAGAGAAAAAATTACATCGCTTGCCCAATTGGAAGAGAAGGAATTTGCCGTGCCTACCGGCACTGTGGCAGATAAGCTTGTTCTTTCAAAATTCCCGAATGCAAAATTCAAATACTTCAATAGTGTGCTGGATGCGTGTATGGCTGTCCAATCGGGCAAAGCCGATGCCGCAGCTTATGATGAACCGATATTGAAAAATATTGCAGGTAAAAATCCGGGACTGACAGTTATTCCCGAAATGATAACAACCGATAATTACGGATTTGCGGTTCATCCCGAAAACGCCGCATTGAAAAATGCAGTTGATGAAATTGTAGATCAGCTTAAATCTGATGGGGGATATGATAAAATGCTGGCCCGCTGGCTTCCTAAGGCCGGGGCTCCGGAACCAATGCCCGTTATAGAATCAACTGAAGAGAAAGGGGTCTTGAAATTCGGAACTTCTGCAATAACAGAACCATTCTCATTCATTGACGGTTCACAGAAAATTGTAGGGCTTGATATTGAAATTGCATCTCTGGTAGCTAAGAAGCTTGGATTAAAACTTGAGATTGTAAATATGGATTTCGGCGCTATGATTCCGGCTCTTATATCGAAAAAAGTAGATATGATAGGAGCGTGTATAACAATTACAGAGGAAAGAGCTAAAAGCGTCCTCTTTTCTAAACCTTATTACGTAGGGGGCATTGCTGCTCTTGTTAAGGAATAAAATAATGAAGAAAAAATTAAAATATTACAGCGTTGTTTTTATCGCTCTGCTGCTTTTTGTAAGATGCAGCGATGAGAAAAAGTCCATTACAAAGCTGGATGACGCTAAGACAGCCCGAATAGGGGTAATGACTGGAACAACGGGGGAGCAGCTTTCAAAGAAAAGATTCCCAGAGGCATCGATAAAAAGTTTTGACGACGT
Organism: Bacteroidota bacterium; assembly: GCA_023453125.1. Classification (GTDB taxonomy): domain Bacteria; phylum Bacteroidota; class Ignavibacteria; order Ignavibacteriales; family Melioribacteraceae; genus JAEXUB01. The sequence continues at coordinate 6,149 of JAEXUB010000111.1, forward strand.
TATGGATGCCATTGCCGCGCTTAAGTCGGACCAGATTGATGCTGTAGTTACCGCCTACCCGACTGCAATGAATGTCTGCAAGAGGAACAAGGAACTGATGTACCTCGAAGAGGCAGTCGATTATGAGAATACTGCTATTGCCCTCAGGAAGGGGAATGAGAAACTTCTATCGGAGTTAAACAATTTTATCAAAGAGCTGCTTAATGACGGCACTCTTAAAGATATGAAGAGGAGATGGTTTAAAACCGATTTAACTCCTTATGAAACAGTGCAGATTACACCCCCCGAAAAAGGGACTCCCTTAAAGGTTGGTGTTTCGGCAACCAGGGAGCCGTTCTGCTTTGTTGATGCCAATAAAATGGTTACCGGGCACGACGGGGAGCTGGCGCGCAGAGTTGCAGTCAGATTAGGCAGACCAATTGAATTCGTTGATATGAAATTCTCGGCATTAATTACCTCTCTTCAGTCGGGTAAAATAGATTTAATAATCTCCGGAATGACAGCTACGGCCGAAAGGAAGAAATCGGTTGATTTCACCGAATCATATTTCCTTAATTCCCAGGTTATGCTCGTTAAAAAGAGGGAAGGGGAATTGAGCAAATCTGATGCCGGCAGCGGCAAATTCAGAACAGTTGATGATATAAAGGATAAAAAGATTGGAGTTTTACTCGGATCTGTTCACGATACTTATGCAATTAAAAATTTGCCGAAAGCTTCCATTCAGCAGTATAAAAGCCCTTCAGAGCTTATCCTCGCCGTTAAATCGGGGAAGGTTGACTGTGCTTTTTATACTACAGAAACTCTTGCCGAGATATTGAGAAATGACAAGGAACTGAAAATACTAGGCGATACTGTTTTTACCATACCAATCGGAATGGGTTTTAACCGGCAGAATGATGAACTGAGGGAAAAATTCAATTCCTTCTTTAAGAAAATTAAAGAGGAAGGAATATATGCTGACATGGTTGACCGGTGGATTACTAAGGGAACTACCGAAATGCCGGTCATTAAGAATGAAAAAAAGAACGGCACTCTTACTGTCGGAATGGTGAGTGATAAAGGGCTCCCGTTTACTGTAGTAAAAGATAATAAACTGATAGGCCTGGATGTTGAATTAGTTGAAAGATTCGGGGCCTATCTTGGCAAAGAAATTAAAATTTCGGATATGGAATTCGGAAGCCTGATAATTGCTGCGGCCTCCAATAAAATTGATATGATTGCAAGCACTCTTATGATTACGGATGAAAGGAAGAAACAGATTGATTTTTCCGACTCATATATGAGGCTGGGTGCCAGTATTTTTCTTCTTGGCAGAAATCTGGAAAGCGGAACCGCTGTAAAAACAGCGCTGGAAGAAGTAAGCGTCTTTAACAAAATTGAAGAAAGTTTCTATAATAATATAATTGTAGAGAAGAGATATCTCCTTATTATTGACGGCCTTAAAACAACGGCTATAATATCCATTTTCTCGATTTTGTTCGGTTCAATTCTCGGTGCTATTGTCTGCTTTATGAGGATGTCCCGCAGGAAAATACTCCTTATCCCGGCAAAAGTATATATTTCACTGCTAAGGGGAACCCCCGTGTTGGTGGTTTTAATGATAATATTCTACGTGGTTTTTGCCTCGGTTGATATAAGTCCTGCCATTGTTGCTGTAATTGCTTTCGGCCTTAATTTTGCCGCCTATGTTTCGGAAATGTTCAGGACCGGCATTGAGGGGGTTGACAGGGGGCAGACAGAAGCGGGCATTGCAATGGGATTTACGAAGGTAAAAACATTCATCTACATTGTACTTCCGCAGGCGGCAAGAAGAATTTTGCCGGTATATAAGGGAGAGGTAATTTCTCTTGTAAAAATGACCTCTATTGTCGGCTATATTGCCGTGCAGGACCTTACAAAGGCAAGCGATATTATAAGGAGCCGAACTTTTGATGCCTTTTTCCCGCTTATAATGGTAGCAGTGCTCTATTTCCTTATTTCGTGGCTGCTGATGCTGCTGCTTGGATATCTTGAAAGAATGACTGACCCTAAATTAAAAATTAAGCGGGGATAAGAATATGATTAGAGTTGAACATCTTGCAAAAAAATTCGGTGACCTTTCGGTCCTTGAAGATATAAATGTGGAAATTCATAAAGGGGAAGTTATTTCCATTATCGGTCCATCCGGAACAGGAAAGAGTACATTCCTGCGATGTCTGAATCTGCTTGAAATTCCTACCGGCGGAAAAATATTTATTGACGATGTTGACATACTTGATAAACATACCGATGTAAGCAGACTGCGCCAGAAAATGGGAATGGTGTTTCAATCGTTCAATATTTTTTCCCACTTATCGGTGCTTGAGAATCTTACTATTGGACAGATGAAGCTACTAAAAAGAAGCAAGGAGGAAGCAGAGCAGAAAGCCAAAGACCTTTTAAAGATGGTGGGGCTTGCCGAGAAGATGTACAGCTTTGCCGATGAACTTTCGGGGGGACAGAAGCAGAGAGTTGCAATAGCCCGGTGCCTTTCGATGGATCCGGAAATAATCCTTTTTGATGAACCGACATCTGCACTTGACCCTACAATGGTAAGCGAAGTACTTTCTGTAATACGCAGACTGGCACGGGAAGGGATGACAATGGCAATTGTAACTCACGAAATGGATTTTGCCCGTGATGTTTCCAATAGGGTATTGTATATGGATGAAGGCTTAATTTATGAGGATGGACCGCCGGAGCAGATTTTCTCAAATCCTCAAAAACCAAAAACCAGAGCCTTTATTAATCGGATCCGTAGCTTTATGTACCATATTGACAGTCCCGATTATGACCTTTACGCAATGAATGCAGAAATTGAGCACTTCTGCGAGAAGCATGTCCTCCCCCGGAAAATGATTAATGATGTACTTCTGGTTGTTGAAGAATCTCTTTCAATTCATAATTCAGTATCCGCCGTATTCAACATTGACCTGACTATTTCCTATTCCGAAAAGCAAGACAGCCTGGAAATAATTTATGAATACGGGGGCATTGAGGGGAATATTTTCGAAAGAGAAGATCTTGATGAACTCAGCTTATCAATAATAAAGGGATTAACTTCTGGAATTGAATTCAGCCCGGATAAGGAAAAAAATAAAATAATTATGTATATGAAAAAATAAAGAGTGAATTAATCGGTTAATCGCATAAAAACGAAAAAAAATAGAACAACAGGGAAATAAAATGATAATTACAAAGACAGTAGAGGGTAAAAACATAAGGCTTGCAATGGCAGGCAGGCTGGATACAATTACAAGCAATCTTCTTTCAACCGAATTGGATAATTTATTCGCAGAAGGAATTGACCACCTTGTATTGGATTTTGCCAGCCTTGACTATATGAGCAGTGCGGGTCTGCGTGTGATAATAAATGCCCAGAAGAAAATAAACGCTATGGGGGCAAAAATGGAACTTACGGGAGTCACTGAATCGATTAAGACTATATTTGATATTACGGGCTTTTCCAAGATATTGAAAATAAATTAATCCGGCGGTCTCTCATTCAGGACAAATTTATTAAGCGACAGTTAAATATTCCGTTATCATTTTGGATTAAAATTATTATTTTACTTTCGTTAAATATCGGAGAAGTCCATGAAATCATCCATTAAATATTTATCAGCGGTTATATTATTTATTCTTGCTGTCTCTGAATACAATTATTCACAGACAGGGGAATTAAATAGGGAAAAATCCAAGATTAAAATCTCATCAGTTAAAAGCTCTTCTCAAGCCATATATGATTATGCTTTCGGCGAGCCTTCCAAAGAAGGGAAAAAGTATCTCACAAATGAATACGATAAAAATGGTCTGATTACTCTGCGTATTGTTTTCGATAAGGAGGGGGAAATTGAATATAAGATTAAATACGGGTACGATGCGGCAAATAACCTTACAGCAAAAACCGTCTATGATGTAAAAGATAATATCGATTCGATATACACATATAAATATGACGTTAAGAATAATATGATTGAGAAGGCGTTATTAAAGGCTGATGAAACCGTAATCAGTAAACTGCAATACGATTATGATAACGCAGGTAATATTGTAAAGGAAACAATAATGGACTCGGATGGTGCCGTGGCGAGCAGGATTATTTCAACTTATTCGGACGCGAATAAAATATCAAAAAAAGTAAAATACGACTCGGATGGAAAACCGGTAGAAAAATACAACTATGAGTATGACTCAGAAGGGAACCTATCAGTTGAAGCGCAGTATGATGACGAAGGCAAGGTGGTGTGTAAATACATCCGATCATATCTCGAAGGGGGCCGGCGGGTGGAAACAGTTAAATATGATTCTGACGGAAAAGCTGCCGAAAAAATAGTAACGAAATATGAAGGGAAGAGGGTCGTAGAAAATTCACGTTATGAGGATGGCGAACTTGTTGAATCTTTTATCTTCAAATATGATGGTAACGGGAATATTATTGAGAACACTAAACTTGGAAAGGAGAGCAAGCTGCTTTTTTCCAATACTTATAAATATGATTCAAAGGGAAATATCCTGTCGGAAATAAATGATAATAAGGATGATGACATCTATGTAAAGTATGAATATAAATATGACCAGAAGGGGAATGTGAAAGAAAGGATTACCTATGATAAGCTTAATGAACCTGTAAAATTGTTAAAATATGAATATGAATATTATAATTAATACGCATCGCGCCCGCCGCATTTAGCCGGCGGGAGTTTCCTGATCTTTATCCCGCCATTTCGACATACCGGTCGTTCAATTCGCCCAAAGAGTCTTTTTCTGATTTAATTTCCGTAAAAATAGATGCTATTGTCTTAATTTGAAGGTTATATCCTGGCGCGGATATTGCACCTGTTTTCTGTAACATTATTTTTTAACATTAAAAAGGAATTAAAATGAAAAAGATCTGTGCACTATTAGCAGTATCAGTATTATTAAGTTTCTCCGGATTAACAGGCGCAATGCAGCAGGAAACCAAAAAGAGTGTACCCCCTGCAAAAAAAGTAGAAACCACCGTTAAAACACAGAAAGTTAAGACTGTTAAAACAGTTAAAAAAGAAGCAAGCAAGTGCGATGACTGCAAAGACGCAGCTACCTGCACAAGTAAAGAGAAAGGGAAGAAGTAAGGATTTGAATTCAGGTAAACCAAGCCGCCTGAGATTACAGGCGGCTTTGGAAAGAAAAACTATTTTTCACTAAAGACAGCTTTGTAAATATACCCCCCTAAGACGCCGCCGATTATCGGCGCAACCCAGAAGAGCCATAATTGAGCAACAGCCAGACCGCCGGCAAAAAATGCCACTCCTGTGCTGCGTGCCGGGTTTACGGATGTGTTTGTAACAGGGATGCTTATAAGATGGATAAGTGTCAATGCAAGTCCTATTGCTATTGGCGCAAATCCCTGAGGTGCCCTTTTATCAGTAGAGCCCATAATTACAATTAAAAAGATGCAGGTTAAAACCACCTCGGTTACAAAAGCCGAAAGGAGAGAATAGCCGCCGGGAGAATGATCGCCGTATCCGTTTGAAGCAAATCCGGCAGATGCATCGAATCCGGCTTTTCCGCTGGCAATTAGAAACAGAACTGCGCCGGCTGCAAGTGCTCCCAGTACCTGGGCAATTATGTAAGGAAATAATTCCTTTGTGTCAAAGCGCCCCCCGGCCCAGAGTCCGAATGAAACAGCAGGATTAAGATGGCATCCCGAAATATGTCCGATTGCAAATGCCATAATCAATACAGTCAATCCGAAAGCAAGTGAAACTCCAAGCAGCCCTATGCCCACGCCCGGAAAAGCGGCTGCAAGCACTGCGCTTCCGCATCCTCCCAGTACGAGTACAAAAGTCCCAATAAATTCAGCAAGATATTTTTTTGAGTTCATCTTTCCTCCATAATGTTTTACAATTTAGTTAACCATTCTTACCAGAAGTAATTGATGATTTTTACAATAATCAAAATTCTTCTAATATCCTGCAAGTACTTTCAAGTTACAACAAATAACTCTGCATGTCAATTGATCAAAAACACATATTATAGATGAGTATCTGGTAAATGAATTGTGTGAAGGTATAAAGATGTTTATTACAAATACTGGAGGCATGCATAATTAAATTCTTATTCCAATCCGTACAGGTTTCTGCCTCTGCAAAACTTTTAATGCCGTCGGGGAATAGTCCCCGACGGCTTAAACTACCCATCCGGCAGTCCGGCATCTAGACAAACATAGATTAATGCTGCCCGCCTTCCCTCGGACAGGGAAGGCTGCCTGCTTTGTTGGAATAAGAGTGTGAACTGCGGAAAGAGAGTCGTGGAAATTCGGGTTGTGGAACTCATCCCCTTTTATCTGCTTTAATGACATTCATTGGTAGATGATTTTTCCCCTTCCCTGGCGAGGGAAGGGGACGCGCATCGATAACATTCTTTCATCAAAGCTCGTTCGAGGAGATGAGTAGCCGAGAAGTTCTGGAACTCATAATCGCGGGGAGGATTAAGAGGACTGTCAAGATTGAGCCCCCACTTCTTCCCTTAGGAAGTCGAAGATCCCGTTATGCGGGGGGAAGAAGACTACGCAGATGCAAAATAAATCATTAAACCGAAATGGTAATGGTTTTTATTAAAGAATATTTTCCGCTTCATTTAAGCTGCGGGATTGAATATCTGAAAGGGGGAGTCTGATATTTAATTTAAAATCTTCACTACGAAACTTTTCGTAACCAAGTCCGTCCTAATTCTAAAGCTACAGGGATTAAAAAAAGTATAATATTTTCAGAATAAAAGGAGAAGGGGTATGAAAAAGACAATGATTATAAGGCTAATTCTGTTTTTGGTTTTTATTTCATCCGGTGTAATTTATTCGCAATCAGCTGCCAAAACAAGCGAGATTAATGAGTATCTGACGAGCTTTAACGCACTCAAGAAATTTAACGGAACTGCTTTGGTGGCTGTAGGGGGAAAAACGATTTTCAAAAAGGGCTTCGGATATGCGAATATGGAATTTAAGGCGCCAAATGCTCCCGAAACAAAAATGCAGCTTGCATCCATAACCAAAACTTTTACAGCCGTTTTAGTAATGAAACTTATCGATGAAGGGAAGCTAACGCTTGAAACAAAAATCTCGGATCTGCTCCCCTGGTATAAAAAAGAAATTGGGGATAAGGTTACGGTAAGGCAGCTTCTTAATCATTCTTCCGGTATCAAAAACTATTTTACAGCAAATGGAATAAAAGGTCCGATGAAATTTGCCGAGCGTATAGGTATTACACCCATTCAGCTTGAAGAGTTTGGAAAGAATTATTGCATGGAAAGTCTCGATTTTGAACCCGGCTCCCAGTGGGCTTATAATAATTCCGGATACTATCTGCTGGCTATGATTGTTGAGAAATTAACAGGCAAACCATATGCCAGGGCTCTTAAAGAAATGGTCCTTGATCCTGCGGGAATGAAGAACAGCGGCGACCTCGCATTCATACAGCCTGACGTCATTCCTAATATGGCCTCTGGATATATGAAAGGAAGCAACGGTTATATCCGTGCACCTTATTGGAATATGAGTACTGCTTACGGCGCAGGGTCTTTATTCTCAACAGCTGAAGATTTATTCCTGTTCGACCGGGCATTGACAAGAGATGATTTCATATCTAAAAAATCGCGTGATGAAATGTTTACCCTCAGCATAAAAAACTGGGGCCTTGGATGGGAATTAAGGGATGTACCTATTGGAAAAGATAAAAAAGTAAAGCACGTTGTTACACACGAAGGATTCCTATATGCATGGCACACAAGGTTATATAGAATACCGGAAGATAATATCTGCATAGTTCTATTGAGCAATGCGGGAGACGCACCGCTTGAGGTTATGTTTGCGGGAATTACTGATATTCTTTACGGCCGCAAACCGGAATATCCAAAAAAATCCGCGGCGGAACTATTTGAGACAGAGTACAGGAAAAGCGGAATTAAAAAAGCTGTTGATAAATTCAATAACATAAGAAATGATAAAGCCGCAGAATATGATTTTAATGAGCAGGATCTAAATCGCTTGGGCTATAAGATGCTTCCGGCAAATCCGTCCGATGCAGCTAAATTGTTTAAATTCATTATAGATATTTATCCTAATTCATCAAACGCATACGATAGTTACGGCGAGGGACTTCTGGCTTCCGGTGATAGGGAAGGAGCTCTTAAAGCGTATGAAAAAGCAGTCGAATTAAATCCTAAGAATTCAAGTTCGGTGGAAGCACTTAAAAAGTTGAAAAACTGATAATTCAGTTTGGGATCACATTACCGTCGGGGACTATTCCCCGACGGATTAAATAATTCAGTTGGGATACGGGCTCTGTTGTTTCCTAAATTATTCCCTTAAAACCCCATCCAGCCAGTGAATGATATTCAGGAGCAGTTTATAATTATTGCGTGCCGGAGGATAGTTCATGCCCGCCTTATTATTTCCGGCAATCTGAGCACTGAACATCGCGGCTTCTCCCCATACGGCAACTTTTCCTTTATGATATTTACTTACCCCTCCCTGACAAAGTCCTTCAGCCGGAAATTTGGGTGTATCATTTTTAAATACCCAGGCGGTATCGGGCATTATGGAAATAAAACCTTTTTTAAGAGTAAGTACCGGTTTTGCGCCTGTTGGTATTCTAATAGCCTGCCCGGTAAAAGAATAAATTGAGTCTACGTATTCATTTTTATTCCTGCCGTTTGTAATAAAATTATCTGCAAGGGTGGCATCTTTTCGTGTAAAAAGGTCGGGTCCTCCCCGCTTAGTTGTATCCAATGCAAAACCGTTATTCATTTTGTAGCCGAAGATTTCGGAAATATTCCTGCACGCGCCGGGGAATGGCATATGGTCCGATATCAGGAATAATGAACCGCCGCCCCGGACCCATTCTTCAATTACTCTTGCCTCTTCATCCGTAAATGCCGGTGGGGTAGGGAGCGCCCAGATATCAATGTTTCTTATGTTGAGCGGATTAGAAATTACGAGTAGCCTGGCTTCTTTTAATGATTCCTTTGTAAAAGGGATGGTGTTTGCTTTTACTGTGTAGCCATCCAATGCAAGTAATTCTGCAAATGGCTTATAACGTCCGGTAATTGTATGAAAATTATAATGGGCTTCATCAATTAAAATGAGAGGCCCCTTCCCGTTTTTATATTCCGGATTCTTTATTTCCGGTTTAAAATCGGGATCTCCAATCTGCTGTGAATAAATCATTCCCCCCAGCAGTAGAAAAACAACCAGTAACTTTCTCATTTTGGGCTCCAATTAGCTCTATATTAATCTTATCTGTAATATAAATAGACGCTTTTAGAAGTCAAATGTTACCAGTGACGGAGGAGACAAGGTGGACATAAATTCTTATAGTTTACTTAACTACTACCCGGTTAATTACCACGCCGTTCACGGCGTGGTTAGAGGCGGTACCGAACCCAGCTGGGCTTTAGCCCAAATATTCTTTATGTGCAAATATTCTGTCAGCAGACGCCCCTGCCACCGGAAAAAGAAAAATATTCCTGGAATATCACCCCTTTTCTTGTCCTGTTTTATAAATCCGATCAATAATCAATTGCATTAGTATGATTTCTATATTTTATTACGTCGCGCAAATAAAAAAAATGCGGGGAAAAATGAACCGGACACAGTTAATCTTCAATCCGCTTGCAGGTTTAACACAGTATACGAATACCGGATACAAAAGCAGATTTTCATAGTGCCGCGTCATTATTTACGAAGAATCAAAAATATTTGAAAATAAAAACGGTGATATTCATAAAATAAATACTAAGTTAATGGAAGCCGGGAAGAATAATCAGCTCCAAAAGCAATCGGATTTGAAAGGAATTCTGCCTGACTAATGACTTTCCCCAAAAAGGTAGGAATGTATTCCTTTTTTTCAAATTGGGGGATGGGGAGTAATAAAAGATTTTTTAAAAATCAGTATTGACAAACAGAGGTGAAGTAATGAAATCTGATACCCTATTGAGACGCACAGAGCATTTTATCTTATTTTTATGTTTTGTTTTATTATTAGGCACAGTTAAAGCACAGACAACTGCAATTAAATTTACGGTTGACATGAAATACCAAATTGCAGACGGATCATTTAATACAGGTACTGATAAAGTCTTTCTACGAGGAAGTTTCAACAGCTGGGATTTATCGGCACAGATGAACCACGAGGGGAACGGTGTATATACAATTACCCTTAATCTAAATGCGGAGAGCTATTACGACTATAAATATTTTACAGACGCACCGGGATTCCCGAACGGCGGTTACGAAGCATCTGTAGGCATTGCTACCAACAACCGGTGGATGGCAATTGGAGCAAACAACATTGAATTGGCTAAAATTTATTTTAACAACGCAAACATTCCTGCAAGAAAGGTAACTGCTCATTTCAATATTTTTAGCGACGAAGCCGATATACCCAATCTTGACAGGATTGCTGATTACCTTGAACGAAAATTTGCAAAAATTACTGGAACACTTGAATCGACAGTAGCAGAGAAGACCAACATCTGGATATTTCCCGATCAGAAGACCTATTTTGTTTATAAAGGCTATCCCGACTCACCGAGCTGGTCAATAGGGGGTGCTGTTGGAAAGACAGATGTTCTACTATTTTCACCTACTTATATGGGATGGGAGTGCCTGCTTAGCACTGCACTGCATGAATTTACCCATATAGTTGTTGCATGGAAGATTGCGGGAACCGTTCCATCCTGGCTGAATGAAGGATGTGCTCTCATATTTTCAGAGGAACCTCCTGCACGCCCGATAGACCGTATAAGAGATATTGTTAATAACATACTGGGGGGTGTAAAGCCGCCTCTTTCATATATCGAACAGGAAAGCTTCGGCGATGGGAACGGATATCCCCTTTCTCATACAACGGTGGACTTTATTCTTACACGGTTTGGTTCGCATAAGCTTGCAGAATTTTTGGTAAACATAGATTACTCGGTTCTGGGTTATTCTTCCAAAGCAGAATTTCAAACCGAATGGCACGCATTCCTTGACCAATACTACCTTGCGTCCCAGGTTAGTCTTAAATTCTATTTGGATATGGGGTACTACATCTCAAAAGGACTGTTCAATTCATCAACGGATGAAGTTATGATAGGAGGAACGTTTTCAGGCTGGTACCCCTATGGAACTGTAAGCGAAGGGGATGGGATTTATTCCTTCACAATTACAAGCCCTTATAATTCAAGCTATGAGTATAAATATAAAATCTCTACAGCAGGCGCTGCAAATAACGGATGGGAAACAAATTCAAGAACACTCCAGGTCTTAAACACAGGTATAACCCTCCCGTTGTATCCTTTTAACAACATCGACAACAGAATTATTATTCTATCTCCGGACGGCGGCGAATTTCTTATTGCAGGAGACAATGCTGAAATTAAGTGGAAATACAATACCGTTCCGGCCGTAAAAATTGAAATTTCCACCGATAATGGAAACACCTGGAGCGAAGTTGCAAATACCGTTGCTTCTACTTTTTCCTATAACTGGCGGGTGCCATATACTGCTGCCGATCAGGCAAAAATAAAAATTACAGATATATCGGATAATTCAAATAATGATATAAGTGCCAATACATTTAAAATTGTACAGCCTGCCGCCGGGGGTCCGTACCAGAATGATCAGAACAGCGTTCTGCTAATGCACTTTGACAATAACTACAATAATAAGCCACAGCAGAGTAATCCGGGCACAGCATACAATGCCGTGTCTTTTACTTTGCCGGCCTTGTCCGCTCTTGGAATGGCGGCAAACATCGATAATTCCAACGGCGGGACGTGTATTAAAGTCCCTCATTATTCTGCACTGGACCTATCAGCAAGCTGGACCATTGAATGCTGGTATTATCTTAATAATATCGGGACAGGAAGTGCCACTTATCCTAATCTAATACTCAAGGGGTGGCCTTCGGATTATTCAATTTATTTCTCCGCGGACGGAAGTATTGCCACTGCGGAATACACTACAACCACGGGGGGATCCAGAAATGTTTCCGTTAACGGCCTGGACAAGAGGAGATGGTACCATCTTTCATTTATTAAGGATCTTTCAAGAAAGACTCTTTCCCTTATAATCAGAGATATAAATAAAAATATTGTGGGCTCATCCGTTATTTTTGACGATGCATATCTTAAAAACACAGTTTCTGATTTGGCAATAGGAGGTGTTACGGGGGGAAGCAACATTCAGTTCGACGGGTATATTGATGAACTGAGAATAAGCAGTATAGTGAGGGACTTTACAGTCGGCATCGAAGATGAAACTGCCGAAACAATTATTCCAAACAGTTTTGAACTAATGCAGAATTATCCGAATCCATTTAATCCCGTTACTACAATAAAATTCTCTCTCCCTTCACATCAAGAGAATGTATTACTTAAGATATACGATACGTTAGGGAGGGAAGTGGCCAATCTGCTGAACGGTGCAAAGCAGGCGGGCACCTACTCGGTTAAGTTCGATGCATCGAATCTGCCGAGCGGCGTTTACTTCTATAGGCTTCAGGCTGGCGGCTTTTCCAGGACAGTTAAAATGATTCTCTTGAAGTAAAACTATTATACTCAATAAAGAGGAAAACATATTTATAGATTTATCTATTTAACCGCAGGGGGAGGGCCCCCTGCGGACACCGCAACTTATCTATCCACAGATGCCTTAGCAACAGCGCAAAAGATTATTAAACAGGTTTAAGGCACCAATATTTGCCGTAAAGGGCATAATATATTTGTTACGTCAAACTCCGCCGTAAATGGCGGAGTTAAAATATGCTGATATGAGATCTGCGAATGTTGATAATAATCGCCTGATAATAACCACGCCGTTCACGGCGTGGTTAGTGGGAATGCCGGGTCGAGCCGGGCTTCAGCCCAATAATCCTTGATGTACAAATATTCTGTCCGCAGAGGCCCCTGCCTCTGCGAGAATAGCAAATACTGAGGTAGACATCTTAAGCGCAAGGGGGAGAACCCCCCTGCGGGGAGTAAAATAACCATACTGGTAATGGGAGAGTACGTTAAATTATATGTCCGCAGAGGCCCCTGCCTCTGCGAAAACACAAATAATTTTAAAGCAGAATTACTCCACCTTGAGTTGTGTCAACAAATATTACAGAATGATCCTTTAAGTAATAATTTCTGGCACTTGAATATTGATATTCATAATCACGTAAAACAAGACCCGCTTCAACGGGATTCTGATGTATATATTTAAGTTTTGTCCAGAACATTTTTTCATTCCTAATAACCTGATCATCAAAAGAATCCATCCATAGTTTCCTCTTTTGATCTCGCTTTAACGCTGCTTCAAATCGAAAAATATCTTGTAAATCTTTTCTCTCGCAGAGATATTCCATAATTACTTTAGAGCTGTGCCCCTTTAAATCCCGCATAATATCGGAGATTGTTCCAAATTCCGGATTCACTTCAATAATCCAGTGAAAATGCGAAGGCATAATAACATACGCGAGAATGGTAAACTTATATTTCGCCTGATAAAACCTAATTTCATTGATTAGGATATTACAGATATTTGGATCGGAGAAGATATTTATAAATCTGACGACAGTAGACGTAACAAAAAAGTACCTCTCTTCAGTCAGACTATCTCTCCCTCGAAGCGGCATTTTAATTCCTTCATATAATCATGTAAAATTTTATGTATGTAACGCAGGGGGAGGGCCCCCTGCGTGCAGTAAAGCCCAATTAGCACTAAGTTTCACAAAATTCCGCTGAAGGGTTAATATGTATATGTACTGAAAGTCCACTGCGGGGGATAGAATTTACTTGCCTTTGAAAGATACGTTCTAAAATTGGGGGGATTTTTTAGTACCCCCGACAGGCCCTCCAAAGGCGGATAAAAGTCGAACCTGTGCGCATGGCTCCCTGCCTCGCCGGCAGGCGGGCGGAGGCCACAGTTTTACATATTTTATTTTGTAGACTATGATCTAGAACATTTTACTTTTTTCAAAAATTCTCTGCCTGAACCACTCTTAAGATATTTTTCTCTCTTAAGAGCTTCTTCTTCTGAATTAAATTCTTCAGTGTATATAATTTCCCAGGGAATAAATGCTTTGTTTGACTTGGTTTTGCCTGAATTATGTTCTTTCAATCTTTTATCAAGATCTTTCGTCATGCCGGTATAAAATTTATAAAATTTTTGGCTTTTAAGGAGATAAACGAAGTATTTCATCTGATGTGCGGGTTATTTAGTACCCCCGACAGGAGTCGAACCTGTGCGCATGGCTCCCTGCCTCGCCGGCAGGCGGGCGGAGGCCACTTTCCAAGCCATTTTCAAATGTATTTTTCTTTCCCGATGTAACCACCGTAACCACTTGAGTCCTCAGCGATGGTATGAAGGAAAGGACAAAATGAAAAAGCCCAAACAGACCGCTAAAGGAGTTACCACGCTCCTCAAATCTATTCAGGCTCTTTCCAATTTCTAATATTTTTTTCATTGTGGTAATTTTATAGCTATTGCTTAATAATTTCTATTTTCGGTATTTAGCCGCCTTCTCATTCAGTATTATAAAAGTCATGCCGTCAATCGTTATAGTGTCGAATCGTTCATCCTTAAGAAGCTCGTATATTCTTTGCCTTGACACGCCTTTACTGATTGCATAATTCTTTACAAGTTTCAATTTCGATATGTCTATATTCTCAACTTTCATGGTGTTAAAATACAAAAATCCTTTACCATTGTCAATAGCTGAGGATAATAATTATCTACAGCGATTCCCTTTTTATAGCAATACTTCGGAAAAACCCCGGCTGAGTTTTTCGGCATTGACATCCTTTTTGTCTGATTTACTCCGAAAAAGTACCCGCCGATGTATAGTTTTTAGACTCCCTAAAAGGAGGTTTTTACAGTCCCTAAAAAGGAGCTTTGAAAAATCAATCAAATAAATCAAAGGGAGTTTTGTGTCAAAATTCCTTTTTATATAGGGGGGCAAAAGTTCCCTCGAATTAATGTCCAGCCTAAAAAGGAGTGAATTAATGTTAGCCCTAAAAAGGGGTGAATTATTGCAAGTCCTTAAAAGGCAATTATTAGATTTTTACTCCCGCTTAGGAATTGCGAAGCTCTGGAGCTGTTAGGTAGTGTTAAAACCCTACAGCCCAGTGTATATTTCAGGCTGTTTTTTCATTTATAAGCCTCGATAATTGCCTTGCCCGATAATTATTACCCCCCAAAGGAAATAACCCCGTCCTGCTCGATTTTTGGCTTATGGCCTGTTAGGTTAGTGATCGTCTTAATTGCTCCATCTTTCCTGTTAAATCTACAGGCAAATATCCACAGTGGATTAGTAACTGATATTGCTGCAATCCTGAATCCTTGACGGCGTTTTAATTTGTCCGCTATTTTCTTTTCATCGGTTTGTAAACGAAAATATGGTTTTGCTTTTTCCTCTTGCCATAGGTAAGTCATTATTAAGCCCCTTTGATTTTAATATGGGGACACCTTTAATGATGTATTATCCCCTTGTAAAATAAATTTTGTAAGGTAAAAGAGTTAAGATATACATATAATATAAAGTCGACCTGCATTAGGCCTCTACTAAACTCTATTAACTCACTTTAACTAATCTCAATTTGCTTCTTTGTTGCTGCGTGAAGTAATTTGTTTCAAGCCTGAGATAATCAAGCTCTTTCTTTATCTC
>JAEXUB010000127.1 GCA_023453125.1 Bacteroidota bacterium
ATGTTGAAGGCAGGCCTGAATTGCGGAGCTGCCATTGGGAAAAAACAGTCGAAGAGAAAAGGAGCATAAAAAGTATAAGTCTTTTCATTGTTCCCCCATTTAGTACCGGAAGCAAATTAAAATGGTAAAAAACAAAAAACAGTGCAAAAAATCATCTCTTTAAATTGGTTCAAATTTGAGCACTATCCTGAAGGAATAGAGATTACGTCCGTTTTCCTTAAATCCTGGCAGAATTTTCTTACAGTAAGAATTATGATTCTCCCTTTCCCGGTTTTGTATATTATCCTGTATCCCGAAGCAAATAATTCTCTTATCTCATCCCGGCCTGCTTCGGGTACAATTCTTCCCCTCCCCGGGAATTTATGAAGGGAATCTCCCTTTAAGAGAATGCTATTAATTGTCTTGCGCGCGATATTAATATCCTCCGCAGCTAAATAATCAAAAATCTGTTCCAGCCTTTCAACAGCAAAAGGGGACCAGTAGATTTTCACATCTATTACCTTTTTGAAAATTTTTTCTTAACCAGGGAATGAGGAACCGGGGCGCCTTTAGCAAGGGAATCTTCAGCATCCCTTATTTCCTGAAGAATCTCAATCTTTTCCAGCATCGATTCATATTCCTCAACATCAATAAGAACGGCGGCGCTTTTGCCGTTCTGAGTAATTACCAGAGGCCTCCCTGTTTTATTTACCTGCTCAATATAAAGAGAGACCTTCGAACGGAATTCCGACAGAGGCTTTATATCCTCTTTAAGTTTTATTCTCTGCATTTTACATATTATTTAGTACATAATATTGTACAAAATTTTGTCCATATAAGCAACAAAAAAAATCCCGGACCGCAAAGGGCAATCCGGGACTCAATCTTAATGCAAACCGGGAAGGAATTATTTATCCCCCATAAACGGGTAGGTAAAATCCTTTCTCGGAACAAAGCTTTCCTTAATTGTCCTTGGTGATACCCATCTGACCAGGTTAAGGAAACTGCCGGCTTTATCATTTGTACCGCTGCCGCGCGCGCCTCCGAAAGGCTGCTGCCCTACAACTGCGCCTGTCGGCTTGTCGTTAATATAAAAATTGCCTGCCGAGTGCTTTAGAATTCTGTCGGCTGTTACAATTGCCTCTCTGTCCTGAGCAAATATTGCACCGGTTAATGCATAGGGAGAAGTCTCATCGCAAAGCTTTAAGGTTTCTTCAAACTTCTCATCTTCATAAACATATACGGTAAGAACCGGCCCGAAAATTTCCTCTTCCATTGTCTTGAATTTCGGATTGGTTGTAACAATAACGGTTGGATTAACATAGTAACCCTTAGTTGAGTTATATTTTCCACCAACCACAATTTCGGCCTCGCTTGAATTCTTTGCATACTCAATATAACTTACAATGTTATCGAAGGATTTCTTATCGATAACCGCATTATTATAGTTGCTGAAATCGGTAGGTTCCCCTGTCTTAAGGGCCTTTAATTCGGTAACGAGATATTCTTTTAATTCCGGCCAGATGGATTTAGGAATATATGCGCGGGAGGCGGCGGAACATTTCTGCCCCTGATACTCGAACGCTCCCTGAATAAGCGCTACACCTAATCCCCTTACATTTGCCGATGAATGGGCAAATACAAAATCCTTACCCCCTGTCTCACCGACAATGCGCGGATAGGAAATGAACTTATTGAGGTTCTTTGAAATATCCTGCCAGAGGCTCTGGAATACTCCTGTGCTTCCGGTAAAATGAAGCCCCGCAAAATGTTTGCTCTCGAACATCACCTTGCTTATAACCGAGCCGCTTCCGGGAAGGAAATTTATTACTCCTTTAGGAAGCCCGGCTGCTTCGAGAAGCTTGATTATATAATATGCCGAGTAAACGCTTGTGGATGCCGGTTTTAGAATTGATACGTTCCCTACAATTGCCGGCGCGCCCGGTAGGTTTGCGTTGAATGTGGTAAAATTAAATGGCGCAATTGCATAAACAAACCCTTCAAGGGGATGGTATTCCATTCTGTTCCACATTCCGTGAGGAGAATGAGGCGGCTGTTCCTGATAAATTTTATTAGCGTAATAAACATTAAAACGGAAGAAATCGGCAGTCTCGCAGGCGGCGGCTATTTCCGCCTGATGAACATTTTTGCTCTGCCCAAGCATTGTAGCTGCATTAATTGTATAGCGCCAGTCGGTTAATGTAATTAAATCGGCAGCGCGCAAGAATATTGCAACCCTGTCCTGCCATTCCATAGCCGACCAGGTTTTCCAGGCTTCCATCGCGGATTCAATTGCCATTTTGGCTTCCTTCTCGCCCGCCTTATGGAATTTGCCGAGAACATGTTTATGATTATGGGGCATAACAATATCTTCGGTATCCCCGGTCCTTATTTCTTTTCCGCCGATAATAATCGGAATATCAATAACCTGATTCTGCATTTCAGCCAGTTTAGCCTTTAAGAGTTCCCTTTCCTGAGAACCGGGGGCATAGGTTCTAACCGGTTCGTTTTCAGGAAGCGGGTGATGAAATACTGCGTTTGCCATGATTTTATCCTGTGTTTTTTGTTAAAATTCTTAATACTTTACATATATAACACAAAATGTCCGCTTTTAATTCCCCCCGGCAGACGGTTACTGATTATAGAGAAATAATTTGTTTTTGGGTTAAAATAGGAGAAAATATTGCTTATGCGGGATATTTTACCGATTTCTGCCGTTCTAATTTGAACGGCAGAACCGAATAAAATTTAGCTAACGATTTTTAAGAATCTTTCGAGGCGGATTGATTTGATAAGTTCGAAGAAACTGCTGAATGGGATATCGCTATTCCAGGACCAGTATATGAACAACGGTTTTCCTACAATATTGCGGCGGGGTACAAATCCCCAGTAACGGCTGTCCAGGCTGTTATCCCTGTTATCTCCCATCAGGAAATAATAATCATCCTTAACAGTGTAGGAAGAAGATTCTGTTCCGTCAATAAAAATTTTACCGTTCTTAATTTCAACAGCATCTTTTCCGAATTCCCTGTTAATAAAAGTTTCCCATTCTTCTATATTTTCAGATGAAAGGTTTATAACCTCATTTTTCTTAGGAACAACAACCGGTCCGTAGTTATCTGAATTGAATCCGCTCCCCTTTGGAAAGATATCCTCCTCGGCAAATCCGCGCGGCTTGGTGCCGGGGGACATATAATTGATATGCGGTGGAATCGGAAGTTGTTTTCCGTTAACAAAAATAACTCTGTTAATTACCTCAAGGGTATCTCCCGGTTCGGCAACACATCTTTTAACCCAGCTTTCAATCTTATCATACTCAATCTGGTCTCTGTACCCGGGGAAGATGAATACTGTTATATCCCCCTTTTTGGGAGCCCCCCATTCAAGAAGCCTAACGTGGGGAAGCGCAATATCGGTAAAAGGAATGTAGCGGGGAGTTGTAAGATCGAAAGCCAGCTTATTAATTATAAGCCGGTCCCCCGTCATTATAGTAGTCTCCATAGAAGGAGTTGGAACCAGAGAACCCTGCACAAGAGAGCCTGTTACCAGAAAGAGAATTAATGCCATTATGCCATACTCTTTCAGATAATGCTTAATTTTTTCGCGGGTAAAAAAGGATTTGCTTTTTTTGCTCATTTAATTGCCTGCATCAATATAATATTTACTCACTATTATAGACGTACAGGTAGGAAAATGTTCCGTAAAAAAGAGGGAGTTAATAAAAATCAGGTACCGGTTTCCTGTTTTACCGGAATGTTGAAAGCCTCGAAAAGGGAGTTTTCCGATACGAGCAGGTCCTTTAGAGTCATTTTGCTTATTGAAGCATCAATTGCATCCTGAATAATCCGCCATAACGAACGCACAGAGCAGTCGATGCTGTTTGTGCAAAGGTCAAATACTCCCTTATGCTCTTTGCAGAAGGAGTCATCATACAATTTACCCCCAAGAGCCGTAAGGACATCCTGAATAAGAATATCTTCAGGGGGCCTCGAAAGTGTATAACCTCCGATCTGCCCCCTGGAACTTTCAAGAAAGCCGCCAAGCCTCAAAGCGCGCAGAATTTTTCCTGCATTATGCTGCGAAATTCCCTCTGCATTGCTGATCTCCGGAATAGTGAGGGACTTTTCCACATGGTAGAATTTAGCAATCCTGATTAGGCATCTGATACCGTATTCTTCCAGCGCGCTGAACTTCATTGCTTCCCTTCCATTTTTTTAATTCATTGAATAATCGTGGCCGCAGACTTTCTGATGAATCATCTGCGCGTATTTTTCCGCCGGAATTGAGGGGCCTTTACGGGAACAGTGTGTATTGAATACATTCATTAGCTCTGCCGCAATATCTTCCGGCGCATAACCTTCGATATTAAGGCGCGGCATAAAATAAAGTAATTGGCCGTTTTTAAAGAGAGCCATACATGGGGATGAAGGGGGAAATGAAGCAAGATATTTTTCGCGGAGCAGTTCTATTGTCTCTCTCTCCTGTCCGGCAAATGCCGTTATTAAACGGTCCGGTATAATGTTATTCTGCAGAGCGAGTGATACACCGGGGCGGGCTCCTCCGGCCGCGCATCCGCAAACCGAATTTACGACCATCAACACAGTCTGATCATTCTTTGCAGAAAGTATTTCGTCAAGAAGTTCGGGGGAATCAACTTCCTCGAATCCTACGAAGAAGAGTTCCTCCTTTAGAGGCTGTACCTGTATGGGATCGTATACAGGGGGTTTTTTATTTATGTTGCTCATATATTATTCCTTTCTGATATTCATCGGCATTCCAAGATCCGATGATAATTTAAAATAATCCTAGTTGAAGCTTTGCTTCCTCCGTCATCATATCCATATTCCAGGTCGGTTCCCAGACCAGGTCCACATAAACATCCTTAACCTGCTTTATGCCCTTCACTTTTTCTTTAACTTCCCCCGGAAGACTTCCTGCAACGGGGCACGCCGGGGATGTTAGTGTCATCTTTATATATACATTCGCGTCATCGTCAACCTTTAAATCGTAAATAAGCCCGAGCTCGTAAATATCTACCGGTATTTCAGGATCGAAACAGCTCTTAAGAACTGAAATTACCGACTGCTCAATCATTCCTTTATCTTTCATTACCTTTTTCCTTAACTGAACATTTTAATTACTTTTCTTAACGAAGCGGCAAGAATGTCTACTTCTTCCATTGTATTGTAAAAAGTGAAAGAGGCGCGGGCAGTTGCAGGCACATTAAAGCGGTGCATTACAGGCTGGGCGCAGTGATGCCCTGTCCGTATCGCCACTCCGTCTGTATCGATAATTGTACCGATATCGTACGGATGAATTCCGTCTATCACAAAAGAAATAACAGATGCCTTTTCTTTTGCGGTGCCGATGATTCTAAGTCCCTT
>JAEXUB010000226.1 GCA_023453125.1 Bacteroidota bacterium
ATGACAGTTGAAGAAAATGTGGCCCTTCCATTAACAGAGGGGGTTGAAAAGCTTACCCAGTCCAAAATTAATTCCCTGGTTGCAGAGAAACTGGAGCTTGTAGGACTATCCAACACTCAGAAGCTTAAGCCGGCGGAATTATCGGGGGGAATGAAAAAAAGAGTAGGGCTTGCAAGAGCTCTTGTTACCAACCCGGAATATATTTTATACGACGAGCCTACTACCGGCCTCGATCCCGTTATGTCCGATTCAATTGATGAGCTTATAAGGGACCTTGCGAACAAACTGAAAGTAACCTCAATTGTGGTAACACACGATATGTTCAGCGTTCAGAAGACAAGCGACCGTATTGCGATGATGCACGAAGGGGTAATTCATTTTTCTGGAAGGCAGGAGGATTTTGTATCCTCTAAAGATGAAGTGATTATGAATTTTATTAAAAGGACAAACTTTTAATGGGGAAGATTAAGACAAAGTTTATCTGTTCCGAATGCGGATTTGAATCCCTCAAATGGGTGGGCAAATGCCCGCAGTGCGACAGCTGGAATTCCTTTTCGGAGGAGATTATAGAGACGGGAAGAAACGCCCCGCGAAACCTGAATGCCGATGTAAAGATAAAAAAGCTTACATTCCAGGCAGAAGAAGAGGATCCGCGGATTAGAACGGGAATCAACGAATTCGACCGGGTGCTTGGCGGCGGAATTATCCCCGGCTCGGTAATTTTAATCGGCGGGGATCCGGGGATAGGAAAATCAACACTCGTTCTGCAGGCTGCGGCTAAAATTCCGGGGAAGGTTCTATATGTAAGCGGCGAGGAATCGTATAACCAGATTTCCTTAAGGGCTAAAAGGCTTAATGCCAAATCGGATTCTATTTCAATTGTAACGGAAACAAACCTTAACCTTATTCTAAGCGCAATTAAACAAACCGAATCGGATATCGTTGTTATAGATTCAATTCAGACGGTTTATAATCCCGATTTTGAAAATACCCCCGGCACCGTAACCCAGATAAGAGAATGCACCTCGGTGCTTATGCAGACTGCAAAGACTACCCACTGCGCCATAATTATTGTAGGACATATTACCAAAGAGGGGGTAATTGCGGGACCGAAAATTTTAGAGCATATGGTTGATGCCGTACTCCAGTTCGAAGGGGAAAGAACAAGTTCATACAGAATTCTGCGGGGACAAAAGAACCGTTTCGGAAGCACAAACGAAATCGGCATTTTCGAAATGTATGAGGACGGCCTTCACGAAGTTGAAAACCCGAGCGAAATTTTTCTGGGAGAACGGGAGAAAAATATCTCCGGCTCGGTGGTAGCCGCCAGCATTGAAGGGAGCCGGGCCGTTTTGTTCGAGGTTCAGGCGCTCGTAACCCCCTCCAATTTCGGCAATCCGCAGCGCGTTGCAACAGGATTCGATTACCGGAGGCTTTCAATACTCCTTGCCGTACTCGAAAAAAGAGCCGGACTAAGGCTCTCTGCATTTAACGTCTTTCTTAATATGGCGGGGGGATTGAAAATAGACGATCCCGCGGTTGACCTTGCAGTTTGCTGCGCCATTGCTTCGAGCTATAAAGACAAGCCGGTGCAGAAAGACTTTGTTGCCATCGGCGAGGTTGGACTCGGCGGCGAAATTAGAAGCGTAGGACATATAGAGAAAAGAATTTCCGAAGCCAATAAACTTGGATTTTCAAATATTGTGGTCTCCTCAAACAATGTTAAGAACATTAAACAGAACGCAATTAAGATAATTGATATGAAGAATATAGTATCCGTAATAAATTATATTTTTGATTAAGATATGAAGATATTAACGGCACTAAAAAAAATTGAACCGGCCTCAATTGCCCGCTTCTTTCTGGGGATTGTTTTTATTGCCTCCGCTTTAACAAAGCTTATTGCCCCCGGGCTTCTTGAAATCATAATTACCGATCACGGAATTGCGGAGAGCCGGAGCGATGCCGCTATTCTTGTAAGAATCCTTATCGCGCTGGAATTTTCAATCGGATTTCTCCTGTTTCAGAAGAGTTATCTTAAAAGAATTATTCTGCCACTCGTTTTTCTCTTTCTGGCGGGATTTACCGCTTATCTGGCTTATACTGAATTTATTTTATCCGACAGCCAGAACTGCGGCTGTTTCGGCGCTGTGCTGCGAATGAATCCGGTTGAATCTATATTGAAAAACATTCTCCTCTTCTTAATATCAGTTTATGTTTACAGAAAAACCAAACCGGTAAAAAACAAAATTATTATTACCCTTATTCTGTCGGTAATTTCTTTTCCTTTGGTTTTCTTTATTTCCCCTGTTAAAGACAACAACGGCTTTTTATTTTCCAAATACACAAGCTTTATAAATTCCGGGCGAACCGATCTCTCAAGCGGCGAGAAACTTATTTTTCTTATGACTCTGGACTGCGACCATTGCAGGCAGACTGCAATGGATATTAAGGAACTCGAAAAGAAATATTCACTCCCCGAATATTATATGTTTTTCTTTCAGGACAGCGATGTAACGGTTGATTCGTTCAAGTCGACTACGGGTCTTAATCCCCCCA
>JAEXUB010000020.1 GCA_023453125.1 Bacteroidota bacterium
ACCCACTGGGGTCCAAAATCCCCTCCGTATGCATAGAAGGTCTTTCCGTTACGGGTAACTTTAAATCCCTGATCCCCAAAATCCCATATGCTTCCCCCCTGATTATTGTCGGTATCGCTCTCTTCGAACAAATCAATATATTCTTTAAATCCGCCTCCCGAATTTCCCATTGTATGTTCAAATTCGCAGAGGATATAGGGGCGCTTCTTATCCCACTGAGAACGCTCTTTAACAATATGGGGGGCGGGGTACATGGGGCATACAATATCGCTGTTCCATTCAAAGCCGGCCTGTTCATAATGTACCGGACGGCTTGGTTCTAATGCTTTTATTCCGTTGTAAACGTGATAAAAATTAAATCCGTTTCCCGCTTCGTTTCCCATAGACCAGATTATTATGCTGGGATGATTCCTGTCCCTTAAAATCATTCTGTAATTTCTCTCCCAATGGGGGCGGAGCCATGCGGGATTGTTGGCAAGGGTCTTATTCAGGTCGTATCCCATTCCGTGCGATTCAACGTTGGCCTCATCTATTACATAAATTCCGTATTTATCGCACAGCTCATACATATATGGGGAATTAGGATAATGCGATGTCCTGAGTGTGTTAATATTGTTTTCCTTAAATATCTTTATATCCTGCAGCATTCGTTCGGGGGTAACATACTGTCCGGTAACCGGATCGTGCTCGTGCCGGTTAACTCCTTTTATAAGCACAGGCTTTCCGTTTACAAGAAGCTGGCCATTTAAGATTTCAATCTTTCTGAATCCTATTTGAGAAGGGATAACTTCTATAATATTTCCTTTTGAATCCGATAAAGTTATAATCATTTTATAAAGATTAGGAATTTCTGCCGACCATTGTTTTACATCGGGAATGACAGTCTGGAAATTAACAACTTTCTTTTTCATCTCTTCGGAGTATTCCCTGAAATCATTCCTGCCGTAACGGATGTAGTTAAAGAGGATAAGCTTGTTATTTCTGTACTTATCGACTGTTTCATTTATGTTTTTCTTTTCACTGTAAACGGTTTTGCCTGCTGCGTCAATAATTTCAACAGCCGCAAAATAATTCTCGGTTTTGTCTTTCAGATTATTATAAACCTCCAGGTCAACACTGAATATACCGTCTTTATATTTGCCGTCCAGAAGAGCAGATGAATTGAAGTCCCATATATCAATGAGAGGTCTCGAGAAGAGATAAACGTCCCTTGTGATACCTGAGACGCGCCACATATCCTGGCATTCAAGGTAGCTTCCGTCGCTCCACCGGTAGCCTTCCATAGCAATAAGGTTTTCCCCCGGTACCAGAAGATCGGTAATGTCGAATTCGGCCTCCAGTTTCCCATCCTCGCTGTATCCGGCAAATTTGCCGTTCACCCAGAGATAAAATGCCGATTTAAATGCACCGATGTGGAGATATACTTTGCTTCCATTCCAGTCAGCGGGCAGATTGAATTTGCGTCTGTAAGAGCCTACAGGATTGTAGTTGTCAGGAATGTCGGGGGGATTGGGAGTGTTCGTGAATTCATAATCGCTGTCGAGGTATATTGGTATTCCGTAGCCGTTGAATTCCCAGTTGGCGGGTACTGCAAGACTGTTCCATTTACTGTCGTCATAATCAGTTTTGTAAAAGTCGGCCGGCCTTTTATCTGGGGAATCAACCCAGCTAAATTTCCACAGCCCGTTTAGAAGCAGATACCGTGCAGACTTATCGGGATTGTTCTGCAGGGCAAGGTCTCTGCTTTCAAATGCAAAAGAGCTGGCGCGCATCTGCATCCTGTTAATCTGGTTTGTATCGGGATTTTCCCAATGCCGGTGCAGTCTGGTCTGTGCCGAAATTACTGAACATAAAAAGATTAAAAATAGAGTGTAACGGAATTTCATTTTTCCCCCTGGCAATTCTATTCTTTTGAGTATCTAAATATATGAAATGAGAGGGATATAATAATCGGCATAAATGACAGGTTAAAAGAGCGGGTACAAAAAAGCCGCCCGGAGGGCGGCTTTAAGAGGAATAAATTACTTTATGCCGAGATTAGATTTAATGTCATTTGGAATTGCATTCTTGTGGACAAGAATTGCAACCACTTTATATCTTGCATAAGCATCGGACATATACCAGTATCCGCCGTATTTGCCTACGGGGCCCCAGGAGTTCTTGGTAAGCCAGAATTTGGTTCCTTCCTGATTGGTAGCCATGCCTGTAATATGCATTAAGTGATCGTCTGTTGTCTGGAATTTATCAAACGATTCAAGGCGCATTGCGTCTGTAATTGTTTTTTCCTTTTCAGGTTTTGAGGTGTCGGTATCTTTAGAATCTGCAGGAACAACAGAATAGTTTGCATTCCCCTTATTAAATTCCTTCTCGCTTACGTCGCCGTCCCAGTCAACTGTATATCCGTTCTTAAGAGCGTATTCCATAATTTTCATCAGGTCGTCAATTGATACGTTATAGTATTGAGCGTGGCTCCAGTTATCGGGTACAGAAAGGTGTACTTTTGTATTGAATGGGAAATTGGCAAAGCTGGTTAGTTCTATATAATCGTCCGGATTAAGTCCGAGTTCTTTTGCAAAGCTTTTTGCGGTATATTCTTTTCCTTTATAGGTAAATTTTTCGGGTGCTTTCCCGATAAAAGCATCAATTACGCCGTCAACTGCATTTCTCCAGCGAGGTGTAAGGTTGCGTCCCGGTTTTTTTGCAATTCCCTGTGCAAGAGAGGAAACGGCATTTTCAAGTTCGCCGTGGTTGTGTCCCATTTCGCCGGGGAGTATTCCGGAATATGCTTCTTCGGGCATAATTCCTTTTTCTCTTATCACATCAATTACATCGTGCGCCTGTCCCCCCTGTCCGAAATTGTTTTTTCCTCCGAGGCGGATGAGCTGTTCAGTCTTTGAAACATATGCATTGCGGGCAAAGAAAATTTCAGAAAGATCGAATTCCCCTTTTCCCATTCTTAGAAGTTCCGATTCAAGGAATGAGGTGGTAGCGAATGACCAGCAGGTTCCTGTTCCCCCCTGGTTCTTTACCGGTGTGGCTTTTAAATCATATACTTTAGTGAATACGTGGCGGTCGGCCGGCTTTGCATCCTGAGCAATTATAAATGCCGGAAGCAGGAGCAATAAGGCAATTAACATTAATTTCTTCATTTTTTTCTTCCCTTTGTTTAACTGAATAATTGTACCTGTATAAAATTATTGTTATTGCCGCTTATTTCAAAAGCAAATAATGTGAGTTCTCACATATTATTGGGGTAATTTGAATTTAAAGGTATTGTTTTTTGCATTGTGATATCGGGCAGGTATGCCGATATTTATTCAGGTTAAGTGTAAAATTATGGAAAAAATATAATGAAGTTAATTCTACGGTTTTTCAAATTGGCATTCATAATAATTTTGGGAGTGTCGCTAAGCTATATTCTAACCTCCTGTAAAAGTGATACCGGGGTTGAGCCGGGAATTGTAAGCGGGGATATTCTTACGGTGCTTCCTCAGGTGACAATATCCGGTGCCGATTATAATGCAGGATCACTATTTAGTTATATGACCGGATCGGAAATTCATTCCCGTTTTAAAAAAGAGTACAAAGACAGATACTGCGAATCGCTCAAGGAGAGTATTGAGGGATATATAGAAATCGAACTGGAAAAAAAGGGGGAGGATGCACTAAAATTCGTGGAATGCTATAATACGCTGCCCCATTCCAATGCCGGAAAATGCCTCCCATGCCTGGTTGAATCGGCAAAATTTAATGGTAAAGAATGCTTTCTGGTTCTTTTTAATTGGGGAATGGCAGAGGGGGATTTAGGGCATTATGCCTATTACGCAATCGATAAGTCGACAAAAGAGATCCTGAATGGCGCCTCCTGCAGATAGTCGCGCTTAAAGTTTAAATTGCTTTTTATTCCCATTAAAAATAAGTTTCATATCAAAGAGATTAATAAAACATAAACAAACGGACTTTGATATGAAAAAGAGATTTGTCTCATCATTATCCATCCTTTTTATTTTTGCATTCTCAATAATTCTTACTGCGCAGGAAAAACCGAAATTCGGATTGATACTGCACGGCGGCGCCGGCTCAATTAAGCCGGGGCAGTTGTCTGCAGAAAGGGAAGCAGAATATAATAAAGTGATAATGCAGTGCCTGGAAACGGGATACAAAATTCTTGAAGAGGGGCGTCCGGCTCTCGACGCCATTGAGGCCGTAATTAATATTATGGAAGATTCCCCCCTCTTTAATGCAGGCAAAGGGGCCGTTCTTACAAGCGACGGACTGGTTGAACTTGATGCATCTATAATGAACGGTCAGACTCTGGCGGCAGGCGCGGTTGCGGGACTGCATCATATAAAAAATCCGATTTCTCTTGCACGACTTGTTATGGAAAAATCGAAGCACGTAATGCTTATAGGGGACGGTGCGGAAAAATTCGCAAAGGAAATGAATATTCCTTTTGTGGAGCAGGAATACTTTCTTACTCCGGCACGCCTGGAAGCCCTTAAGAGAATAAAAGCACGTCAGGAAGAGGAAAGCAAGGGAAAAAATGTTACTATGACCAACACATTCTGGGAAGATACAAAGAGAGGCACGGTGGGAGTTGCTGCTCTTGATAAGAACGGCAATCTGGCAGCCGGCACTTCTACAGGAGGGGTTATGAATAAGAAATACGGACGTGTGGGGGATGCACCTATTATTGGCGCCGGCACTTACGCGAATAATAATACCTGCGCGGTTTCGGCTACCGGTACTGGAGAATTCTTTATTAGGCTTAGCGTTGCACGCGATATTTCATCCCTGATGGAATATAAAGGGATGTCCCTTAAAGACGCTGCCGATGAAGTCATTCATAAAAAGCTTCAGGCGCTGGGAGGGGACGGGGGCATTATTGCAATTGATAAGGATGGAAATGTTGCCTGGCCCTTCAATACAGACGGAATGTTCCGCGGGCATTATATTCAGGGGAAAGAGCCGGTTGTAAAAATGTATAAAGATTAGTTTTCAGCCGGTTCCCTGGATTGCGGGAGCCGGCTTTTTTTCTCTTCAAAAGAATCCGTTCGGGCTAATGCCCCAAATTGCTTATCTTTTAACTCGTAAAAATTTTGAGTAATAAATGCCTATTAAACATGTCGTATTCGATCTCGACGGAACTCTTGTAAGTTCTCACGAAACTATATATGAAACTACAATTTTTACACTAAAACATTACGGAATTGATAAAGAGGTTCCGGTTGAGAAGTTTAATAACCTGATAGGGCTTCACTTTGCCGATCTTCTTCCCCATTTTGACATTCACATAGAAGATATTGAAGAGTTTATTAATGTTTACAAGAAATATTATTTTGATTTTATGTCAAGCAGTAAACTTTATCCCAATGCGGTAGAGACATTCGAAGCACTTAAAGAAATGGGGATAGTAATTTCAATTCTTACAACAAAGGCGCAGGACCAGACCGAAAAGATTTTAAAGCATTTTGGAATTGAGCATCATTTCAATTATGTAATGGGAAGGCGTCCCGGAATAAAACATAAGCCTTCTCCGGAACCGCTTCAAATTATATGCCGCGATCTCGGAATGAATCTTTCCGAGACACTTATGGTGGGGGATTCCGAATTGGATGTGCAATGCGGTAAAAGTGCCGGCTCTTTAACGGGGGCCGTTACTTTTGGTTATAGAAAAAAAGAAATTCTCGAACTCGAATCACCCGATTTTTTCATTGACAATCTCATTTCTTTAAAGTATATAATAAATGAAAGCAATACTTTCTGATATACTTTTAAAATAGAAAGGAGCTTGTTATGGAATCGCACGGATCAGTTTCTACGCATATTAAGGACCGGACTGCGGTTATAACATTCGGACATCCGAAAAGCAATTCTCTTCCCTCTAAACTGCTTAAAAGCCTCGCAGATGAGTTTAATAAACAATCCTCCAACAATTCCGTTAATGTGATTGTACTTAAGAGCGAGGGAACAACTACTTTCTGCGGCGGCGCCTCTTTTGACGAACTGCTTAAACTTAAAGATATTAAGCAGAGCCGCGAATTTTTTATGGGATTCGCAAACTTAATAAATGCAATGCGGACTAGCTCCAAATTTATTATTACCAGGGTTCAGGGAAAAGCGGTAGGCGGGGGAGTGGGCATAATTGCCGCTTCCGATTATGTGTTTGCTACAAATATTTCACATATAAAACTGAGCGAGCTTTCAATTGGCATCGGGCCTTTTGTAGTTGGTCCCGCAGTTGAAAGGAAAATAGGCAAGGCTGCATTTACTTCTTTATCAATAGATGCCGACTGGCACGATGCATTCTGGGCAAAGAATACAGGGCTTTTTACAAAAGTATTTGCAACCATTCAGGAGCTTGACGAAGAAGTAGAAAAGCTTGCCGGGCACCTTGCAAAATACAGCCCGGAGGCTATGGCCGAAATGAAAAAAATGTTCTGGGAAGGAACAGATCATTGGAACCAGCTCCTTGAAAAAAGGGCAGAGATCAGCGGCAGGCTTATTCTGTCCGATTTCTCAAAAAATTATCTCAAGAATTTCCTAAAGAATTGAAATCCTTAAATAAATTAAACTTAAAGAATAGAGGAGTAAATTTTCTCCTCTATTTCTTTTTTAAAAAAGCATTTCTTAATTTTTCCAACCAAATACCAAACGCAAATCGGGTGAAAAATGAAAACCATTAAATTCTTTTTTTTCTTATTTGTAATTTCCTTTACACTGAATGCGCAGGATAATAAGCCGGCAAAATTCGAAATGAATATTAAGAATATCATGCGGGATCAAAAA
>JAEXUB010000113.1 GCA_023453125.1 Bacteroidota bacterium
CGAGCTGGACCGCTCAGCAGCCCGACGGAATTGCCCGCTGGTATGCAGAGCATACCTGGGTTGTTGAACAGGGGATGATGATGGGAATTGAGATAGTTAATGGCCCCGATTATTCTCCCGAAGCTCACAACTGGTTTTTGAAAAACAAGTTTACTCTTGTCGGGAATTCCGATATTCATTCTCCCATAATGTTCGATTATAATCTCCAGGCGGGGGAACATAGAACAATGACTCTTGTCTTTGCTAATGAAAATACATCCGAGTCAGTTAGAGATGCTCTTTTGCAAGGCAGAACTGCCGTTTATGCAGGCAAAAATCTGTACGGAGACGAGAAATACTTAAAGCCGATTTTTGAGAAAGCAGTTCTTTTTAAAAATAACAATGTTAAGGCAACGGGAAAAGCAACCTGTTATCTGCAGGTTATGAACGATTCCGATCTGCCTTACAGCCTTGTTCTTAAGACAAAAAATGATAAAGTAATATTTCCGCAGAATATTACGCTTCCTGCAAATCGGACTGTACAGTTTCCGGTCAAGGCTTCATCCGATGAAATATCCCTTGATGAAAATGTAAAGGTTGAGTATGAAGTAGTTAACCTGATAAAAGAACCGGGCAAGGGAATAATGGTCCAATTCGATTTTGATGTCGCAATAATCCCCAAAAAGAAATAAATAGAGGAATTGAAATGACAGGTTTAAAAAATAAAATTGCCGCTCTGCTGATTCTGCTTTTTCTATTGGCTTCTGTTAAGATGCCTGCGCAGGACAGTAAGCATCTCTTTGTTTATGACGATATTAAGATTAAGAAAAATGTAATGGTTATAATCTATAATCCGGTTATAGAATTTAAGGGAAATAAGAAGCTGACAGAGCTTTATAAATGGAACGATCCCGATAAGCTTACCACACAGTATATTGCCGATGTTAAAGAATCAAGTTACGGAATGGTGGAGTATAATGTGGTTGAAAGGCACGAAGTTGACGAATTCCCGATGCACCGTGACGGTTTCCGCTATACCGATGAATCATTCGTTAAAACCTGGGAAACCAGAAAATTCTACGATACTCTTGGCAGCTATAAAAAGATTATTGAGGATTTTAATATTGTAGATAAAGTTGAAAAGAAAATTATTGATGAAGTCTGGCTTTTCGGAGCTCCCGGATTTTCCTGGTGGGAATCTACTATGGTTGGGGATGGGGCATATTTCTGCAATTCAGATCCGGTACCGGATGTAAAAAGCAAAAGGAAGTTCATCTTAATGGGATTTAATTATGAAAGGGGAGTTGACTGTATGCTGGAAGACTTGGGGCATAGAACCGAATCTATTATCTGGCATACATTCGGCAGTTGGGAACCGGATGAGAAAACAGCCTGGAACAAATTTACGCTTTACGATAAAATTGCTCCCGGCAAAGCCAATGTTGGGAATATCCATTTTGCACCAAACAGCACAAAAGACTACGAATGGGGGAACAAAACTTTCGTAGAAAGTTATTGTGATGACTGGTATACCTATCCATACCTTCCCGGCAGGAAAAGAGTTGTTAACTGCGAAGAGTGGGGGAATGGCGATATGAGACTTCATCATATCTGGTGGTTTAAGCATCTGCCACGCGCAAAAGGGAGTACCGAAGGCATTCTGAATAACTGGTGGCTGTATGTAATGAATTATGACGAGTACAAATAAAGAAAAAGGGCGCTTAAAGCGCCCTTTTTTTTTAATTCCGGCTCTTTATTTTTTTATGCATTCCGTCAAAGAATTCTCCCTTAGGAAGATACTTCTTCGGCATTCTTACCACAACGGTATAATTCGGGTCGACAAGCTGCGCTATTTCGCTTTCGCAAGTCTGAGATACAAGCTGATAAGCATCCTGCAGGTCCATATTGAAACGGCCGGCAATCCATCGCACCATATCATTGTATGCAATTCTAGCGGCATCTTCAAGAGGGCGGTAACTTCCGACAGACGTTATATAATCGTCATTTTCAAATCGGGGCCAGCTTATTCCCCCTTTTTTAATCAAATCCACTTTTATAATTACATTCATCGCGGCTTCAACGGCCGTTCCAATAATTTCTCCGGAACCCTGTACAAGGTGCCCGTCCCCGATTGAAAGAAGCGCCCCCGGTACATTTACAGGGAGATATACCGTAGTACCCTCGCAGACAAACCGGGTATCAAGATTCCCTCCGAAAGCTTCAGGTACAACAGTACTTCTAACTTCTCCCGATGCCGGAGCTACTCCTATGCATCCCAAAAATTTATTCATTGGAATTTCAATTTGATGGCAGCTTTTGGGGAATTCCCCAGAGACACTGTTTTTATCTTTATTTACCTTATAAAACCAGACTCTTTCTTCAAGCGGTTCGTGTAGTAATGCTGTATAAGCAGTTGCCGAAAGAGCTCCGAATCCGGGAAAACTGCTGCTTATTCCATAACTATTTGCCGGCTCAAGACTGATAATATGAACTGCAATAGCGTCTCCCGGCTCGGCTCCATCAATATAAAAAGGGCCTGTCTGAGGATTATCGTGCCCCGGAGGGATTACCTTTGTCGGTATATCGGAAGGAGATTTCACCCTCCCGTCGTAACAGTCTTCTGTCCATGTTTTTAGTGTGGTTCCGGGAGCTAAGGATAATTTTGGTTTTTGACCTCCGAAAGTATATACAAGTTCTTTGTGTTCAGGGATGTAGGTAATAGTCTTATT
The DNA here is from genome assembly GCA_023453125.1 of Bacteroidota bacterium. Taxonomy (GTDB): domain Bacteria; phylum Bacteroidota; class Ignavibacteria; order Ignavibacteriales; family Melioribacteraceae; genus JAEXUB01. The sequence goes on from JAEXUB010000113.1 coordinate 2,709, forward strand.
GCTTTGGGAAAACAGGATGCCGGAAAAAGAAAATAAGCAAAAGGCAATAATAAGGTTTGAGCTATTCATTCGCATTTCCCCTCTATTAATTTATTTCTCATTATAAATTACTTCAACAAGAACTCTTCCGACTTTTTCGAGACTTTCGGCGCTGCACTTATCGGGTGTATCCTGAGTTGTATGCCAGTATTCGGGAAAGGGAGTATGAACAAGGTCTGCAACCGGAATATATTTTTTAAGGAAGACAATATGATCGTCGCCAACCCCGCCTCCCAATTCATCCTTGAATTCCTTAATGCCGAGTTTTTTTGCGGCTGCATAAACTTTATTCAATACGCTGGAAGCTCTTGAAACCGAATTGGCCTCCTTTGGAATTTCGAGGTTTTTATCTCCTACCATATCGAGAAGAATGCCCCACGCGGGAATATAGTTCGGATTCATTTCGACAAATTTAATTGAGCCGACACCGAATGGGTTCAGTTTGTCGGGCATAGATTCCGCTCCCTCATCTCCAATGTCTTCAAGGTCAAAGAGTACAATGTCAATCCCGACATCGGGTTTTTGAATCTTAAACAGGCGCGCCATTTCGAGAAGTACTGCCGCTCCCGATGCGCCGTCGTTGGCTCCCATAACGGGTAATTTACGGTTTGCCGGATTCGGGTCGTTATCGGCCCAGGGCCTGCTGTCCCAATGCGCGCAGAGCATTATTCTATTTGGAATATCCTTATTGAATGATGCTACAATGTTATACCCCTCCCAGGTTTTGGAAGTATCATGTTTATCCTGATAGGTAAACTTCTGTTCGCTGACCAGATCGGCATATTTACTTAGAGTCTCAATAAAGTAGTCTTTTGTTTTTTTATGTGCTTCGCTTCCCGGCACGCGGGGACCGAAATCGCACTGTTTAACAAGGTTTGAATATGCGTTTGTACCGCTGAATTCCGGTTTACTGCCGCCGGATAGAATAAATGCAATAAGGGCAATAATTATTACTGTCCCCCCCGTAAGCCAAATAATCTTTTTGTTCTTCACCGGATTTTCTTTCTGTTTCGGTTTCAGTTCCGGTTTCTTTTTCCCTTTTCCCAAGTCTTCTCCTTTTTGAATTTACAAATTTCCATAGTTTGGTTTTAGATTGCAAATAATCGGAAGAAAATAAGCTCTTTGGAAGCTATTCACGATATATTAGTTTAAGTAAAGTTTTAATCGGACACTTGACGCTTATTTTAAGTTATGCTATTTTAAACCTAAGAAGTGGCTTCCATTGGGTATAAGTAAGTTGCCTTCATTTTTGAGGGGTCTATTGAACAATTATAATTTTCAGTTTAGATATTACGGATTAGGTTTCTTAATTCTGTTTTTTATTTCCGGTCTATTTCCTGCACTGCACGCACAGGAGAAATTCATAAACCTTACTGTAAAAAACGGACTATCATCAAACCGTACTGCATCTTGTTTAAAGGACAAAAGGGGATTTATCTGGATTGCCACCGATAATGGAATCTGCCGTTACGATGGAATAAATTTCAAAGTATTCGCCCCATTGCAGAATAGCAGCACTTCTCTGGACGAAAAAGTTGTTCAATACATCTACCAATTCACCGATGATGAAATTCTATTTATAGGCTACAACGGCAGTCTATATTCTTACCGCTATTCCTCCGGGAAATTTTTGAATCTTAGCAGGAGCTTATCCTCATTGTCGGGGATTCACATTTTTAATATGTTCAGGGATAAAAAGGGAAATTTCTGGTTTGCCACGGGTAAGGGAATTATTAAAACAGACTCAAACTTTAACCGTGTGAAAGAGTACACTATTGAAGACTCGGTTAAGGGGACACCGGGCAATCAGGTGCTCACAATATGTGAAGACAAAAAGGGGATGCTCTGGCTTGGGATGCTTGCCAGGTGCGTAATACTATTCGATCCCGTAAAGGAAAAATTCTCACATAAAGAACTGGCCGGAAAACTTCCTCCTCTGCAGCAGGTTAAATCGATTATTTCACTGCCCGGCTCCGATTATGTCTATATTGCGACCGGGGGAGCGGGATTATATAAAACAAATATTAATGATTATTCAACAAGGAGCTGGCGCTATAATCAGGTAAATGCAAATTCACTTCCAAGCGACCGGATTGTGCATCTTACAATGCAGGGGGATTCCGTATTATGGGCCGGTACAATGGATGGACTTGCCAAAATTAATTTAAATTCAGGTTCCATTCATTCTTTCTCAAATAATCCAAATCATCCTTCATCCCTTATAAATAATGTAGTTAACAGTCTGTATATAGACAATCAGAATATTCTCTGGGTACTTACATTCGGAGGCATAAGCAGGCTGTATCTTTTTCCGGAACGGTTTATCAAAGAATCGCATATCCCCGATGATCCTTTTTCTCTCATCAGCAATAAAGTCGGCCATATACTAATGGATAAGCAAGGCAATCTATGGGCGGCAACTTCTAAAGGGATTTCGGTAAAGGATTTTAGAACAGGGAAATATTACAATTATACATTGCCTATGTCATTTCCGGGGCATTCAAACCAGGAGATAGTTTATTTTTTCAGAGAAAATGACACCTGGTGGATTGGTACCTGGGGAGGGGGGCTAAGCCGTTTCTATTATCCCGATAATTTTAAGCCCGGTGATAGAATCAGTTTCAAAAATTTCTTCTATAATCCGTCCGATTCCAAAAGCCTCAGCAGCAATTTTGTACGTGCAATTGCAAAAGATTCGTCAGGTAATTTATGGATTACAACCTGGAACGGAGGATTGAATAAAATTCCCGCCTCCAGGAAAAACAATGAGAAGATAGACTTTGAAAGATATATGTATACGCAGGGGAGCAGCGCAATTGCGAGTAATTACCTTTCCGAAATTCAGATAGATAACAAAGGGAATCTCTGGCTGAGCACTTCAGTAGGACTGCAAAGGTTTAATCCTACTAACGGATCTTCGGAATTAATCATCCCCGATCCGGAAAGAAAAGAAGATCTTATTAATTCCGCCATTTGCCTTGTAATTGACCGTAATGGGGAAATTATACTTGGTAATTTTGCCGGACTTGTAAGAGTGAAAAACAGGGAGGGGAAATATATTCCTGAAATAATTGTTAAGTACCGGGATAGGGGAATATACTCAATTATACGGGATGCTGAGGGAAACTTCTGGTTTGCAACAACAAATTCCGAGATTGGCGTTTATACACCGGGGAATAATAAGATAAAATTATTTTCAATGATTGAAGAAATTGGGGGATTTGATTTCTATTTCGGAGCTCCGGCCCGGATTGGAAAAGATAAATTCTGTTTTGCGGGTAATTCCGGCATATTAAAGTTTAATTCCCATAGTTTGAATGAAAATGGCACGCCTCCCGATATTTATTTCACATCAATAAAAACTAACGGAGAAGAGATTCGGCTTAACTGTGATGTAAGCGAAGTAAAGAACATTACGCTTGGTTACAACGAAAGGAACCTGATTGTAAAGTTCGCAGGACTTAATTTCGTTTATCCCGAAAAGAATGAATATAAATATTTACTGGAGGGAATAAACAAGGAATGGATTCTACTGGGCAGCAGGGGAGAGATAAATTTCGCAGGCCTAAAAGCAGGAGAGTATAATTTAAGGATAGCCGCTTCAAATAACGACGGTGTCTGGAGCAGTAAAGAGGCTCTGCTAACTATAACGGTGATTCCTCCCGTTTGGGAAAACACTTACGTTAGGATAGCCGGGTTGGTTCTTATTGCTGTTTTTGCCTATTTATTTGTCCGCCGGAAAATCGGAATGTATCAAAGGGAAAAAATCAGGCAGAATGAATTTTCGAGATTATTAATTGAATCGCAGGAAAAGGAGAGGAAAAGAATCTCGGGGGAATTACACGACAGTCTTGGGCAGAATCTCCTTGTAATAAAGAACCAGTTGGAATTTTTCAGGCAGAAGTACGATAACGATAATAACGAGCTCGATACCATCAGCGATTTAATTAAGGATTCGATAACTGAAGTTAAAGGGTTATCTTCCGATCTTCATCCGCATCAGCTTGAAAGGCTGGGACTGGTTAAAGCAGTTAAAGGAATGCTGAATAAAGTATCCTCTACCTGTGCAGTAGAGATAAATACCGATATTGATGATTTGGAAGGGTGCTTCGGAAAAGAACAGGAGATAAATATTTTCAGAATTATCCAGGAGTCGGTTAATAACATAATAAAGCATTCAGATGCTCAGTCCGGATTCGTCGGAATTAGGAGGAATGGTTCCTCTATAATAATTATAATTGAGGATAACGGGAAAGGATTTAACACTGCGGATGCCGCTTTAAAACAAAAATTTGATGAAGGACTGGGACTTAAAAGCATTGCCGAAAGAGTGAGGCTTATCGGGGGCAGTCTTTCAATTGTTTCCAATGCGGGAATAGGGACAAAAATTACAATAACAGCTGCGTGCATAAATGAAAAAAAAAATTAGCATTGTTATAGCGGATGACCATCCGATTTTCAGGAACGGATTGAAGAAAATAATAGAACAGGAAGAGGGTTTTAATGTTGCGGCAGAATTCGGCGACGGGGGTGCGGCACTCGATTATATTATAAGGAAGAATCCCGAAATAGCAGTTCTCGATATTTCTATGCCGGTTTTGTCGGGACTCGAAATTGCATCCAGAACCGCAGCGGCAGGTATAGATACGATGATAATAATACTTACAATGTATAGCGATGAAGAGTACCTTGAAGAAGCACTTGAAGCAGGTGTAAGGGGTTACCTGCTCAAGGAATCAACCACGGGGGAAATTTTGGACTGCATTAAATCTATTACTAACGGCGGTTTTTTTGTAAGCCCTGAGCTGACCGGATATTTGATTAATAATAAAAGACAAAATAAAGACAAAGAGGATCTTCTTAAGCGCATTGAATCGCTCACTCCGACGGAGCGGCAGGTACTCAAGCTGCTGGCCGAAAATAAAACAAGTTCTCAGATTGCCGCTGAAATGTTCATCAGTTTCAGAACCGTGCAAAACCACAGAACCAACATATCGCATAAGCTTGACATAACCGGGTACAATAAGCTATTTCTATTTGCCCTGGAGAATAAGTCAATTCTGTAAAGCTTATTCCATCTAAGTATATATACTCAGAAAAATAGAGTATTTATCTCTATTTCCCCCCCTTTTATAAGGCATTAAATTGCATCTGCATAAAGGAGCAGGATGTGACCGTTATTATTGCCGACGACCATATACAAATGAGGGAGATTATAAAGAAAATAATCTCGGCAGAAAATAGTTTTGACCGGATAATAGAATGCCAGGAGGGAGCCGGTGCATTTACAGCTGCCGTTAATGAAAATCCGGACCTTATCTTAATGGACCTGCTTATGAAAGGAATGGATGGTTTTACCGCAATTAAAAAAATCAGAGATTTTAATAAGAAGGTGCCGATAATTGTCGTAACCCAATTCCAGGAAAAGGACTTTAAGGATGAAGTGCTTAAACTTGGAGCCGATGCATTTGTAAACAAAGACTCACTTCTTTCACTCCCCGCGATAATAACTGCTTTGTTGAATAAAACCAAAAAATGAGGTGTAAAATGGGTAAAAGGTTCTGTTTTGTTTTATTATTCTTTTTTATTTCAATTTCCGCTGTTAGACCGCAGTGGGTTAAATGCAATGGTCCTGAGGGGGTTTATACCAACGATCTCTTTGTAAGCGGCAATAATCTTTATATTGCGGCGGGAAGCGGTGCCTTTAAGTCGGTTGACGGCGGGTCTAACTGGACTTATATTGGAAACGGACTCCCTACAAACAGGGGTGCGAATTGTATTGCGCTAATCGACAATACTTTAATGGCAGGATATAGCGTTGTTGGAATTTTCAGCTCAACAAACGGCGGTACATCCTGGAGTGAATCGAACAACAGCCTGTCAAACAAAAATGTTACTACCCTGTATGTCAATGGTTCAAATGTATTTGCAGGGACCGCCTCCGGGGCATATTATTCAACCGATAAAGGGGCTAACTGGAGTTTGAGGAGCGGAGGAGTGATTGCTACAAAGGCAGTGGCAAAGTTTGCTTCTATAGGCAGCACCCTTTTTGCAGCCACAAATGACGGGATTTATTCTTCAACAAACAATGGAGAAACGTGGACAGATATCAGCGCCGGACTTGACGATCGTTTAATTAGAACTCTGGCTGTTGACGGTACAAAAATATACGCCGCTACCGGCAATTCTCTCTATTACTCGGCAGACAACGGAATTACATGGACAAAAATAAATTCAGTCAATAACCAGATTCTTGCTCTTGCAGTATCGGGAGATAATATATTTTATACTGTTGTAGGATCCGGTTTATTCCGCTCTACTAATGCCGGAGGTTCATTTAGTCAGATTCAGAATCTTACCGGCTCAAGCACTAATAAAGGGCTTAAAGTTTCAGGATCTACAATCTTTTGCAGCACCACATCTTGTATGAATATTTCAACTGATAATGGAAACACCTGGTCAGCTAAAATATCGGGACTTAATAACTCCTATGTTAAAACCATTTTCAGTCATAATAATAAAATTTATACGGGCAGTTATTACTATGTCGGCATCAATTCGGCAAATAATGAAGGAACTGTCTGGAACAGCCTGGTTCCTTATTATGATATATACTGTTTTGCCTCATCAGGTACAGACGTTCTAGCGGGGGGATTCGGACTCTACAGATCGACTGACGGGACCACCTTTTCATATCTTGAAAATTCAATTAATACTAAAAACATATATTCACTTTTTATAAGCGGTTCTAATTATTATGCCGGAACAAACAGCGGAATTTATATTTCCCACGATGACGGAGCTACCTGGGCAGCATCAAATACTGGATTGACAAATACCACCATATACGCTGTTGAATGGGATGGGGCAAAGCTTTATGCCGGTACTGCAGGCGCCGGAGTCTTTTCATCCACCGATTTCGGAGCTACTTGGACACCCACGGCCCTGACCGGAAAAAATGTGATTAAACTAAAGTTCATTAATAATAAACTCTATGCCGGGTGCTGGGGAACAGGTATGTTTGTTTCGTCAGACGCCGGAGCCAGCTGGACTGAAATAAATACGGGAATTACGAATAAAAATATTTATTCAATCAGCAGTGACAACAACAATAATCTTTATATCGGAGGAGGCAACAAGGTGTTCTTTTCGAGTAACGAAGGGGGGAATTGGATTGATAAAACCGGCAATCTCCCGGAGATTGATATCTGGAGTGTTCTTGTCTCCGGAAATTATGTCTTCATAGGCACTGGGGGAATGGGGGTATGGAAAAGAACGTTGGCAGAAATTGTAGATATAAATAATGAATTTCAACTGCCTTCCGGTTTTAACCTTGAGCAGAATTATCCAAATCCATTCAATCCTTCAACCGGAATAAAATTCAGTATCCCAAAATCCTGCCATGTACTGCTTAAAGTCTATGATATGCTGGGAAGGGAAGTAATGATTCTTGCCGATGAGTATAAATCTGCGGGAACCTATAATATTAGATTTGATGCAGCCGGTTTGGCAAGCGGTACATACATATACCGTCTGCAGGCCGATGAGTTTATTGAGAGCAGAAAGATGAGTTTTATTAAATAATTTAATATCGGAGCGGGTCTCTGCCCGCTCCGGTTTACCAGGGCCGTTAAATTGTTCAAATTTCAATCAGAATTCCATTATTTGTAAAAATTTAAAGAATAAAATTTAATATAATACCACGCCTCCCATTTGCATAATTTCTATTTAACCCTCTTTAATTTCAGCCGAAAAGTTCGATTATAATAGTGATAAAAAATGTTTTGCCTTTTAGGCAGAGTAAGAATTAACAAAAATGAGGTATAAAATGTCGGCTGCTTTGAATACAAAAGGGGAATCAACAGATCTCCTCCAGTTAGT
>JAEXUB010000195.1 GCA_023453125.1 Bacteroidota bacterium
GGATTATCCGAAGTCACATATGCAAAACTGCTGTTTGCAGCGGCAATATTTCCCATAACCGGGCGTTTAGTTTTATCCCTGTCGCCTCCGCATCCGAAAACAGTAATAACCGGTCTGGCTCCTTTTACAATATGATGTACGGCTTTCAATGCCTGGTCAAGGCTGTCCGCCGTATGGGAGTAATCAATTATTACTTTTCTGTTCTTATGAGATATAACCTCAAATCTTCCCGGTACCTGCGGAGCATTTTTTATCCCCTCTGCGGCTGTTTCGGGACTGATACCAAGGACAACCGCATTTGCAAATGCGGCAGTGGCATTATATGCGTTGAATTTGCCGACTAGGCTTGTGGACAGATAGAAATTTCGGCTGTTGTAATAAATTTCCCAGGTGGTTCCGTCAAGTGTATATTCAATGCTGGAAATTCTGAAATCGGCATTATCGGCAGTTCCGTAAGAGAATTTCTCTGCCTTTGTACCGGCAACAAGCTTTACAGAATTCATATCGTCAATATTAAATACCGCTCTTGCACCGGGACAGAGTTTAGTAAACAATATTTTTTTCGATTCGAAATAATGCTCGAATGTCTTATGGTAATCCATATGGTCCGAAGTAATATTCGTGAAGACCGCCGATGTGAAATCCAGATAGTCTGTTCTGTTGAGTGCAAGCGCGTGCGAAGAGACTTCCATTGCACAGGCACCGCATCCTTCATTTACCATTTCCCTCAGAAGAGCGTTAATAGTATGGGATTGCGGAGTGGTCAGCATTGTCTTCACTTCTCTGTTGCCTATAAAATTTGCTATTGTACCAATAAGCCCGCTTTTAATCCCCGCGGTTTCAAAAATATTCTTTACATAAAATGCCGTTGTGGTCTTTCCCTTTGTACCGGTAATTCCAACGAGTTTAAGTTCCTTTGAAGGATTGCGGTATAATGCCGCAGCAGCAAGCGGAAGCGATTTGCGGCTGTCTTCAACAAGAATTTTCACACAGCCCGAATGATTGAATAACTGGTCCGGTACTGCAGAATCATTATCGAGAATTATTGCGGAAGCCCCTTTATTAATGCACTCCTGAATAAAATTATGCCCGTCCGTCTTTTCCCCTTTGATTGCGACAAAGAGGGAGCCGGTTTTAACCTCGCGGGAATCAATGGTAATCGTTTCGATTTCCTTCAATTCCGGGTTTCCGGTTACCTGTACTGCCTTCAGGCTATTTAATAATTCAGTCAGTCTCATTAGTTAATTGACAGTTTGTTAAGTTTTTTGACTGCTTCGCATTTAACAACACAGATATCCCCTTTCTGGAATACAGTGCCGGGCTCTATGCTCTGCGAAACCACATTGCCTGTTCCGATAATTTTATATTTCAAACCCGCCTTGTTGAATATGGAAATTGCTTCTCTAACCGATTTATTCGAAAGGTCGGGCATAACATTTGCGCCGTTATAAGTATTCGATTTTTTTTCGCGCGCGTCGCTCTTTTGCGGAAGGTCCATATATTCAATTCCCCCTCCGTCGTTTGATATTGATGCAAGCCAGGTTTTAATTTTTTCGTTTTTTCTCTGGATATCGGTTTTTTCCGGAGCAATTGAATTATCAAGCTCAATCAGCTGCGCTGCCACTTCGTGGAAAATAGGCGCTGCAACCAGGCCTCCGTCTTTTCCCACAACCGGAGAGTTGACAAGAATCAGGCATACAATTTTTGGATTGTCTGCCGGGAAGAATCCGACAAATGAAGAACTGTGATGTTCTTTTGAATAGGTCTTGCCGACGAGTTTACGGGCCGAGCCGGTTTTGCCGCCAACCAATACATTCTCAAGCCTGGCATTCTTACCTGTTCCGTTTTCAACAACGCCAATCATAAACTCTTTTATCTTAGCAGAAGTGGATTCCTTAATTACTCTGCGGAGCTGAACAGGATTATTTTCCTTTATAATATTTCCCTGTGAATCTGTAACCTGCTTTACAATATAGGGCTGCATCATTGCGCCGCCGTTTACAAGAGCGCTGAACGCGGTAATCAGCTGTATAGGGGTTACCATTAATTCGTATCCGAACGAGATATACATCTTTGAATACTGGTTATATGAGTCGGGCATTTTAAGTATTCCCCCGTTCTCGCCGGGAAGGTCAACAGATGTAGGGCTTCCGAATCCGAAATCGCGCAGGTATTTATAAAATGTCTTTTTGTCTACTCTTTCGCTGAGCTTAGCCATACCGATGTTGCTTGAATACTCAAGAACTTCTTTAACCGACAGCTGTGTAGCCTTGTGGGCATCCGTTATTCTGGCGCTTCCTATTTTCCATGAACCGTTTTCTACGTTGATAATTTCACTCTCTCGGGCGACATTATTATCAAGATAAATTGACATTGCAAGAGCCTTGAATGTTGAGCCGGGCTCGTATGGATCGGTTATGCTCCTGTTTCTTCTATCTTCATCGGAAAATTTGCCGTATGCATTGGGATCGAAAGCGGGATTATTTGCCAACGCAAGAATCTCTCCCGTATTGGGGTCCATAATAATTCCTACAGCCGATGTTCCGCCGAACTTATCGAGCCCGTTCTGAAGTTCTTTCTCAAGTATCTGCTGATAGCCCCTGTTGATTGTAAGGACAAGATTGTTTCCGCTTGCCGACTGTGTGGTCTCTTCTTCGTTAACCGAAACCATCCTGCCTATTACATCTCTGCGGATTGAAAGTTTTCCGTCTTTTCCTGTAAGTTCTTTATCGAATGCTTTTTCGAGTCCGTAAACCCCTTTCAGGTTTTCGTCTACATAGCCCAGTATATGTGAAGCCAGAGTGCCGTAAGGATAAATGCGTGAGTAGTCATCAATTTTTTTAAGTCCGTCAGCAACAAAATCCTTAAGCATAAGGGCTTTTTCGTGTTCTGCTTTTTTCTCAATTAAAATATTTCTGGAGCTTTCGCCGATAAGGTTTATATAATAGGACTGTTCTCTGCCGAATACCTGTGCGAATTTAGATGAAATTCTCTCGAGGCTTTTTTCTTTTACCATTCTGGCATCAACCATAAATGATACATCGTCTTTTGTGTAGGTTAGAACCACTCCGTTCCTGTCCTTTATTACGCCTCTTTCGGCCTTAACATTTTCAAATTTGTTCTGCTGCCGCTCCGCGAGAAAAGCAAGGTTTTCATGGTCAACAATCTGAATCTTCACCAACCGCACAACAATTATGCTTAATCCGATAAAGAGAAAAAATATTAAGAGCAAAAGACGGTTACTTGCCATATTTCTCGTTTATTTTATTTATCAGGTACTCTAACTGCTTTTTATCAACTGCGAGGCTGTCTATATTAACTCCCGGTTTAACCAGCCCGATTGTATCCTGTGCAATCGGAACAATTCTTTCGGCTGCGGTAAGTTTCTGTATTTCTATCTGCCTCATTTCAATTTTATTCTTCTTTTCAACAAGTTCTTCCCCTTTTGTAACTTTTTCCTTTACCATGCTTTTAATTTCAGTAAGGAGAATTACATACAAAAAGAGGACGATAACGGTAAACCCGAATCCTGCAATAAAGTTTTTAAAAAATCTGCTTTTGTTAATCATATTCTTTCAGCCGCCCTAAGTTTGGCACTTCTCGCTCTTCTGTTAATTCCGGTTTCTTCGGCAGTTGGAGTAACCGGTTTGCGCGTCAGAATATCAAGCCTCCTCTCCTTTCCGCAAATGCAGACCGGAGTCTTTGGAGGACAGACGCATTCAAGGTTTTCATACTTGAAGAAATCCTTAACAATCCTGTCTTCGAGAGAGTGATAAGAAATAATTACCAATCTTCCCCCTTTATTCAGTCTTTCAACAGAAGACGAAAGAAAATTTTTCAGTTCTTCGAGCTCATTGTTAACGTGGATTCTAAGAGCCTGGAAAACGCGCGAAAGCATTTCAGGTTCGAATTTAGGGGGAACAATTTTGCTTACAATTCCCCTCAGCTGAGGAGTGCGCATAATTTTTTCGGAAGCTCTTAACTCTGCAATTTTTCTTGCGATGTATCTCGATTTCTTTTCCTCTCCGTATTTGAACAGTATATCGGCAATTTCCTCCTCTGAAGCAGTATTGAGAAAATGGTAAGCCGGAGCCCCTTTGCTTTTATCCATTCTTAAATCGAGAACCGCATCCTCTCTGTATGTAAATCCCGAATCCGCGTCATCAAGCTGAAATGAGGAAACTCCCAAATCAGCAAAGATGCCATCATACCCGTCAATGAACTCAATCTTCGAAACAATATCTATATCGGTAAATGCTGCTTTATATATTCTTGCTCTTGTGTCATTCTCAAATTTCTGCAGGCAGAATTTAAAAGCATTATCGTCTTTGTCGGTGCCGACAACCTTGCTTTTCTTTCCAACTGAATTAAGAATTTTTGAATAGTGCCCGCCGAATCCAAGTGTCCCGTCAAAATAATTCCCTTCTTTTTTAACAACCAAATAGTCAATACTTTCCGATAATAAAACAGGAACATGTATTTCGTTTTCCATCAAATTTTCATGACCTCTTTCGCTATTTCGGCGTATTGTTCAAGGTTTTCTTTAATATATGCTTCGTAAGTTTCGGGATTCCATATTTCAATTTTTTTAACAGCACCAAGAATCAGAACTTCTCTCTGAATTCCGGCGTATTCTATAAGATTTTTTGAAAGGGATAAACGCCCCTGCGAATCGAGTGAATCCGATTCAGCCTTATCGGTGAACATCCTTATGAACATTGCGTCCTTAGGATTGAATGTATTCAGATTATTCAATTTGCCTGCTACAAGCTCTTCCCATTTATCCCAGGGATAAACATCTATACACTTTACGGTTCCGCGTGTCATAACAAAAGTATCGTTTGCCTCTTGTTTAACGAACTTACGCAGTTTAGCCGGCAGGGCAACCCTCCCCTTGGCATCAATCGAATATTTAAAGCTTCCTATAAACATAACTCCACCTTTGTTGGGGAAATTCAACACTTTTCCCCACTTTCCCCCAAAATAACGATTTTTTTGGGGTAAAGTCAACATTTTTTTTCAAAAAAATAGTGATTCAGCGCAAAAGTGAATTTTTGCCCGGCTGTGTTGTCCTGATGGGAAATAATGGAGGGTTAATTATTTAAATTTTAATTGCCAAGATATTTATCGAGGAGGATCTGTGCCTTTTGAATTCCCAGTTCCTTTGCTTTTTTCCAGTCCTGTATTGCCTTGTAAAACTGGTCCTGTGCCATATAGGCAATTCCTCTGTTATAGTAGGCGAATGCTTCAGTGGGATTTAGTTCGAGAGCCTTCGAATAGTCTTCAATGGCTTCGCTGTATCGGTTAAGATTCATATATACGTTGCCTCTCTTGTTGAATGAGGCTACATCATTTGGATTTTTGCCAATATTTCTCGTGCTGTCTTTAATTGCCAGTGCAGGGTCCAGCTGGGATGCCTTATTGAAATCGAGTGCGGCTTTGTCATATTCTTTCATATTTTCATTTGCCAGCCCCCGGTTGTAGTATGCCTCGGCATTGTTAGGATTGAATTTTATTGCTTTTGTATAATCGGAAGCGGCTTTTTCATAATGTTTTAAGTGCATATGGGCAAGTCCGCGGTAATAATGTGCATCTGAATTCCCCGGCTCTTTCATTATGGTGTCGGTGTATATCACTATCGCAACAATCGGGTCCTGTTCAATAATTTTCTTCTGTGCCTCCGACTGCTCGTCAACCACAATAAAATCTTTTTCTCCAGCAGAATGGTCGTAACTGCTCTCCGGTTTCTCCAGCACCTCAAAGTCTTCAATGCCAATGACAGGAGTAATTTCTTTTTCTTCGGCAGGAGCGGGGGATTCAATCTTTTCAATGGCAGTTTTCTGAGATGCCGCTTCTTCTTCTTTTAATAAAAATGCATATTGAGAATCGAGAGAGGCTGCTTTTTCGAAATCCGCACGGCACTCGGCATCCATTTTTAGGGATTTATATGTCTTACCTCTGTTGTAGTAGGCTTTGGCAAAAGAGGGACTTATAGATACCGCTTCGGTAAAGTCTTTAATTGCACTCCCCATATCGCCGCATTCCTGATACATAATTCCTCTGTTGTTGAATGCGTCGTAGAAAATGGGATTAAGGACAATTGCCCGGGAATAATCTACAAAGGCTTCGTCGGTTTTTTTTATAGCCTGGTTTGAAATGCCCCTGTTGAAATAGAAGACCGCATTCTCGGGGTCGAGGGCAATAGCCTCGTCGTAATTTGAAATAGCCGCAACGTGTTCCCCTTTTTCGGCTCTTTCAATTCCCCTTTTATTAAAACTTTCCGCTTTCTTTTTTGTTAATAGGTCGCCTATCCAGGCCATATAGAGTACCAAAATTTTAAATTTTCAATATTTAATTATCGGCATAGTGGAATTTAACTTTAGGGGAAAAACCCATAACCGGTGTAAAAAGAGAAGAAAATAGGTGCAGATAAACCAATAAAATAAGATGAGGTAAAAAACGCACAGCCCCGTAGTACGGGGCTGCAAACTGATTGATATCTTAGCAGAGCCATCTGCCGGAATTGAACCGGCGGCCTGCTCATTACGAATGAGCTGCTCTACCAGCTGAGCTAAGATGGCCTTTAGAAAAAAACTATCTTATTCTCTTTTTATGTCTGTTCTTTCTAAGTCTTTTTTTCCTCTTGTGCGTAGCCATTTTATGGCGTTTTCTTTTTCTTCCGCAAGGCATTGCTGCTTCTCCTATTTATTTTGATTTAAAAAATCCTGTGCTCTTTTTCCAATTTCGGTTGCCGGGCCCAGTTCAACGGCTTTTTTCCACCATTTAACCGCTTCGGCCTTATTGTTCAATCCGAAATTATAGACAACTCCGAGATTTAAATGGGCTATCTGATGCTTCGGATTCAACTCAATTCCTTTTTTGAAATTCTTTATTGCTTCCTGATGCTGTTCCAAATTGAAATAGCATACTCCCATATCAACAATTACATCCGGTTCGTTGGGGCGGGAAGCCAGATAAACTTTATATTTTTCTATTGCCTTCTGATAAAATCCGGCGTCGTTATACATATGCGCAAGAGAAAGAAGGCTTTCAAAATTCGAAGGATTGTTTTTAACCAGTTCTTCCTGCGCGTTTAATGCTTCTACGTTAGCAAGCTGGTTTCCAGCCTGAGACTGGCTTCCCTGCTGCTGGGCTGATGCCGGAGATGATCCTCCATCCAGAATTCCCGATGCATATAAAAGAACAAAACCTACTATTGCCAGGGCAATAGCCAGATAAATAATCTTTGTGCCTGAAATCTGTTTCCCCTCCTGCTTAACGGACTGCTTCGGATTATGGGGAGCTCTCTTGCCTTGTGCCTGGGCTGTACTGCCCTGATTTACCTGATGGATTTTTTCTTCACCGGTCAATTTAGCACCGCAGGAAGGACAGAAATTTGATTTCTGCGGAATTACATCGCCGCAAACGGCGCATACTACATATATATCTTGATTCTTCAGATTAATCTACCTCATTTCTCCTGTGATGAATTTTTCATCCCGCGGTCAACCGCGGCTTTAAAGTCCTTGGAGAATTTAAAGACAGGTACAAAGTGTTCTTCAACAAAAACTTTTTCACCTGTTCGGGGGTTTCTTGCAAGGCGTCCTGCTTTTTTCTTTACCTTATAGCTTCCGAAACCTCTTATCTCGATACCTTTCCCTTCTCTCAATGCCTGAATAACAGTATTGAGAAAGCCTTCAACAATGGCTTCGGTTTCAAGTTTGGTAAGCCCGATTCCTTCTGCAATTTTTTCCACAATGTCAGCTTTGGTCATAAACCACCCGACTTATATTCATAATTTCTTATAAAATAGGCACTTAAGATATCAAATTGAAATGTAAAATCAAATTTTTAAGAGGAACTAATTTATTAAAAATAAAATGATTAGGGGGCGGTGTCTCAAAATATAACACCCTCCCGAAATGAGAGGGGGCTTTAAGCCTCTTTTACCCGAAAAGAGTCGATTTTTGCACTGGCATAAGGATTGATACATATAGATAAGAAAAAACAAAAGGAATTACGAAAATGACTCTGTTACCAATAATTTACACCAGCCTGGCAATCTTTGCAGTCGTCATGTCGGTAATAATAATTGTATCTTATATCTCTTATAAGGCAAAACAGAGAAATGCGGCCCCGCAGAATTCAATATACCGGGATACCTATTTACCATCCCCTCAGACTGTCTACAGCCGCCCCTCTTATACTGCTGCTCCCCAACCGGTTGCGGTTCCTGTCTATTCAAAGCCGATTACAACAGGTTTTACAGAAATGAGGAGAGAATCTTCCTACACTACAGCCGCTCCCCGCAGAGAACAGAGAAGAACAGCCGCCGAATATTCATCCCAGAAAAGATTTCAGGTAATGAATAATTCAAGAGCAGAATATATTTCGAAATTCCAGACATCAACAGCCGGCTTTAATTCCGCACCGGCCCCCGAATTTAACTTTTTAAGCTACTACTCAGACCAGAAAGAAGAAAAACTTAATCATATATCTGTAGCCCGCAACAAAAATTACAGGTAGAAAGAATACTTTCTACCTTTTTTCCCCTCCTTTTTGAATCCTATTCCTTAAATTTCCATCTAATTATATACTATTAATATAATCGGAAGGAATATTATGAAAGAACTGAACCTTACAATCGAAGGTATGAGTTGCGGCCATTGTGTTATGGCGGTTAAAAAAGA
The DNA here is from genome assembly GCA_023453125.1 of Bacteroidota bacterium. Taxonomy (GTDB): domain Bacteria; phylum Bacteroidota; class Ignavibacteria; order Ignavibacteriales; family Melioribacteraceae; genus JAEXUB01. Next base: position 8,691 of record JAEXUB010000195.1, read on the forward strand.
ATTCTCTAAACTGCCTCTGGAGCAGTCCGATGTCCTGGTCGGCTCGGCAAAGGTTACATACGACGAATCAAAAGTAACGGACAAACAGATTATCGGCGCAGTTGAAGAAGCCGGCTATAAGGTAGTAAACCAGTAATGGCTCTCTATTCCTACAAGGTGGAAGGGATGACCTGCGCAAGCTGCAGCTCCCGTGTTGAAAAGGTGGTTTCTAAATTCCAGGGTACGCAGAACATTTCCGTTAACCTGGCTACAGAGAAACTAAATTTTGAATCGGCCGACAAGAACCTGAATGTAAGGGAAATTGCCGGCGCCCTTGAGGAATATGGCTATAAGCTGATTATTGAAGAAAAGAGTGCCGAAGCCCCCGCGGGGGAAGAACTAAAAGATGACCACTACGACGTGCTGAAAAAGGATTTCCTTATTGCCCTGATTCTTACCATTCCTGTTTTTGCAATCAGCATGTTAATGGACTTTTCCTTTTTCAGGGAAATATGGCCTTATGATATGCCGCAGACGCAAAAGATTCTTATGCTTCTTACAACGCCGGTTATTTTTATACCGGGAAAAAGATTCTTTACGGTTTTTCTAAAGAACCTGAAGCATTTTTCATTTGAAATGAACTCTCTTGTAGCAATCGGAACCGGTGCGGCATACGGCTTCAGTCTATATATTACCCTCTTTCCCGAATTTATTGCAGACCATTCCCTTACCCATCACGTTTATTACGAAACAGCAGCCGTTATTATTACTCTCATACTTTTAGGCAAGCTTCTCGAACACCGCTCAAAAAGAAAGACGAATGATTCAATTAAAAAACTCCTTGAGCTTAAGCCAAAGACTGCTTCCGTATTAATTAATGGAGAGGAAAGAAGCATTGCTATTTCTGAACTTTCTGCGGGACAGACTGTTGTCATCCGGCCGGGAGACAGCATTCCGGCTGACGGAAGGATAATTAAAGGAAGTTCCTCAATTGACGAATCTATGATTACCGGTGAAAGCTTTCCTGTTGAAAAAAAGGAAGGTTCAAAAGTAATCGGGGGAACAATTAACAGGAACGGCTCTTTCAACTTTGAAATTACTGCTCTGGGGGACAATTCGGTTCTAGGACAGATTATTAAAATGGTTGAGCAGGCGCAGGCATCCAAGGCGCCCATTCAGAAACTTGCGGATAAAATTGCCTCCATATTTGTTCCGGCTGTAATAATTATTGCAATTATTACATTTGCCGTCTGGCTTATTGCGGGAGCTTCCTTTACAACTTCCCTCTCAAATTTTATTGCCGTGCTTATTATTGCCTGCCCCTGCGCTCTCGGATTGGCGACTCCGACAGCCATTATTGTAGGAACCGGACTCGGTGCTTCAAAGGGAATTTTAATTAAGAACGGAGAGAGCCTCGAACTTGCCCATAAAGTAAACACTGTATTGCTTGACAAGACCGGCACAATTACAAAAGGAGAGCCTGCAATAACCGATTTAAAAATTAAAGGATTCGATGAAACCGAATTCCTCAAACTGACGGCTTCGGCAGAAAGCAAATCGAACCATCCAATTGCCTCAGCCATTCTTGATTATACTTCTTCCAAAGGAATAACACCCCTTGACGCTGAAGCGTTTGAGAATAAAACCGGTTTTGGCGTAACCGCTTCAATAAACGGAATACCCGTTATTGCCGGCAACGAAAAACTGATGAGAGAATATGCCATCAAAACAGATGAATTTACGGAAGAAATTAAACGGTTTACCGATGAGGCTAAAACAATAACTCTCGTTGCCGTTGACGGAATACTGAGAGGCATAATAGCAATTGAAGATCCCATTAAAGAAACCAGTAAAGAAGCTGTAGAAGAATTTTATAAGATGGGGCTGGATGTAATTATGCTTACCGGCGACAACAGCAAAACTGCCGCTGCTATATCATCCCGGACAGGAATAAAGAATTTCATTCCGGACCTGCTTCCGGAACATAAGGCGGATGCAGTAAAAAAACTTCAGGGGGAAGGAAAAGTGGTTGCAATGGTTGGGGACGGAATTAATGACGCTCCAGCTTTGGCGCAGGCTGATGTAGCAATTGCCATAGGCTCCGGCACCGATGTTGCCATTGAGACAGCCCAGATTACACTTGTTAACGGGGACCTTAAGAGTGTTGTTAAGGCAATTAAGCTCTCCCGCTCTACAATTAACACAATTAAACAAAATCTCTTCTGGGCATTTATTTATAACATCCTCGGAATACCTCTTGCATCGCTCGGAATGCTTAATCCGATGATTGGGGCATTGGCAATGTCATTCAGCTCCGTTTCGGTAGTAACCAATTCACTTCGGCTTAAGAATAAAAAAATTTAAGTCCGGTCAGGAGTTAAGCGTAGCGTCTCCTGACGGATTATTCACTGGCACTGGTTAAAAATTAAAACTTTTCTCTCCTGCCGCCGGTTTCATTTAAACTAGATTTGAGTCCCGTCGGGAGTTAAGCGAAGCGTCTCCTGACGGTTTATTCACCGGCATTGGCTAAAAAAATTAAGACTTTTCTCCCCTGCCGCCGGTTTCATTTAAACTAGATTTCCCTTATTATAGTCTAAATTAAGTAATATCATTAATTATTAATGAGGGGAAAAATGAGACTACTTATCCGGCACAGATTAATTTACGCAATTCTCTCTATTCTTTCACTGGCTATCTTAACCGCATGCGGTTCCGCACAGGAACTTACAAGCGGATGGAGCGGCGAACAGGTAAAGATAGACGGCAATCATCAGGAATGGCAGGGCGCTTTAACTGCCAATGCAGGGGAAGGATATTCTACGGGTTTTAAAAATGACGGCAAATTCCTTTATCTCTGTTTTGTAACTTCGGACAGAAGCAAAATTTTGAACATTATGCGCTCGGGGCTTAGCGTTGTATTTGATTCCCCTTCAAATCCAGAAAAAAATTACACTATCCGTCTCCCTCTAATCAATCCGGCCGATATGAGGGAAACAGTATCGGCATTAGGACCCGAAGCTATGCAGAAAGAAGGGGTAAGCTTTCTTTTCCAGGAATTGCTCGATAAGCAGATTCAGTTCATAATTCTTCAGGAGGATTTCCTCAATACGGTATCCGTAAAAAATAAAGAGAACATCGAAGTTAAGATAGGAACAACCAACGAGCTCCTTATCTTCGAAGGCAAAGTGCCTCTATTATCAACAGAATCCTCTTTCCAGATTGGCGCCAATCCGGGGGATAAAATTTCAGTAACATTTGAGACCGATCCCGCAAGAGTAGCATTCCGCGAGGGACAGACCGCAGGACAGAATGCTCCCAGAGCACAGCAAGGAGGGGGCGGCGGCAGAGGGGGTCGCGGAGGGCAGCAGGCTCAGCAGTCTACAGGCGATACAGGAGGAGGACCTGTGAATATAACCCAGAAATTCTCAGCTAAATTCCAGATCTCCCTTTCAAAGGATGCTAAATAAAAATGAAATAAAATTAAATAAAAGGCTGTCCCTGGACAGCCTTTTTTTATGCAGTTATTTCTTTGGCAGTCTTTCGAGGTATGAACTTGTACTTAGTATTGAAAAGGAATCTTTTGACCTCAATTCGTCAATTGTTTCGCAGTTTAAATAACTCATTGAACTTCTTAAGCCGTCCGAAATTGCATTAATAACGCTCTTGACCACTCCTTTATAAGGAACCATTGTCTCTTCCCCTTCGATGAACTCCCCTTTCATCTTAACGCCGAAAGAAGCCGAGCCACGGTATTTCTTCCAGAGCTGGTCATTATATTTAATTACTTCCCCCGGAGTCTCTTTGGTTCCCGCCAGCATTCTGCCGAGCATTACAACGTCTGCGCCGCATGCAAGCGCTTTTGCAACATCCCCCGGGTTCTTAATTCCTCCATCCGCTATAAGCTCAATACTAAGTTTCTGCTCCTTGCGTGTAAAATAAACATCCAGGAGAGAGGAAATCTGCCCAATGCCAATACCGGTCTGTATAGATGTAGTGCACATACTTCCGCCGCCAATGCCTATTCTAACAGAATCGGCTCCGGCATTTACAAGGTCGCGCAAGGTCCTGCCGTGGGCTATATTCCCAACCATTACCTTCACATTATATTTCTTCTTAATCTCTTCGCATTTCCTCAGGACGTAAGCATTATTTGCGTTGGCTGTATCAATGCAGACAATGAGATTGTTTGCGGCAATTGCTTCAATAATCGCGTCATCGGCAGTAAGACTTATAGAAACAGCCTTAACTCCTTCGGTAAGTTTTCCGTCAACGAACAATTCATTAAGAGTTGAACCGAACCGGTTAACAACCCCGAGGCATCCCAATGCCGTTAATTCTTTTGCCATTGCAATTCCGGTTACCGAGTCCATCGGGCTCGATACTACAGGCACGGCAAGATCTACCCCCATAAACTGCGATTTTATATTTACTTCAGTTCTGGTTTTTACATTCGAAATTTCAGTCGGGACAAGACTGAGGTCATCATAGGTTAACGATAGATGATGATTATTCAGGTCTTCTTTGGTGTAAATTTTCATTTTATTCCTCTAAATGCTTATTTATTTTTAATTAAACTTTCAAGTTCGTCAAGATACAGATTCATTTTATTGATAACAGCCATAACCGGTTCCGGACTTGTCATATCCACACCCGCTTTTCTGAGTATATTAATCGGATAATCGGAACTACCGCTTTTAAGGAACTCAATATATTTTTCCACGGCGGGGGTGCCTTCTTTTTTAATATTTTCGGCAAGGGCTTGCGAAGCCGCAAATCCTGTAGCATACTGAAACACATAAAAATTATAATAGAAGTGGGGAATTCTGGCCCAGGAATAGGTCTCCTCTTCGTCAACTGTCATTGAAGGTCCCCAGTATTTTGCCTCGAGTTCCCTGTATAATTCGCACAGATCCCCGCAGCTTAAGGCTTCCCCTTTTTCGGTCTTTTTGTTTACAATTTTTTCATATTCGGCAAAGCGGACCTGTCTGAAGAATGTTGTGGTTACACTGTTAAGATAATTTTCAATAAGGGCAAGCCTCTCCTCTTTTGATGAGGCGTTTTCAATAAGATAGTCCTGAAGCAGAGCTTCGTTTGTTGTTGATGCAACCTCGGCTACAAAGATTGAATAATCGGCATAGATATAGGGCTGAGCGTTCTGAGTATAATAAGAATGTATATTATGCCCCATTTCGTGAGCCAGAGTGAATACATCTCCAAGCTGATTATTCCAGTTTAGAAGCACATATGGATGAATTCCGATAATTGTACCCGATGAATAAGCGCCGCTCTTCTTTCCTTTAGTCTCAAATACATCAATCCACCTGTTATCAAATGCCTGCAGCAGACATTTTCTGTAATCCTCTCCAAGAGGCTCAAATGCCTTTAGGCATATATCAACTCCTTCATCGTAAGTATACTCCCTTTGTACCGTCTGGAATAATGACACATAAGTATCATATGCGTGGAAGTCGTCAAGCTGCAGGATTTTCTGCTTAATCCCGGCCCACCTGTGAAGCGATTTAACACTCCTGTTTACCGTTTCAATCAGATTATCGTAAACCGAAACAGGTATATTATTTGCATCGAGCGAAGCTTCAAGTGTTGAGGCATAATTGCGTGCCTTGGCATTAAATATCAGCCCTTTTAAATTTCCGTTAAATAGAGCCGCTAAAGTATTCTTATTATCGATGAAAGGGACATAATATGCTTCATAAGCTCTTTTCCTGTAAAGGCGGTCTACAGATTCCAGCGCCGCATAATACCTGCCGTGCGAGATTTGTATTTCCCTTCCCCGGTCGTTAATAATCTTGGGAAATTTTGCGTCGGCATTCGAAAAGAGGGAGAACGTATTGTAAGGCAGATTCTGCAGAGGCTCCACAAGAGCCAGCAGCTCTTCCTCGCGCGATGATAGTGAATGCGCCTTCCCCCTTAGATAATCATTGAAGAGATGAGTGTAGATTCTGAGTTCTTCTTTCTCACTTACAAAACCCCATAATTTTTCTTCGGGCATAGCAAGTATTTCGGGTCTGATAAAGGAAGCGGCAGCGCCAAGATGAGATGCGAGATTAACGGCCCGGTCGTAAAGGCTCAGATATAAGCTTTCGTTAAGGTCCAGGTCTTTTGCAAGAGATGCATAATGGTAAACCCTGCTCATTAAGGTACCGTTCATCTCATTAAACTTAAGGCATTCCAACAACCGGGAGGCGGAATCGGCAAGAGTGCCCGCCATCTTTTTGTATTCAGGGATGTTAGATTCAATAAGGGAAAAATCTTCTTCCCACTTTTTTTCATCATCGTAGATATCCCTTAAATCCCATTTGTATTTTTCTTCAACATTCTCTCTTTTAATTAATGAGCCTGATGTTTCCTCTTCTTCAAAGAAGTATCCCATTTTATTCCTGTAAACCATTTGGTATCCCCGGTTTTAATAGCGAGATTAAAAAATTACCAACTTTATTTGTCCCTTATATCCGGGTTTTAACTTATAATCAAATTAGTTAATTTTCAACTCATTCAATAAGGAATATTTAGATATGGAAGCAGCCCCTCAAAAGACAAGCTGGAAATTCCCGGGGGATTTCTGGACTGCGAATTTTCTTGAATTGCTAGAAAGAATGGCATATTACGGATTTTTTATTGTCCTTACTTTATATCTTACGAACGTAGCCGGATTCAGCGATAAGGAGACAGGAGTTATTGCTGGGATTTTTTATGCGGGGATTTTCTTCCTGAACCCTTTCGTAGGCGCCCTTGGAGACAGAATCGGTTTCAGGAAAGGAATTCTTATTACTTTCTCATCCCTTTCATTCGGATACCTGATGCTCGGGCTTTTCCATACAAAAGCGGCAGTGCTGTTTTTCCTTATCTTTGTAATGTTCGGCGCTGCCTTTATAAAACCACTCATAACCGGTACTGTAGCAAAAACGACAAATGAAGCAAACAGGGCTCGCGGGTTTTCGGTATTCTACTGGATAGTAAACATTGGCGCGTTCACCGGAAAGACATTCGTTCCTTTTATACGCCAGGAATACGGACTGGTAAATGTGAATATATTCTCTGCAATTCTGGCATTCGGAGCTCTGGTATTCGCATTTTTCTTTTATCATCCGGAAAAATATGACGCAAAGCCGAAATCAACACGCGAGATTTTTGCCGCCCTTAAAAAAGTGGTTACCACACCGAGGCTTATCTTCCTTATACTTATTGTATCAGGATTCTGGATTACACAGGGACAGATGTATGCTACAATGCCGAAATATGTAATTCGTCAGCTTGGCGATTCTGCACGCCCTGAATGGCTCGCAAACGTAAATCCTTTTATTGTTGTCGTATTCGTGGTGTTAATAACCCACCTTATGAAAAAAAGGAAAGCCATAAATTCCATTTTGGTTGGAATGCTCCTTATGCCTTTTTCTGCATTTGCTATGTCATTCGGCTCAACACTTGGACAAATGACAGGAGACCAGATTTCCGTTTTCGGATTCTTTACGCTTCATCCCCTTACCGTAATGCTTATTGTGGGAATTGCTATTCAGGGATTTGCGGAGTGTTTTATTTCCCCCCGCTATCTTGAGTATTTTTCACTGCAGGCACCAAAAGGAGAAGAAGGAATGTATCTCGGCTTTGGAAACCTTTACAACTTCTTTTCATCTCTGGCAGGATTTATACTATCAGGATTCCTGCTTGATGCCTACTGCCCCGACCCGAAAACGCTACCTGCAAATCTTACTCCGGAACAATTCGCATCCTATTATGCACACTCACATTACATCTGGTATTACTTTATAGGCACGGGACTTCTTGCCATAGTTGCATTACTTATATACAGACACGTTACAAATAAGATTGATGCAAAAAAGGAAGAAGAGGCAGCAGCATAAGATGGGAGAAAGAAAGTTTTATGAGCCGTCCCAAACAGGACGGCTTTTTTTATGCCTTTCGGAAGAGTCAGTTAATCTGAATTTTTTTATGATACGGGAATGAGGAGTTCCTGTTTTTATTAGAGGCAATTACCCTTATATCCCTCTCTCCCTTTTTTACCCCCGCCAGCAGGACTTCAAGTAAATTTACATCGGGATTATAAAAATGGCTTACCTGAACAGAGTCGGCGTAGACGCGTATCGATTTCTCATCAATCCCGGAAGGATCTTTAAATGAAAAAATCAATTTGCCATCTTTTTCATTAAAAGAAGAGAGCCCCTCTTCAAAAATAATTTCCGGTTTGCCCGCTCTGTAGTATTTGCAAATTCCCTTAAAGATTCCCCACGCCTGAATCTCGTTAAATTCCTCAAATCCGAGGCGCACTTCTTCAAAGCGGCTTGAATGAAAAGAGCATTCAATCAGGACGGCAGGAATTTTAGAATTCCGCAGAACGGCAAATCCTGCGCCTGGATAAATTATATAATCTGAATAAGTACCGTCGAATGAACCGAGCCCTCCCGAGTTGCGCATTGCATAGGCAAGATCTCTCTGAATATACCTGGCCAGATCCCTTGAACTTGGTTCATAATTAAAATTATCTTCGTTTGAATGATAAAATGTTGAGGTATAATTTGAAGAATAATCCTCCGGGCTCCCGCCGGCATTATGATGGATGCTTATAAAAATCTCTGCCCCGCTTTCGTTTGCCATCCTGGATCTTGTATTGAGGTCAACGGTGGCATCCGTTGAACGGGACATATATACCAAAGCCCCGGTCCTTTCAAGGAACCCTTTTAGAAAAAGAGCCACGCGCAGATTAACATCGGCCTCTACAATTTTTCCGTTTCTGCTTGCATTCTTTCTGTCTGCTCCTCCGTGCCCCGGATCTAGAAATATTTTCTTTCCTTTGAGAAAAGGAGTATAAACCGAAAATATATTCTCTCTCGATTTCAGGTCCTTCCAGTCGGACGGCTGCTCATACATAGGAATTATTCCGCTCGAATAATCCGGGAAGGATGCTGAAGAACAGGCCGCCATAAGAACTGCGGCGGCGGCGGCAATGCTAAAATACTTTATCTTTATCAACACATTCATTTTTTTCGTCGCTTAAATGGCATTTAGGGCAATGGGCCCTGTTTTTAATATATACATTTTCTCTTATGTTCCGGATTATTCCAGAAAGTCCCGCCTTATACTGTTCAAGATCTGCTGGGGTGCACTCCTGCATAATTATTTCTTCAGGGTGCTTTATAAAAACAATCCAGAGTTCAAATTTATACTGTTTCTTTGTGGATTTGCTTACCGCGTAGGCATAAAATTTAAGCTGATTAAAATATCCTTCCCCCCTTTCCCTTATTTCTTCTTTGGGAATAGAATCAGTCTTATAGTCAATAATTATGATCCTGTCATTGTCATAAACAATTTTGT
>JAEXUB010000269.1 GCA_023453125.1 Bacteroidota bacterium
ATGGAGACGGTAGTAGGATCGGTTTTACGCAAAAGAATAATATTCGTAATCATTACTCTGTTTTTTGCGGTCTCGGTATTCAATCTGTTTTATATGCAGATTATAAAGAGCAGCCAGTTCTCCGAACAGTCGGATGAGAACAGTGTTAAGCCTGTTCCACAGACTGCGCCCCGCGGGATATTCTACGACAGGTATTTCCGTGTTATGGTTGGGAACCGCCCTTCATTTACAATTCAATTAATTCCGGCAGAATATAAAAACAGGCATCTTGATTCGCTGGTGGAAGGTATTCTGGAACTTCCATACGGCCATATTTCCAATCTGCTTAAGGATACTTTGCAGTACAGCAAGTTTATTCCCCGCAAAGTTAAGAGGGATGTAGATTTTAAAGCCCTGGCCTGGTTTGAAGAAAACCAGAAGCAACTTCCCGGAATTCATTACATTATGGAAACTTTGCGCGATTATTCCTTCGGCATTAATGGCGTTCATATGTTCGGATACATTAAAGAAATTTCGCAGGAATATCTTGCAAGGCATAAGGATGAATATACTATCGGGGATAATATAGGCAACAACGGGCTTGAAAAGACTTACGAGCAGATTGTCAGAGGGGATAAAGGCATTAAATACATGCTTGTAGATTCGCGTCAGAAGACTATTGGAAGATATAAGGAAGGAAACGAAGACAGGCCTACAAAGAAAGGAAACGATCTGGTTTTATCAATTGACCGGGATGTTCAGAAAGTGGCCGAAGCTGCATTTAAAGACAAGAGGGGTGCGGTTGTAGCAATTGAGCCTGAGACAGGGGAAATTCTTGCATTTGTTTCGGCGCCCGAATATGATCTGAGCGAGTTTGCCACTGTTGTATCTCCCGAAGCTTGGGCGCGCCTAAACAATGATGAGAGCAAACCTTTATTCAACCGGGCAACAATGTCTATGTTTTCCCCCGGATCAACCTTTAAAATGATTGCCGCGATTGCCGCGCTTGAAGAGGGGGCTATTACGACCGAGACAAAGTTCAGCTGTCCCGGTTCATTTACATTCGGCAATAAGACTTTTAAATGCGAGCACGTTCACGGTACTATAAATGTTGAAACTGCAATAGAAAAATCGTGTAACGTATTCTTTTATAATCTTATACTCAAGATTGGACTTAATAACTGGTCTAACTATGCGGCAAAATTCGGATTTGGAAAGAAAACGGCAGTTGACATCGGTGAGGAAGTAAGGGGTATTCTTCCGAGCGAGGAGTATTATAACAAAGTTTACGGGCCGCGGGGATGGACAAAAGGATTTCTTGTGAGCCTTGGAATCGGGCAGGGGGAATTAAGCGTTACCCCTATTCAGCTTGCAAAATATACTGCATTGCTTGCTAATAACGGCAAATCTGCCGATCCCCATTTCCTAAAGGGGTATATGGACAAGCAAACCGGAAATTTCGTCCCGTCGCAGCAGCATAAAATTCAGCTTAATATCAGCCAGGCAACTTTTGATATTGTACGCAAATCAATGTTTAATGTAGTTAACGGAGCAGGAACGGCTACTTCAATTAAACTTCCTAATATTGAGATATCCGGGAAGACAGGAACCGCACAGAATCCGCATGGCAAGCCCCACTCTCTTTTTCTCGGGTTTGCCCCTTACGATAAACCAAAGATTGCAGTGGTTGTAATGGTTGAAAATGCAGGCTACGGCTCAACCACTGCCGCCCCTATTGCAAGGGATTTAATAAAGGCATATCTCGATAAAAACAATTTACCCCAGGAAACTGCTCAGGTAAAAGGGACAGAGAAGGGGGTAAATTGAAAATAAATTATAAGCTGCAGGATAAATTTGATCTTCTTATGTTCATTCCGATGATGATTCTGGTAATATTCGGGCTCCTTGCAATTTATTCTTCAACAATCAACCATCCTACAGCTTCGGGGAATTTCAATAAGCAATTCGCATTTTTTATTGCCGCTGTTGTAGCCTTTTTTGTAATATATTTTCTTCCCCAGCAGACATTTAAGTTTTTTTCTATTCCTACTTATCTGGTTTCATTATTTTTCCTGGTTGCGGTATTAGCAGTAGGAAAGGTTGTGTTTGGAGCTAAAAGCTGGTTTGGAATCGGGGGATTCGGATTTCAGCCTTCGGAACTCGCTAAAGTGGGCACTATATTATTTCTTGCGTTCTGGCTTAGTTTTAAGCAGAGGGATATAAATAATATTAAAGACATTGGACTTTCCCTTTTAATAGGATTTATACCGATAGTGTTAATTATGCTTGAACCCGACACCGGAACATCAATAGTCTTCTTTTTTATTACCTTAGCGCTGGTATACTGGAGCGGCATAAGCCTTTTCGGGCTTTTTGTAGTACTATCCCCCGGAGTTTCAATTTTTGCTTCTGTTGTAGGACTGCCTTACTTTATAATTGTACTTGTGCTGATAATTGCAGCTCTTTTCTTCTTTAAAAAAGATCTTTTCAACAGTGTTACAATATTCGTAATGAATCTGGCGGCCGGATTTTTCTTTGATTTTATATATAAGATATTGAAGCCGCACCAGCAGCTTAGAATTGCCTCCTTTTTGAACCCTAATGCCGATCCGCTTGGTGCCGGTTATAATGCAATTCAGGCTAAAGTGGCAATAGGGTCAGGGGGATTATTCGGAAAGGGGTTTATGGATGGGAACCAGACGCAGCTCAGGTTTATTCCTGCTCAATGGACCGATTTCATATTCAGTGTAATTGGTGAGGAATTTGGTTTTATAGGAAGTCTGATTGTAGTAACCTGTTTTCTATTAATTTTTTACAGACTTTTAAGATTAGCTTCCCAGTCAAAAGACAGTTTTTCGAGCCTTGTGATAATAGGAGTTTTAACATTACTTTTTACCCACTTTGCAATTAACATCGGCATGAATGTAGGGGTTACTCCAGTAATAGGTCTTCCGCTCCCGTTTCTCAGCTATGGAGGAAGTTCTCTTGTTGTAAATATGATGCTGATGGGTATAGCAATGAATTTTTACCGAAACCGAAAACAACATACATAAAAAATTATGAAAGCAATTGAAAAATTAAAATCGAGGACGAGCGCAGGCTATCATATCTGCGTTGGCCTTGATACCGATATTAACAAAATTCCCAAACATCTTCTTTCTTTCGAAGACCCTGTCTTTGAATTCAACAGGAGAATTATCGCAGTTACATCTGAACATGCGGCGGCATATAAAATTAATTTCGCCTTTTATGAAACGGCAGGAAGCAAAGGGTTTGAATCCCTTAAGAGAACTATAGAATTAATTCCTAATAATGTTCTCACAATAGGAGATGCTAAACGGGGAGATATAGGCAATACATCACAGATGTATGCTTCTTCGGTTTTCGATCATTTCGGATTTGATTCAGTTACATTACATCCCTATATGGGGAGCGATTCTCTGCAGCCGTTTCTGGAATATGAAGACAGGCTTAATTTTGTACTTGCCCTTACTTCAAACCCGGGAGCATCTGATTTTGAAAAACTTAAGCTTGATGACGGTTCTTACTTATTTCAGAAAGTGATTTCAACAGTTAATAATTGGAATCTAAAAAAGAACTGCGGTATAGTATTCGGAGCTACCAAAATTGACGAATTAAGAGAAAATATAAGTATTTTTAATAATATGCCTGTTCTTCTTCCCGGTGTTGGAGCCCAGGGGGGCAGCCTTGAAGAAACAGTTAAAACTTTTGAAGCCAACCGGCATGAGAGCTATCTCATTAACATAAGCAGGGCTTTGATTTATGCCGACTCTTCAACCGGTTTTGAAAATAAGGTCTTGTCGGTGCTTACAGGATATAATAAAATAATTGCCGAGATTAAAAAATCTTAATGGTTTTTATTTGGCAGAAGTGTTATTTTATTCCAGGGAAAAGAGTGTTATTTAATCCTTTTAATTAATCAAGCCCCGAGGCATATGTGAACCGCAGCTCAAAAGTTTTGGAAAAAGAACTGTATGAGCTTTGGAAAAAGCGTGATTCTCTTACCGGTCTAAATTCAGTAAACGGCGATGATATTACGGTTATTGATCCCGGAGTGCAGAATAGCGATACTGCCGGCCCGGATTTTAAAAATGCCCGCATCCGGATTGGAAATCTTACTTTTGTCGGTGATATTGAAATTGATTCAAATTATGTAGACTGGAAATCGCACGGCCACAATATTGATATTAAATACAATAAGGTAATCCTTCACGTCGCGCTTCACAACTCATCTAAACAGCCCTACGTTTATACCAAGGACGGCAGAAAAGTCCCCAGCGTAATTTTAGGTGATTTCCTGCCTAAGGATTTTAAGGATAATTCTCCGCAGGAGGAGGAAGAGGAAGAGGGGGGGCTTCATCATTTAAGATGCAATGAGGCAAATGCATCTGTCTCGGCCGATGCAAAACTTAAATTCATTTCGCAGCTGGGAGTTGAGAGATTTAAAAAGAAATGCACACGCATTTACAACCGGCTTAAAGAGCTTAAGTATCTTAAAGAGCTGAATGCAAAAGAGCCTGTAATTTCGTACGATCTCACTCCCGCTTTTAACGAAAGAGTATTTTCGCACAGCGATTTCCTTGATAAGGAATTATGGGAACAGCTTTTTTATGAATTAATTTTTGAAGCGCTCGGATATTCGAAAAACAAGGGAATTATGCTTCATCTCGCGCAGCATGTAAACCTGGATTTTTTCCGATCGCTGAATGATGATGAAAATATTCTTGAAATTGCGGAATCGGCTTTTCTAAGCATAGGAGGGCTTATTCCCCAGGACTCAAAGATTACTGACGACAGGGTAGCCGAATATGCTGCTCACATAAAACAATGCTGGGATAGAATAAAAGCCGGCTACGACAGCAGGTATTTTGATGAGACCCAATGGCATTTTTTCCGCATTAGGCCGCAAAATTTCCCTACGATAAGGATAGCCGGAGGCGCCAGGATTCTGAAGAAACTGATGAAGGAAAACCTTATACCGGTTATTATCAAGAAAATTGAAGAGATTCACAATTTAACCGTCCTAATAAATTCAATTCGTTCTGTATTTGTTGTTAAATCGGACGGGTTCTGGAAACACCATTATGTCTTCGACCAGTCGGCTAACGGGGAGATAAAATATTTTATCGGCTCATCGCGCGCGGATGAAATACTGATTAATGTGGTTCTTCCGTTTTTCTCGGTCTATTTCGATGTGTTCGGAAAGAAGGATCTTTCAAAAAAAGTATTTACACTTTACAACCGGTTCAATCAGAATTCGGAAAATAAGATAATTCATGAAATCGCCAGGAGCCTTGAACTGGACGATAAAATACACACTACGATTTATACTCAGGGAATGACGGAGCTATTCCGTAATTATTGTTCCAAAAACAAATGCCTTGAATGCGAGATAGGCAAAGTGGTGTTTAATTAAAGCTCTGGTTTTCAGCTTTATTAATCTCATCCCTTAATTTAGCAGCCCTTTCATAATCTTCCTTTTCAATAGCATCTCTTAATTGGTCCTGAAGCGAGGCAATTTTAATGTCAGAACTTGAGGCCTGCGGTTCATCCGGCTTCAGTTCTTCAATTTCATCGTCAAGGGAATCGTCATATTCATCTTTAGGTTCCTTAGGCTCGTCGCTTGAAGGAACAAAAGATGCAATATCCATAACTTTTTCTGATACATAAATAGGAACACCCAGCCGCACTGCAAGGGCAATTGCATCGCTGGGGCGGGAGTCTACTTCGTTTGAAAGTCCCGATACTTCAAATACAATTTTTGCATAAAAAGTATTATCGCGCAGTTCTGTGATAACAATCTCATTTACGACCGCGTGAAGATTCTTAATAATGTTTGCCAGAAGGTCGTGTGTAAGGGGGCGGGGAGGTTTTATCCCTTCAAGTTCAAGCGCAATTGACTGGGCTTCGTAGGCCCCGATAATAATGGGTATTCTGCGGATACCGTACATTTCCTTCAGCAGGAGGGCATATGCGCCCCCTGCCGAAGGGCTTGATGATAATCCCAATATTTCTAATTGTACTCTGTCCACTAGCTGGCTTTCACTTTTTTGATTTCTTCAATTAAAGCGGGAACAACTTCAAATACGTCGCCTGTAATCCCGTAATCTGCTGCCTGGAAAATAGGCGCATCTTTATCCTTGTTAATTGCAACGATATATTTCGAAGAGCGCATTCCTGCAAGGTGCTGTATTGCTCCTGATATACCTAATGCAATATAGAGGGTTGGCGATACGGTCTTACCTGTCTGTCCGACCTGTTCGCTGTGAGGTCTCCAGCCGGCATCAACTACTGCTCTGGATGCACCGGTTGCAGCTCCCAGCAGTTTTGCAAGGTCTTCAACAAGATTGAAATGCTCGGGTGCTTTCATTCCTCTGCCGCCTGATACAATAATATCAGCTTCTGCCACATCAAGTTTTTCATCCGATTTTTTCAATTCAATGACTTTTGTCGAAAGGTCGACTGAGCCGGCTTCTATAGTCTTTACTTCAGCGGCAGCGGCATCCGGTTCACCGGCCGGAAATACATTCGGGCGTAGTGTTAAAATTTTAACCGGGCTTGTGATTTTGAGGTCTTCAATTGCCTTTCCGGCAAATACCGGGCGGCTTGCTGTCATATCTGTTCCGTTGTAATCATATGCTACAACGTCCATTGCGAGTCCGGAATTTGTTTTTGCGGCAACGCGTGGAGCTAAATCTTTTCCCATTGCTGTATTGGCAAAAATTACTATTCCGGCTGACGAATCAGAAATCTGTTTGGCAGTTAAATCGGTATAGGTTTTGGGTGCATAAAGAGCCAGGTCTGCATTCTTAAAGAAATTAACAGTTTTAACTCCATATCCGCCAAGTTTTTCAATACCCTCAACCTGATTTCCAAAAAGGACAGCTTCAACAACTCCTCCTGTTTTCGATGCAATTACGGACGCGGTCTTTGCTGCTTCGAAGGAGGATTTTTTTATTTGTCCGTCTCTCTGTTCTATAAATACTAATACATTATTTCCCATTTTTCCCCCTTAAATTACCTTGGCTTCATCTTTTAATAAACGGACCAATTCAGGAACTGCAGAAGCATCGGAACCGAGGATTCTGCCTGCCTGTTTTGCCGCCGGTTTTTTCATGCCGATTAGTTCAACATGATTTTCCGCTGCTGCGGCCGGTTTTTCTTCAATTGTTTTTTTCTTTGCGGCCATAATCCCTTTCAATGAAGCATAGCGGGGTTCATTTAATCCTTTCTGAGCTGTAATTACTGCCGGAAGCGAGGTCTCAAGTATTTCCTTTCCTCCTTCAATTTCTCTTTCGGCAATGATTTTTGTTCCTTCAAGTTTAAAGCTTACAGCCACGCTAATGCAATTGTAGCCTAAAAGTTCAGCCGTCATTTGACCTACAACAGAATTATCAAAATCAACAGACTGTTTGCCGAAGAATACAAGTTCGGGATTAAGGGTTTTAATTTCTTCTGCAAGAGCCTTTGCGACTGCAAGGGAATCTCTATAATTGTCATCTTTTAAGAGCACGGCGCTGTCGGCCCCCATGGCAAGTGCTTTACGGAGAGTTTCTTTATTAGCTTCGCCGCCGAGGCTTATAACAACTACTTCACCCCCATTAGCTTCTTTGGTCTTAAGAGCTTCTTCTATGGCAAATTCGTCGTACGGGTTTACAACATAAGTAACGCCGTTCTGGTCAATTGTCTTTCCCTCGGCGCCAATGTTTATTTTCGCAGCCGTATCTGGAACATGGCTAACGCAGACTGCAATTTTCATCAATCCTCCAATTTTTTACAAATTTCGGTGAAAAGATATAAATCAATTAACTAAAATACAAAAAGGGGGGCATTATTTTCCTTTAATCTGTAATTTCATAAATTACGCCTTGGAATTCGGGGCATATGGCAGAAGAAAAAGTAAATCATAATACGGCTCAGGAAGAGGATATAGATTCCTTAATCGGGCTTCCTTTTAAGGTAATATTATACAATGACGATTGGCATTCATTTGATGAGGTTATTACGCAATTAATGAAAGCCGTGCACTGCACTTTCGAAAAAGCGCGAGATTATGCCTTTGAGGTCCACGTTAAAGGCAAAGCAATTGTTTATACCGGGGAATTGCAAAAATGCCTTAAAGTATCCTCAATTCTGGAAGAAATTTCCCTTCATACTCAGGTTGTTTCCTGATAGTATCAGTTTGAAAGAATTTGCCCAATTTGTTACAGAATCAGGGTTCATTTATCCCTGTCAATTTTTGCTATTAAACAGTATATTTAACGGTTAATTTAAAAATAAAAGTGAATAAATTATGCAGATTGGTTTAGTTGGATTACAATTTTCTGGAAAAACTACCCTTTTTAATACACTGGCAGATATTGAGCCGGGACAGACAGGTCAGGCCAAAGAAGAGGCAACAATAGAAGTGGTGAAAGTGCCCGACCGGAGGCTTGACGAGTTATCAAAAATTTTCAATCCTAAAAAGCAGGTAAATGCTACAATTGAGGTTTACGATACCCCCGGATTGAAAATGAGCGAAGACGGCAAGGTTAAAATTACGAATACCTTTCTTAATAATGTAAAAAACAACGATTCTCTTTTTTATGTTGTGCGTCAGTTTGGTGAAGAATCTGTTTCACATCCTATGAACAGCATCGATCCTCTTCGCGATATTCAATTTCTTGAAACCGAGTTCCTGCTCTCCGATTTAAGCTTCCTCGAGACAAGGCTTGAAAAACTTAAAAAGGATATGCAAAAGAACAAGGATGAAAGGCTTAAAAGAGAACTTCCTGTTATTGAAAAATGCTATGCTCACGCCGAAAAGGAACTCCCTATTCGCTCCTTGAAACTGGATGAAGCTGATTTAAAGCTCTTATCCGGATATCAGATTCTTACTCTTAAACCTTTAGGTATAGCAATTAATTTTGATGAAGCATCTATCGGCGGAGCTGAAAGCTACATTGCCGGGCTTCAGAAGGAATTGGAAAAAAGCCATGCGGAAATAATTCCATTCTCGGCCAAAATTGAGAATGAGCTGGCTACTCTCCCCGAGGAAGATAGAATTGCATTTATGGGGGATTATGGAATTACCGAATCGGCACTTACAAAAATCCTGCGCACCTCATATCATCTGTTAGGCCTTCACTCGTTTTTTACCGTTGGCGAGGATGAATGCCGTGCCTGGACAATTAAAAAGAATTATACCGCCCAGCAGGCCGCGGGGGTTATCCATACAGACTTCTTCAATAAATTTATCCGTGCCGAAGTTGTACATAACGACGATTTTATGAAGCATGGTTCTTTTGCTAAATGCAAAGATGCCGGAGTCTGGAGGCTTGAAGGAAAAGAATATATTGTTAAAGACGGCGATATTCTGAATATTCGCCACAATTAATATTGAAAGGAGAACTCTATGTCATCAAGAGCAATTGAAGGATTAAAACCTGAATTATTATGGCAGAGATTTGAAGAAATCAGCAATGTTCCCCGCCCATCTAAAATGGAAACAAAAGTTAGGGAATATTTAAGGAATTTTGCCGGTTCGAGAAAACTTGAATACAAAGAAGACAATGTGGGCAATATAGTTATTAAAGTGCCTGCGTCAAAAGGATTTGAAAATGCGCCCGTTGTTGTTATTCAGGGGCATGTTGATATGGTATGCGAAAAGAACAAGGGAACAAATCACGATTTTGAAAATGATCCTATAAAACTTATACGTGACGGGGAATGGATTAAAGCCGACGGCACCACACTGGGAGCCGATAACGGAATTGGAGTTGCAGCAGGACTTGCTGTTGCCGATGATAATTCTTTCCAGCACGGCCCGCTGGAACTTCTCTGCACGGTTGATGAAGAAACAGGTCTTACCGGCGCAAATAATCTTCAGCCCGGTTTTATTGAAGGAAAAATTCTTCTTAATCTTGATGCCGAGGAAGACGGGGCATTTTATGTGGGATGCTGCGGCGGACAGGATTCTATGGGTGTTTTCAAAATAGAATCTGCTTCGAGAAAACCTGAGTTTACTTCCTATAAATTATTGATTGGCGGCCTTAAAGGGGGACATTCGGGTATTGATATAAATACCGGCAGAGCAAATGCAATTAAGCTTATGGCCCGCCTTTTATCCCGATTTAGTTTTGAATTCCAGATTTCCGATTTTATTGGCGGTTCAAAAAGAAATGCAATTCCAAGAGAAGCTGAGGTTTCAATATTTTTTGATAAAAAGAATGAACAAACGGCAAAAAATGAAATTGAACTGTTTATTGCCGATTACCTTAAGGAATACAAAAAAAATGACGGCGGATTGAAAATTGAATTAAATCCTGCCGGTCTTAATGCAGATCCCGTCTACTCTGATGCCTTTACAAGAAAAATAGTTAATACAATTCTTTCTATGCAGCACGGCGTTGCTGCTATGAGCCCTGATATTGAAGGATTGGTTGAAACATCAACAAATCTGGCTACAGTAACAAAAGAAGGAGAATTCCTTAGAATCGGAACAAGCCAGAGAAGCTCAATTGAATCCGCTAAGCATTTTGTTACAAGTTCTGTTAAGGCTGTCTTTGAGCTTGCAGGAGCCTTTGAAATAGTAATAGGGGACGGCTATCCGGGATGGCAGCCTGATATGGATTCGGCAATTTTAAAGATATCAAAATCGATTTATAAAGAAATGTACAAGAATGAACCCGAAGTAAAGGCAATTCACGCCGGACTTGACTGCGGAATTCTCGGCGGCAAATATCCGGGGCTGGATATGATAGCCTTCGGTCCTACAATTCAGGGCGCCCACTCACCGGATGAAAAGGTTCATATAAATGACGTTAATAAATTCTATGAGCTTTTGAAAGGAATTCTATCGGAATTGGCAAAAAAGAAGTGAAATAAATTATCTATAATTTCTTTGGTGGCAAGATGAAGAAAGATTACCCTTTATATGAAGTGCCGATGATTTATTCTATCCAGGATATGGTCCTTAAATCGGCTGAAAAATTTTCCCTTAAAATTGCATTGGAGGACCTTAATACCACTCCGATTCAGAAGGTGACTTACAGGCAGCTGCTCGATTTTATTCTTCATTT
Organism: Bacteroidota bacterium; assembly: GCA_023453125.1. Lineage (GTDB taxonomy): Bacteria > Bacteroidota > Ignavibacteria > Ignavibacteriales > Melioribacteraceae > JAEXUB01. The sequence continues at coordinate 11,061 of JAEXUB010000269.1, forward strand.
CGGCAAATCACTCAGGGACCTGGGGCTAAAAGAGGGAGCTCACATAGCAGTAATTGGGGAAAACAGGGTACAATGGGCTATAAGTTATTTAACATGCCTCTGTTTCAATTATGTGGTTGTTCCAATTGATAAAAACCTCACTTCAAATGAAATCCTGAATATTATCCACGAATCGGATTCGGAAGCTATTATATTCTCCGATACTTTTTCCGGTCTCCTCTCGGAGGGGCATATTGCGCTTAAAAGGCTAAAACACCTAATCTGCATGGATAAAACCGGCGTTGAAAAAGACTTTTTGTATATGCTCGATTTAATTGAAAAGAGCAGTATGATCAATACCGGAGAACTGCCTCAAATTGATCCCGACGCAACAGCCGTTATTATTTATACTTCAGGCTCTCTCGGAAGGGCTAAGGGAGTTATGTTAACCCAGAAGAATCTTGCCTCCAATCTTATGGCAATGACAAGTATGATTGAGATTACCAAAGATGACCGTTTCCTCTCTGTACTTCCGATTCATCATACTTATGAGTGTACCTGCGGAATGCTGTGCCCCCTTTTTGCCGGAGCATCAGCGCATTATGCCAGGTCGCTTAAAACAGTTGTAGACGATATGCAGAAGGTTAAACCTTCTATCCTTCTTGGCGTGCCTCTCTTATTCGATAAAATGTTCAAGAGAATAAGCAAGGCAATTAAAGATGATAAAGTAAAGAATATTATTGTTCCTCCTCTTGTAAAGCTTACAGACATCGCATTGAAAGTAGGCTTTAAGGGGCTTAAGAAGAAAATATTTCACGAAATGCACGAAAGGTTCGGCGGAAACATCAGGCTTTTTATTGCCGGCGGCGCTGCTCCTGATCCTCTGGTGGCCAAAGGGCTAGAGAATTTCGGCTTTATTTTTATACAGGGATACGGGCTTACAGAAACTTCCCCCATATTGGCACTGAACCGTCTTTATAATTATAAGCATGATGCAGCAGGAATACCATTGTCTAACGTTCAGATTAAAATTGCCAATCCTGACGATAACGGCTCCGGCGAAATTTGGGCAAAGGCGCCAAGCGTAATGAAAGGTTATTATAAAAATGAGCTTCAGACAAAAGAGAGCTTTGAAGACGGCTGGTTTAAAACAGGCGATATCGGTTTTTTTGATTCAGACGGATTCCTTCATATCAATGGGAGAAAAAAGAATGTAATTATCTCCAAAAGCGGAAAGAATGTATTTCCCGAGGAGATAGAAGATGTGCTTAACAGAAGCCCATTCATACTTGAATGCATTGTATCCGGGGAAGAGGATGCTAAACAGGGGGAAATTATTTCGGCACAGATTGTTGTTGATGCCGAAGCTTTTATTGAATTGTCTGAAACAACAAATGTCCCCATAACAGAACAGTTAATAAGAGATACAATATCACAGGAAATAGAAAAGGTAAACAAGCAGTTAGCCGCACACAAGCAGGTTAAGAAGTTTGTAATAAGGGAAACCGAATTCGAAAAGACGACTACTCAAAAAATAAAAAGATACCTGATAAAAAATCACCACCTGACATAAAAAAAAAGGGCTCCTGAGAGCCCTTTTTAATTATTCTTTAATCCCGCATAAATCGAGCAGAAAGGCATACTGCAGTGCGGTTAATTTGTAGCGCTCAAATCTGCCTGATGCGCCACCGTGTCCAGCAGCCATATTGGTAACGAATAAAAGCTTATTATCGTCCGTTTTCATCTTACGCAGTTTAGCAACCCACTTTGCAGGCTCAAAATACTGCACCTGGCTGTCGTGAAGCCCGGATGTAACAAGCATTGCAGGGTAATCTTTCTCTTCGACATTATCATATGGTGAATATGAAAGCATATAATCGTAATATTCTTTTTTATTCGGGTTGCCCCATTCGTCATATTCGGCTGTTGTAAGAGGTATTGAAGAATCGAGCATTGTTGTAACTACGTCTACAAAAGGAACGGCGGCAATAATACCCTTAAATAACTGCGGAGCCATATTTGCAACAGCGCCTACAAGTAGTCCTCCTGCGCTTCCCCCCATTGCAAACAGTTTATCCTTATTTGTGTATTTCTGTTCGATAAGGAATTGAGCGCAGTCTATAAAGTCTGTAAAGGTATTCTTCTTTTTAAGAAGTTTACCCTCTTCATACCATTTTCTCCCCATTTCCTGACCGCCCCTGATATGTGCTATAGCATATACGAATCCTCTGTCCAGCAAACTTATCCGGTCTATGTTAAAGGAAGGATTTGTGCTGGAACCGTAGGACCCGTAACCGTATAAAAGGAGAGGATTAGAGCCATTTAAATTAAGTCCCTTTTTATACACGAGGGAGAGAGGAATCATTGTGCCGTCTGCGGCTTTTGCAAAAAGCCTTTTTGATTCATAATTGTCCGGATTAAAGCCGCCGAGAATTTCGGTTCTTTTCATCAGTTTATTCTCTTTGCTCTTCATATTATAGTCGTAAATTGAAGGAGGCGTTGTAAGAGAAGTATAATTATATCGTAAAACCTCTGAATCAAAGTCGGGATTAATTGAGATTGAGGCCGAAAAGACCTGTTCTCCAACATCTATATTGTATTCCGATTTGTTTTTCCAGTTTAATACCCGGAGAAGGGGAGCAGCATTCTTTCTTTCGCTTACCACCAGATAATCCTTAAATATTTCAATTCCTTCAAGAAGAACATCTTCTCTATGGGGAATAACTTCTTTCCAGTTTACTTTCGTTGTTTTGTTAAGAGGTGTTTCCATTAGCCTGAAATTCAATGCATCCAAGTTTGTTTTTATATAAAACCGGTTTTCAAAATGGTCTATTTCATATTTCAAATCCTTTTCCCTCGGCTGGAAAACCTCGAATGAACTTTCCGGTTTATTGGCATCAAGAATACGGTGCTCATCGCTTAAAGTGCTTGAAGAGGAGATAAGGATATATTTCTTCGATTTAGTTTTTGATATGCCGATGTTGAATGTCTCGTCTGTTTCCATAAATGACATTTTGTCCACAGCCGAAGCCATACCGATAATGTGTTTCATTACCTTGAATGGCCTGAGAGTATTATCTTTTAAGACATAAAACACGGTTTTATTATCATTTGCCCAGACAATCTGCCCGGTTGTATTGTTAATCCGGTCGTCGGTTATACTTCCGGTAGAAAGGTCTTTGAAATAAAGGTCATATTTCCTTCTGCTGACTGTATCAACGCCAAATGCAATTTTACCGTTATCGGGGCTAACAGAAATTCCGCTTACAGAATAATATTTATGTCCTTTCGCAAGTTCGTTAACGTCAAGTATGATCTCCTCTGGGTTTTCAAGGCTTCCTTTTTTTCTGCAATATACTGGATATTCTTTCCCTTTCAGGAATTTGGTGTAATAATAGTATCCGTTTTCCTTAAAGGGGAGGGATTCATCATCCTGTTTAATTCTGCTGACTATTTCATTATACACTTTGCTCTGAAGGGTTTCGCTTCCTTTCATCATTGCGGCGGCATAGTCATTTTCTGCATTGAGATAGTTAATTACTTTCGGATTATCTCTTTCATTAAGCCAAAAGTAATTATCTATTCGTGTATGTCCGTTGGCAATTAATTCTTTGGGAATAATTTCCGCTTCAGGGGGTTTGGGTCCGGAAGAACATCCGGCAATAATAAACGCGGTGATAACGCAAAAAAACATCTTTCTCATCTGCTGCTCCGATAATTATTCTAAATATGCTTTATATGCCGATTAAATCTGCGGTACTTCAAAAAAAAATAAGCGTTACACAACAAACTGAAGCAATCCAACTTTAACTTTAAGAACAACTTTCTTTACTTTAGCCGGTTCCTTATAAATAATACCCGGAATATGAGCATCCTGCGGGAAAGCGATTATAAATGAATCTTTGCCCAGCTTAAGAAAATCTCCATCCCCCTCAAGAAGGAGGCACTCTCTCCCGTCGTCATAAGGCTGTATAACTTTAAGCGTATCGAGATTTGCATAGCCGAAGTTTTCTTCCCCCCGAACCATCAGATGTATATCTATATATTTGCGGTGCGCTTCCCATTTTGCTTCGGCTATAGGTTTGGTATCATATTCCGATACCATGGCGTAAATTTCATTTCCGTCAACATCATACCGACCCGGTTCATACTTCGAAAAATCGGTTGAAAGAATAAATTCGAATGCGCTCGAAAAACGTGTATTTAGACCAAAGTAATTGTGGCAATTAGTAATCGAATCAATAATCATTTGAATCTCCCGGCTGATGGATAAAAAAAGTCCGGGCAGAGCCCGGACTTAGAGATAAATTACAATTTGAAAAGAAGGCCAACTGATATAACCAGGAGGCTGTTGTCTATTTCGCCGCTTGAAGGAACCTTCATTTTACCCTGAAGTACATATCTTGCATCGCCTGTAAGGTTAATGCCGCCCAGTGAAAGCTGCAATCCGGCTCCGAAATGATAACCGACTTCAGAACTTGTTTCTGCTGCCACACCCGGGAGGTTTACCGTTGTCTTATAGTTAAACCAGTCAAATCCCGCACAGGCGTATATAAACGGGATGGGATAGAACATCCCGGAGACTGATATGGGATACTGTTGAACTTTTACCACGTCATTGAAGTATTTTTGTTCTCCGTAATGAATGGTGCCTTCAACGCCGAACATAAGAAAATTTAAACGCGCTGCTCCGCCGAAAAGGAAACTCCCGTTTTCGGCATCTTTAGCCTTGGCGTAACCGACATTAGGGCCAATTGAAAATGTTTGAGCTGCAGTGAAAGAAGCCGTAAATAAAACTAAAACTGCTATTACTAGTATCCTTTTCATATCCGCTCCTCTATTTATTAGGTTTGACTGTTAAATGATTCAAAATTTCTTTTTATCTGCCTGACGTGGGTTCCTACATGCTCAGTGTAAATCCTTAAGATGTCTAATAGTGTTATCTTACCGTAATCAGGGTGCAGGACAAAATTATTCCACGTTTCTTCGGGGAGAGAACTTAAAACATTGTAATTGCTCAATCTCAGCAGTTTGAATAGAGCAAGAGCAATTACAGTATCGCTGTTTTGATAATCTAAATATTTTGCCCAGGCATTATGGTCATAAACATCAACCTTGCTTCCCGATTCGGCAATTGCTTTGCGGAATCTTACGTTGGCATTGCACTCTGAATCAGCCAGGTGAATAATTACCTCAACTGCGCTCCACTTATCAGATGCCGGTTTATAATAAAGCATTTCATCCGAAGAGTCCTTAATGGCATCGGCAATAGTATCGTATCCTTTTAAATAATTTTTAAGCAGTTCGTTTTTGTCCATATATCACCTGGTTATATAGAGAGAATTTTCTCCGCCTCTAATAAATTGTCAATTTTTCCTAAATCAAGAAAAAGGGTATCCGTGTGCTCAAAATACGTAATTTGATGCCTTTCGGCAATCGATAAATATGCTTCCACCATGGAAAATATTTCCTTGTCCGGCAGCAGAGAAAGGCATTTTTTGCTAACTGCATGAATTCCGCTGAAAGCAAATCTATTAAGTTCTCCCTCCGGTTGACGAACAATAATTTTATTTCCCGATTTTACATTTTCCCAGCCGCAGAGAATTTTATTCCGGTCAAAAAGGAAATAACGGGAGGAAGCACGGTCCTGGACGGCAAGTGTGGCAATGTAATTTCCCGAATCATGGAAATGCATAAAATCGATGAGATCTAATCCTGACAATATATCCACATTATGAATTAGAAGTGAATCATTATGAAATAGAGGGGCGGCTTTTTTCAATCCTCCCCCTGTATCTAATAGACAATTCTGCTCATCCGAAATCACGATTTTAACGCCGAAATTGTCATTTTCCCGCAGAAACGAAATAATCTGATTGCCGAAATGGTGCACATTTACAACTATATCCGTAAAGCCGTAGGTTTTTAGTTTCTGAATAAGGATTTCAAGAAGGGGGCGGCCATTAATTTTTACCAGTGCTTTTGGCACCGAATCTGTAATAGGTTTTAGCCTGGTGCCTAACCCGGCGGCAAGTATAAATGCTTCCATCTAATTATTATTATATAGCTTTATGGTGTTAAATTTAGTGTGCTTTAGTTCTATTGTTATATCTGACCGCTGTGCTAAATGCTGAGCCATTCTTTCGGCAGAATAGACTGACCGGTGCTGTCCGCCGGTGCATCCGAAGCTGACCATTAAATTTGAAAATCCTCTTTCGAGGTATGACTCTATGCTCTTTTCAATCAAAGAAGCCGTATTTGCAATAAATTCCTTTGCACCGGGTTCATTATCTAAAAAATCCTGCACATTCTTATCCATTCCATTGAATGGCTTGAACTCCTCATATCGTCCGGGATTTACAATGCCGCGGCAGTCAAATACAAATCCACCTCCGTTCCCCGATAGATCAATTGGAATTTTGTCCCGGTAGGAGAAACTTACAATCGAAACTTTAAGTTTTCCCTCCGGCGATTCGCTCCATTGGTATTTTTCTATCTCGGGGGAGATAATTATTTTTTTTACGATATCCAGTATATAGGGAGTTTTAATCTTAAGCTTACCGGTTCTTACAAGCCATTCAAGGTTTTTTACTGCATAAGGTATGCTTTTCAGAAAATGGTCTTTTCTTTCAAAATATCCTCTAAAGCCGTAAGCTCCCAGTGCCTGAAAAATTCGGATAAGGACAAATCCGTAATAGTATTTCAAAAATTCGGTTTTATTTACTTTTTTGTGTTTAGAGATACAGTATAGATAATAGTCGAGCAGTTCATCCCGGAGCGATTGAGGAAGATTTGCCTTCGCATCATAGAGGAGTGATGCTATATCGTACTGCAGAGCCCCCTTTCTGCCCCCCTGGTAGTCAATAAAATAGAGATCTTCTCCTTTTACCATTATATTCCTGCTGTTCATATCACGGTAAAGAAAATATTTGGAATCGGCCGATAAAAGAAATTTTGTGAAAAGAGCAAAATCATTTTCCAGAAGCTGTTCGTTGAATTCTATTCCTGCCAGTTTAAGGAAGTAATATTTGAAGTAATTTAAATCCCACATAATTGATTGAACATCAAAGGCTGCTCTTGGATAGCACTTTGCAAAATCAAGTCCCTTTGTAGAAAATTGAAAAGCTGCAAGCTGTTCAATTGCTTTTTTATAAAGAGAAATAATTTCTTCAGGTATTGAATTCCCTTTACGTCCGGTCTGAAGCAATTCAAACAGAGTTGAGTCACCCAAATCTTCAACAAGATAAATATTGTTTTTCAGGTCTTCAGCTTCAATTTTGGGGACATTCAATTTGGATTTTTTAAAGTGGCGGCTGAGATAAATGAACGCCTTATTTTCTTTTAGGTCATTATTTACAGCTCCTATGAGTGTTTTGTCTTTGCCGGTAATCCGGTAATACCTCCGTGATGAACCGGAAAGGGGAAGGGGGGAGAAGGATTGAACCTTCTCTCCGGTGCAGTTTTGAAAAAGCCTTATCAGGTTCTTTTCATTATCATTCATGGTAATCAATTCCCCGGTGCTCTTCTTTGCGGAATAGATGCCGGGTCGAATGGTTTGCGGGGGAACTTGCCCTCTCTCATTGCGGCATTATAAATAAAGACCGCCATAACTGTAGCCGACTGAATCAAATCTTCTTTTATTATATGGTCGAAAGTATCCATATTCGTATGGTGAATTCGGGTATCGTACGAAATGGGATCCTGAATAAACTGAAATCCGGGAAGTCCTGCTCCGTCAAATGACTGATGGTCTGTACCGCCTGTATTTCTTATAGTAACAGTTGTTGCGCCCAAATCATTAATCGGCTTAAGCCATTCATCGAAAATTGGGATAGCAGATTCATTCCCCTGCGTATAAATGCCTCTTATCTTTCCGGTCCCGTTGTCATAATTAAAATAAACCGAAAATTTATCATAATCAGGTTTCATCTTCTTTTCATTTCTGTCGAAGAAATGGGCATTAACGTAATTCCGGCTTCCGACCAGGCCAATTTCCTCTGCATCCCAAAGCCCTATTCTTATTGTTCTCTTAGGCTGAATATTCAAGGCTTTCAGTATTCGTAAAGCTTCCATGCAGACAGCAACGCCGGAGGCATTATCGGAAGCTCCGGTACCGCCGTGCCAGGCATCAAAGTGTCCGCCAAGCATAACAATTTCATCTTTAAGGATCGGATCAGTGCCCGGTATTTCTCCTATTATATTATAACCGAGAGAATCGGCTTCATAGAACTTATTTTCAATTTCGGCTTCAATTTCTACCGGAACTCCTTTTTCGAGAATGCGCACCATTCTATTATACTGCTCAACTGAAACTACAGCCTGGGCTATCCCCTCAGGGGTGCCTACTTTACGGGCGCTGCTGCTGGCAGTAAAAATTGTACCGTAATCACCGCGGCTTGGCTCTAAGATAAGAGCAGCTTCTTCTTCGGCAAGCAATGCATTAATTTTCTGCTGCAGTAATACTCTTCCTGTCTGGGCAGGGCGTCTCTGCTGCTGCGCCTGCTGGTTCTGCTGAGCCTGCGGAACTCTTGGAGCAAGGGGTTTTTTCATTTCTTCAAGTTCGGCATCGGAATACCTTTTTGCATCAGGGGCAAAATGTTCCTGCAATTCCCTTGCCGGGGCATTTAATACTATAGCATCCTCCAGCTTTCCCTTATATTTTTCCAAATCTTCTTCTTTCTGGATATCAAGCAGTACAGCCTTTCCTTTAATAAATCCGTCAGTGCTGCCTGTCCATGCCTTTGGGGATATGGCAAGATGAGAATAAGAAGGAGCGGTCATTGCCGCATATGCTTTTAAGTTTTCCCATCCCCGTCCTACTGTACCGCACGGTTCGGCTTTAACATTTTGAAGCCCGATTTCTTTGAGCTTTTTAATTGTCCAGTCAGTAGCTTTTTTATATGATGGTGAAGATGTAAGTCTCGGGCCGAGTATATCTGTAAGCCAGATTGTATAATCAAGGACTTTTGAATTCTTTAATCCCTCATCTTTGATTTTCTGAATAGTCTGAAGGTCAAGTTTCTCCTGTGCGAAAACAGGAAGTGCAATTAATAATAAAATGATTAAGGAGTAATTCCTTTTCATATTTAATCTCCCTTATTGAATATTGTGACAAAATTAAAAAAAATAATTGCAGAAACGAAGAACGCTTACACTATTAACGGGAAAAAGAGCAAAAGCTTTAACCTTAAATTATAAAATCAGTTTAATAATTGAGAACCGGCTTAAGCCACCGTTCCGCCTCATTTAGGCTTATTCCTTTTCTCTTTCTGTAATCTTCAACCTGGTCGATGGATATTTTGCCGGTATTGAAATATGAAGCATTTTTATTTGCAAAATAGAGCCCGCAGATAGATGCAGCCGGTGACATAGCCAGGTTCTCGGTAAGTTTAATTGATGTTTCGGAATCGGCCTTTAAAAGATTCCAAATTGTGAGCTTCTCGGTATGGTCCGGCTGGGCGGGATAACCCGGAGCCGGTCTTATACCCGGGTATTCTTCCTTTAGCAATTGAATCAGAGAGAGGTTCTCATCCTTAGAATAGCCCCAGAATTCCATACGGACTTTAAGATGAAGTAGTTCGGCAAACGCTTCGGCAAGCCGGTCCGCCAGGGCTTTTACCATAATTACATTATAATCATCATGTTCTTTTTCATATTCGGCAACTACTTTTTCAATTCCCAGCCCTGTGGTAAGTGCAAACATGCCTATATAATCTTTAATCCCGGAATGAGCCGGGGCAATAAAATCTGCAAGAGCTAAATTAGGATTGTTTTTATCTTTTAAATACTGCTGGCGGAGTGTGTGGAGCGAGGCAATAATTCCGGAACCGGTTTCGATGCTGTAAATCTCAATATCGTCTCCCGAAGAATTAGCAGGGAATAATCCGAATACGGCGTTTGCAGTCAAAAGTCCTTCTTCTTCAATTCTGTCCAGCATTTTATTGGCATCCGAAAATAATTTGCCTGCTTCAACACCGTAAGTCTCATTTTTCAATATTTCCGGATATTTGCCTTTCAATTGCCAAGTAGAAAAGAAAGGGGTCCAGTCTATATATTTTCTAATCTCGTCAAGAGGGTAATTTCTAAGGGTTTTTACTCCTAGAACAGAGGGTTTTACAATGTTTTCATTCTTCCAGTCGATTTGGAATTTATTTTTGCGTGCATCTTCAAGTGAAATATAATTCTTTTCCTGCTGCCTGTTTTTATGGTCTTCCCTTAAGCGGGAATATTCTTCTTTAACGCCATTTATAAAATTAGTTCTGGCTTCCGGATTGAGCAGGGAGCCGGCAACCGGAACGCTTCGTGAGGCATCAAGAACGTGAATAACGGCACCGCTGTATTCAGGAGCAATTTTTACCGCTGTATGAATACGTGAGGTTGTAGCACCCCCTATAAGAAGGGGAATTTGCATCTTCTTTCTTTCCATTTCCTTGGCAATATGAACCATCTCGTCAAGAGAGGGGGTTATTAATCCGCTTAGCCCTATAATATCCGCCTTTTCTTTTATTGCGGCATCGAGAATATTTTCTGCAGGAACCATAACACCAAGGTCTATTACCTCATAGTTATTGCAACCCAGAACAACGCCAACAATATTTTTACCGATATCATGCACATCTCCTTTAACAGTAGCAAGGAGTATTCTGCCGGCGCTGGATGTAAGTCCTGATAATTCCTTTTCCTTTTCAATAAATGGTATAAGATAGGCAACAGCCTTTTTCATAACGCGAGCGCTCTTTACCACCTGGGGAAGAAACATTTTACCTGACCCGAAGAGATCGCCAACTGCACCCATTCCCTCCATAAGAGGTCCTTCAATAACATCCAGCGGAGATTTATATTTCCGGCGTGCATTTTCGATGTCTTCATCAATATATTCTACAATTCCCTTAATGAGAGAGTGTTTAAGCCTTTCTTCAACGGGAAGATTTCTCCATTCAAGTTCTTTTACCTCTTTTTTCCCATCTTTTGAATATTCTCCCGAATATTCAATAAGCCTTTCAGTCGCATCTTTACGCCTGTTCAGCAGAACATCCTCAACAAGTATAAGAAGCTCTTTCGGGATGTTCTCATAAATCTCGAGCTGTCCTGCATTAACAATACCCATATCCATGCCCGCTTCAACAGAGTGGTAGAGGAATGCGGAATGAATAGCTTCGCGTATTCTATCGTTGCCTCTGAATGAAAATGAAATATTGCTTACGCCTCCGCTTACTTTGGCAAACGGAAGGTTGGCTTTAATCCATCTAATTGATTCAATATAGTTTACCGCATAGGAATTATGCTCCTCAATTCCGGTTGCAATGGCAAAGATATTCGGATCAAGTATAATATCCTGCGGCGGAAAGCCAACCTTTTCGGTCAGTATTTTATATGCCCTTTCACAGATAGCAATTTTCCTTTCATAAGTATCAGCCTGCCCCAGTTCGTCGAATGCCATAATAACGGCAGCGGCCCCGAAATTCAGTATTTTTGAGGCGTGTTCGATAAATACTTTTTCCCCTTCTTTGAGGCTAATTGAATTGACAATCCCTTTTCCCTGAAGGCATTTAAGTCCGGCAAGAATAACAGACCATTTGGAAGAATCAATCATAATCGGAAGCCGGGCTATTTCGGGATCGGAAGAAACCATATTCAGAAAACGGGTCATTGATTTTTCCGAATCGATCATTGCTTCGTCCATGTTGACGTCAAGAATCTGTGCTCCCCCCTCCACCTGCTCTCTTGCCACTGATAGAGCATCTTCGTACTTCTCTTCCTTAATTAGGCGTGCAAATTTCTTTGAGCCGGCAACATTGGTTCTTTCGCCGATATTAATAAAATTGGATTCCGGCCTAAGTACAAGAGGCTCTAAACCGCTAAGCCTTAAATAGCGGGGTAATTCGGGAATTTCACGGGGCGGATATTTAGCGGCTATTTGGGCGAATGCTTTTATATGCTCGGGAGTTGTACCGCAGCATCCCCCTACGATATTAAATAATCCTTCTTTTGCAAAATCTTCCAAAACTTCTTTCATTTTTTCTGGACTTTCATCATACTGTCCGAATTCATTCGGCAGTCCGGCATTCGGATAAACACTTACAAAACAGCCGGCTATGGAAGAAAGCTCCTGAAGAAAGGGCCTCATCTGTGCAGGCCCCAGTGAACAATTTAGCCCTATGCTTACCAGATGTTTTGCATGCGAGAGTGAAATATAAAATGCTGCTGTTGTCTGCCCTGAGAGAGTCCTTCCGCTTTGGTCAATTACAGTGCCGGAAATCATAATCGGGAGTTCAATATTTCGCTCTGCAAATAATTCTTCAACTGCAAAGATGGCGGCTTTAGCATTCAAGGTGTCGAATATGGTCTCAATAATAATAATATCGGCTCCGCCGTCTATAAGTCCGGCCGCCTGTTCCTTATAGGCAGAAGACATCTGGTCAAAGGTAACGGCCCGGAATCCGGGGTCGTTTACATCCGGCGACATAGAGAGAGTCTTATTTGTAGGCCCTATTGCGCCGGCAACAAATCTGGGTATTGACGGATCAAGGGCAGTAAATTCCCGGGCAACTTCTTTGGCAATTTTGGCCGACTGGAAGTTAATTTCATATACATTGCTTTCGCACTTGTAGTCTGCCTGAGAAATTGAAGTGGAATTAAATGTATTAGTCTCGACAATATTAGAGCCTGCTTCAAAATAAGCTCTGTGAATCCCTTTTATAATATCAGGCTGAGTAATCGAAAGGAGGTCATTATTTCCTTTAAGGGGGGATGGGTGGTTTTTAAATCTTTCTCCTCTGAATTGTTCTTCGGTTAATTTATGGCGTTGAATCATTGTACCCATAGCGCCGTCGAGTACAAGAATACGTTCGCTTAAAATTTTCTTGAAATTTTCGATTATCATATTATCCTGATTTTTTTTGGGTTATATTCTTTTGACGTTGTTTGCCAATATATGTAAATTGAAACATAAAAAAAAATAGAGACGAGGAAGACAATGATAGTTGTTACCGGAGGGGCAGGGTTTATAGGAAGTGCCATTGTTCACAGGCTTAATGAGCTAGGCGAAGAGAAAATTGTTATAATTGACGAACTTGGGAGCGACGATAAATGGAAAAATCTTGTTGGCCTTAAGTACCGCGAATTTATGAACAAAAATGAGTTTATTCAGAGAGTTAAAGAAGAGAATGTCCCATTTGACATAACTTCAGTTATTCATATGGGAGCCTGCTCTGCTACTACGGAAAAAGACGCAGACTATTTAATGAGAAACAACCACCAATTTTCCGTTGAACTATGTAAATACTGCCTCCCGAGAAGAGCGAGATTTATTTATGCCTCTTCCGCAGCAACATACGGCGACGGAAGCGGCGGCTATCAAGACGACGATTCGAAACTTGATACCCTTAAACCCCTTAATATGTATGGCTATTCTAAACACTTGTTCGATTTATGGGCCAGACAGAATAGAATTACCGACAAGATTGTAGGGCTTAAGTTCTTTAACGTATACGGCCCTAATGAATATCACAAAGGGGATATGAGAAGCGTAGTGCACAAAGCATACCAGCAGATACAGGCGGAAGGAAAAGTCAGCTTATTCAAATCCTATAAACCGGAATATAAAGACGGCGAACAGAAAAGAGACTTTATTTATATAAAGGATGCAGTGGAAATAGTTCTTTTCTTCTTCAATAATGCCGAAAAAAACGGATTATTTAATGCAGGCTCCGGCAAGGCGAACAGCTGGAACGACCTGGTAAAACCGATTTTCAAGGCTATGGATAAAAAGGTTAATATTGAGTATGTTGAAATGCCTGAATACTTGAAAGGTAAATATCAATATTTTACCGAGGCAGACCTTTCCAAACTGAGGGCTGCCGGCTACGATAAACAAATGACCGGAGTTGAAGAGGGAGTTTTTGATTATGTTAAAAACTACCTCATTCCCGAAAAGAATCTTGCATTGTAGCAGGCGGCTATTGATGAAACTTGCTACATTATGCTATGTTATGCGGGAAGGTAAAACTCTGATGCTTTACCGCAATAAAAAGGAGAATGACTATCACGAAGGGAAATGGAACGGACTCGGGGGTAAATTCGAACCCGGAGAAACTCCCGAAGAATGCGCGCTAAGAGAGCTTAAAGAAGAAACAGGGCTGGATGCGATTAATCCCAGGTTAAAGGGAATGATTACTTTTCCGATGTTTGACACTAAAGAAGACTGGTATGTATTTCTTTTTGTAATAAAAGAATTCTCGGGGGAATTAATTGATTCTCCAGAAGGGGAGCTGGCCTGGATTGAGAATGAAAGACTTACTGAATTGAATCTCTGGGAAGGAGATAAAATTTTCATTCCATGGCTGTTTCAGGACAAACTGTTTTCAGCAAAATTCAATTACGATAACGGGAAATTTACCGGCTACTCGGTAGAATTTTATTGAATCTTATTTAAGAATGCTTTAATCAAATCGTTAGTGCATCCCGGATTTTCAAGAGGCGCCATATGTCCAGTCATTGGTATTGCGGCAAATTCAGAATTAGTAATTTTTTCGGCCATTCCTCTCATTACAATAGGTGGAGTCAATTTATCGAACGAACCGCATAAGAGAAGAGCTGGAATTTTGATTTCGGGAAGAAATTTTGTCGTATCGGTCCTGCTCATTATGGCAATTGATGCTCCCTTAACTCCGATTGGATTTTGAGTCTTGTACTTATTGACAAATGATTTATAGAGATTAGGTCTTTCTTCTTTTGTTACATCTGCAAAAAGCCCTGAAATAAAGTCTTCAACAAATTTCCCTGTACCTTCTTCATTTATCTGTTTAATTGCTTTAGCTCTTTTAAGTTTTCCCTCGTCATTATCTGCTTCGCTTCTTGTATCGCACAATATTACAGCCTTGAAAAGGTACTGATTAAGCTGGAGCGCCCTAAGAGTAATATATCCCCCCATCGATAGTCCGCATATTACCGGTTTTACCAGTTTAAGCCCGTCAATAACAGCAAAGAGATCCTCAACAAACATTTCCATTGTAAACTGCCCGTCTCCCGGTTCGCTTTTTCCAAGCCCGCGGATATCATAGGCAACGCAAAAGTAATTATTCTTAAAAAACTTTATCTGTTCATCCCACATTGTGTGGTCAAAGGGAAAACCGTGTACGAATACTATTGCCTGATTATTCTTGTCGCCGTATGTATTTACCGAAAGGCTGTTTATTAAAGTCTGCACAATTACTCCTGTATTATCTTTATAAGATTTAATCTCCCTGCCGGTTTACAATAGTAAAGACAGGCATTTAAAACTAATTAGTACCTAAAAATAAATCAAATTATCCTATTTATAACTATTTGAACAAAAATTATCTGGTATCAATTCCCTGAATTAGTAAAAGCTATCCTTTTATAACCCCCAAAGGTTTCAGCTTTGCCACTTTAGAGGCAATGCCGGCATTATGCATTACATCAACTACCTGAGAGACATCCTTATAAGCTGAAGGCATTTCCTCAGCGATTGTTTTGTATCCGTCAGCCATTACTACAATGCCTTTGTTCGAAAGCTCTTTAATCAGGTCTTTTCCTTTTCCTTCTTTCAAGGCCTGGTGTCTGCTCTGAAGCCTTCCGGCGCCGTGACAAGTGCTCCCGAATGTTTCATCCATTGATTTTTTTCTGCCTACAGCAATGTATGAGTATCTCCCCATATCTCCGGGAATAAGAACAGGCTGACCGGCAGAACGGTATTCCGTTGGGATATCAGGACTTCCCCCTGGGAATGAGCGGGTAGCCCCTTTTCTGTGAACACAGAGTTTTTTCTTCTTTCCGTTTATTGTATGCTCTTCAATTTTGGCAATATTGTGGCAGACATCATAAACCAGTTTAAAGCCCAGCTCGGCTTCGGAAATTGAAAGAGTATCTATAATAGTTCTTTTTGCAAGCTCCATAATAATCTGTCTGTTGTTCCATGCGAAATTCGCTGCACAGCTCATTGCCGATAAATATTCCCTGCCTTCCTGCGAATTAAGGGGTGCGCAGGCCAGCTGCCGGTCGGGCAGATTAAAACCGAATTTCTTCTCTTCCTTAATCAGGAGTTTAAGATAATCATCGCATACCTGGTAACCGAGTCCCCGTGAGCCGGTATGAATCTGTATCACAATCTGTCCTTTAAATAATCCAAATGCCTCGGCGGTATTTTCATCGTAAATGGTTTCAACATAATCAATTTCAAGAAAATGATTCCCCGAGCCGAGTGTTCCTGCCTGGTCGAACCCTCTTTCAATTGCCTTAGGGCTAACTGCAGAAGGGTCGGCTCCGTGTAGCTTTCCATTCTCTTCGGTAAAATTCAAATCACTCTCTTTTCCAAATCCATTTTCAACAGCCCATCCCGCTCCGTTAAGAAGAATTTTTTTTATATCGCCTGAAGAAAGTTTTCTGATAGCGCCTTTGGATCCGATGCCGGTAGGAATATTTTTAAACATATTCTCAACAAGCTTTTTGATGTCTGCTTTTTGCGGGTCTAATGAAAGACCGGTTCTTGCCAGTCTTACGCCGCAGTTAATATCATAGCCAACGCCGCCGGGAGAAATAACTCCTTCTTCAGTATTTGTCGCTGCCACCCCGCCAATAGGGAATCCGTATCCCCAATGAATATCGGGCATTGCGAGGCTGAACTTTTCAATTCCCGGTAGATGGGCAACATTTACTACCTGTTTTATTGCTTCATCGTTGCTAATGGATGAGCTCATCATTTGTTCGGAAGCGTAAATCCTCCCCGGGACTTTCATTCCTCCGAAAGGGGGAATTTCCCAGAGCATTTCATCAATCTGCTTTATTTCAATTCCCGAAATTTTCATTATATATCAAATACCAGTTTTGTCCTATAAAGTTTTCCGTCAAATTTCATATTAACCTGATGAAAAGTAACTGCTTTTATTTCTGCCTTAAGAGTATGTTTTGAGGGATTGAAATCCTCAAAATAAATTACCGATTTAAGACTCAAATCCGAATTATTCTCTATTACAAGGTGTTTTATCTTAGAGAAAACGAGCCTTCTGGCAAACAGAATAAAATTGAGTTCGCTTAGAAAATCAACCAGAAGTTCTTCTATTGTCTTTGCTTCCAACTCAATGTGAAGTTCGAAAGGGGAATCTGAAACTGTGTTTTCGAGGACAGAAGATTTCCAAGCTTCTGAAGCGGCATAAAATAATTTTTCGACAGATTCTGCATATACTTCGACAGCAATATCCGCAGTATGGTTAATAAATCTAAATCCTTCCATAAAAAACCCCGTTTGTCACGGGGTTAATTAAAGAAATAGGAGTATTAAAAACAAATATTAAAAATAGTAGAGGTATTTTATTTTAAAAACGCCTGCTCTTTCGCGCACATTCATAGTATCATAACGCCAGGCATTATTTTCTTTGAATGGAGATCTATCCTGAATTTCGTTAATTGCAAGATAAATCCAGCTTTTTGGAGAAAACTGATATGAAAAGAGGAAACCAATAATTAGTCTTTCTATCCTGTTTGAAGAGCGGAGGAATACATTATCGGCATACATTCTTATATTAAAGTCATTTATAGGAGTAACAGAAAAATAGGGACGGGTATTATATGTAATATCGTCAATATTATTATCAGGATTCATTTCGAGCCAGGCATTAATCGAGGTGCCCAGTTCAAGAATCTTAGAGATTTTCCAGGAGAGTCCGCCTCCAAACCAGGAATATCCTCCCAGATAATTGCGGGCAAAGTTATATGTTTTGGCGTAGCCGCCGTGAAAATTTGCATCCCAGTTCGGAGATGTATTAATCCAGGTTGAATAAGTTATTTCCCAGTTGTTATAATCGACGCCAGCATCTCTGCTCTTGCCTCCGTCAACGCATATCTCAAATCCCCAGTTATCCCTGAAATTCATATCAAGGACAAGAATTCCGAAGTAATCTGTGAATGCGTCAATTTTTTCATAATTCACTCCAACACCTCCCATAAGAAGCACTTCTCTTACATATCCTTCGCCAAAATACCATCTCGGTCCGGCAAGCGTTAGTGAATTGAAAGTGCCTTTCCAGGGAACATATCCAATCTGGTTTGCATCGAACTTATTTCCTACATATCTGTTCCGGGAAAGGATTGCATACGTCTCGCTGAATTTCATGAAGCCGGCCGATACTGCCACATCCGCCGAATCTTTATTAAATGCCGTAGCAGCCTGATAGGAAAGCTGCCAGTTATCACCTCTGAATGCACCGTCAACATCAAGTACGCCGTAAGTGTTTTCCTTTGACTGTTTGCCTACGAAGAGAACTCCAATCTGTGAATTGCCGAGAATCTGCTTTTTAACTCTCGCGGATGCGAATACCGCTGATGGTTCTGTAAACTTAGTATTGCCGACCTCATATTCTTTTTCAGCGGTGGTGGCCACAAAACCGCCGTATTCAAAATCGCCAAGACGCCCGAAAGCTTTTGCGCCGAAGGTTAAAGGCACTTCTGAGCCGTCGGCTAATTTCTTTCCGATTCTTCTCGAATAAAAAAGCTCAAGAGGCTGATAAAAGCCTGAATTTCTCTGTCTCCCCGAAGCCATAAAGATTTCGTTTCCCTGAGTAAAGAAGGGGCGGCGTTCATTAAAGTAAGTTTCATAACGGGATATGTTGAAATTAAATGGGTCGGCTTCTATCTGCGCAAAATCGGGATTTGCAGTTGCCTGGAGTGTAAGCTGCGGAGATGGATTATAAAAAATATCCATTCCTATGGTGGGGGAGAATTTATATTTACCCGATTCAGGATTATATTCTACTTTTGAGAGACCAACAGGATAGATTTCAAGATTTAATCCCTTCGTTGTGGGCTTGAATTCTTCAAATACAAGTTTGCCGAATTTTGATACTCGCTGCCCCTCATTCTCAACATAATTGCACCAGTATAAGTCTTCATTATTAATAGGGCGGAAGCGGTCAAAATCTATTCCCCAGTAAATTTGTTTCTCGTCGTATTGTATTGATTTATAAGGGATTTCCATTTCAATTGCATAACCCCAGTTATATATTTTAGCGTCGCTGAACCAGATGCCGTCCCAGTTATAATCTCTGTTTCTGGCGTCGTCAAGAAGCCGGCAGTCGGCCCTTATTCCGCTTGCAGTTACCGCAAACTTGTAGGCGGTTTTCTGGTCATTAAAAGTATCAATCATGAATGAGACGATATCGCCTCCTCCCTGATCCTGCTGTCCTGTATATTTAGTTATATTCTCAGGTTCGTCATAACATAAGAATAGGCAGTATATTGATTCTTCGCTTGTTAGAATTTTAATAACGGTTTTCCTTGAAGGGGCTTTAGCAAAATAGGGGGAGAGCTGAAAAAAGTCGGAAATAGAATCCGCCCGGTTCCAGGCGGCATCAATAATTCCGTCAACAACAATCGGCCCGGGGGCTTTTTTCAATTTAATTGTCTTATCCTGATTTTTGAGGCCGTCTGCAAGGAGCAGTGGGGCTGTAAGACACAATAATAGTAATATTCTTTTCATAATAACCTCGCTTTGTTTTCCCTTTGGATATTTAGACTCGTCAAAGTACGAAAGGTTTCGTGGTTGGCGGATTTATTTATTGGAAGGGATTCTTTTTAGGATTGATTATGAAAATAGATTTTTTATTTTTAGCCATCATTCTTGCGGGATTCAATGAGGAAAATATTACTGTTTTATTTACTGCTGGCTTCAATTGTAATCTGCCAGAATAAGAATACGATCGATTACAATGAAGGAATGGATGCCTTAGCTAAGGGGGATTCATCTGCGGCGGAAATTCTATTTCTGCAGTCAGCCGATATTTACAAAGATGCCGCTTCTTTTTACCGGCTGGGGCAGCTTTATTCTGTAAAAAACACTCTTTCATCAAGCAAAAAAGCGGAACGCTATTTCGGCGAGGCTGCAAAGAGGGAAAGAGGGAACGTTGATTACAGGCGGGCCTATGCAAAACATCTTGCTGCCAATAAGGATTCCGACGCTTTGGATGAATTTGAAGAGATTATAAAAGACTTTCCAAAACTTATTGAACCAAAGCTTTGGCTTGCCGATTATTATAGCGCCCAATCGGGAAATGTTTCCCCGATTATCCAAAGAAATGCGGGGTCCAATTTGAGCAGACCGGAAAGCAAAAGAATTGAGGACTTTAAAAAAGCGGAAGAGCTTTTTGCCGGCGTACTTTCTGCCGAACCTGACAACAGGGAGGCCTTATGGGGAATGGCTGAACTTTATTTGAAAGCAAAAAATTACGATAAATCTTCTCTCCTATTAAGAAAATACTGCGCCGTTACCGATACATCCAAAAAAGCTTTTCTATTGCTTGGAATAATTGATAACACAAAGAGGGAATGGAAAACAGCAAAAGAATCTTTTGAAAAAGCGTTTTCACTAATGACGCAGGAGGAAAGGAGTGATTATTTATACAATTCAGTGGTGGACCTTTTAAAACCTAAATTTGTTATTGATGAACATTTTGATAGCAAAGCAGAAATTGAAGAATTAATTAGAAGATTTTGGGACTCATATTCCTTCAATCCCGATGGAGGTATTTATACAAGAGAAATTGAGCACTATGCAAGAACGGCTTTTGCAAATATTTATCTTTCAGAAACTGGCTCAAAGTCTTTTGGTCGCAATAGTGCCAAAGGAGAAGCATATGTGCGCTACGGAATACCCGATTCGGTTTTTTCAGCATTAAATAGAAATACATTAAAATCTTCTCAGGTTTGGAACTATGATGATTTTTATCTGGAATTCACTTCAAATAAAGGAGGAATCGGTCACGGCAATCAGTCATTCTTTGATTGGAAGAAAGAAAATGAATTTCAAAGGTATTCTCCATACCGGATTAAAGAAAAGATTGAATATGACTTTTATACTTTTGAACCTGCCGGGAAGAATAATTCCGGGGAAGCGGAAGCCTATTTTGTTTTCAGCTATCCCGAATTCGGGGGAAGCGCACGTTACAAAATTTCAGTCTATGACAATGAACTTATAAGATTAAGCGATGGAGCCGGATGGATTAGCAGGCCGAATGCCCCCTCCGGAGTTGGATGCATATCTACCCTTCTTCCGCAGTCAAAAGGATTGTTAAAAGTTGCTGTAGATAATGGAGCAGATACCGGTACATTTATTTCTGCCGATTATAATAATAGAGAAATTGATGAAATGCCGCGGATAAGCGATATTGTTTTTGTTTCGCAAATTGATTCGAACCGCATAATTCCAGGTGCAATTAAAAGAGGCAGTCTTTCTATTGTCCCGGCGGTTAAGAAGACATTTAATGCGGCCGCACCGCTAAACATTTATTTTGAGATTAGCGGGCTGAAAAAAGGGAATGACAACCTTTACAGTTTTGAACAGACAATCAGTTTTAAGAAAAATATTGAGAATGATGATGAAGGACTGATTGAAAAAATAGCCGGACTTCTGTCAAAAAAGAGGGGAGAAATATCTGAATCAGCCACAAAGCTGACTAAAGAAAGCCGTCACCGGGTTTATCTTAATCAGGATGTAAAGAATCTTAAAGCGGGCGATTATGAAGTAATTATAAGAATTAAAGATAAGGTGAGCGGTCTTGAATCTGAAAAACGGACTGCAGCAAAAATTACCGGAAGCTGAGAATAATGGCATCAATTAAGGAATTAGGGGTTTATTTAATAAGTATAATGTTGAGCATTGGACTTCCATGCCTGCTGCAGGCTCAATCGGAAAAGCCTGAAGAATATCTAAACGGAATCAAATTCCTGGCTGCAAATGATACTGCCGCGGCAGAAAGCTGTCTTATAAGTTCCATTGCAAAGCATAGGGATGCCGATTCCTATTATCAGCTCGGGAAAATACAGGCGGCAAAGAAAACTTACAAAAGCAGAAACGATGCTCTTGAAAACCTTAAACAGGCCTCATTACGGAAGCCTGATAATCTTATCTACCGTCTGGACTACCTGAGGCTGCTTGAGGAGTTTGCGATATATTCTGCTATTAACGGATATAAAAAACTTACTGAGGAGTTTAAAGAGTCTCCTATTCCGTGGATAAGGCTTGGCGAAATTAATCTAAAGGGATTTAATGAATATAAAGATTCCAAAAAGATTGGAAAAGAGGAGGATCCCCGTTACGATTTTGACCTATCAGAAACTGCAAAGCAGGATTTTTTAGAGGCGCAATCCTGCTTTATAAATGCCTTAAGAGTAGATTCTTTAAATTATGACGCAATGATAGGGTTGAGCCGGCTTTACGAGAATTCGAACAATGAAAAAAGAGCTGTTGCGATATTAAAAAAATTAATCAGGCGGAATCCGGCCGATAAAAATGCCCGGCTCTGGCTTGGAATGATTTATCACAGATTTAACAAGCCCGGTGAGGCATCCAAAGAATTTGAAAAGGCCATCAGCCTAATGACCTACGAAGAAAGAGAAGACTTCATTTACAATTCAGTAGTAAAAATAATAACTCCCGCTTATGGCGAAGAGATTGAAAGACTTTCGAAGGAGGAGATAGAGTCTGCAATTGCAAGATTCTGGAAGGTTTCGAATCCGCTGCTGTTATCGGAATATAATGAAAGGCTGCTTGAACACTATTCAAGGATGGCCTACTCGAATTTATATTTTAGCGTTCCAAAACTCGGAATTGAAGGGTGGAAAACAGACAGAGGCGAAGTCTATTTAAGGTACGGTGAGCCGCTTAAAAAAACAAAGATACGCCCGTATATTTCGAACAGCGGATTCATGACTGCAAAGAGCGATATCTGGAATTACGATGGTTTTGAATTATCCTTTGATGATTACGCCATGAACGGCGATTTTAAACTAAGCTGGGAGAGGGGAAACTCGGAACGGTTCGGCTCGGGGCTGCGAAGCAATATTTTTTCATTTGAATTGTTCGGGAAAATTAAGGAAGAGGCAATACAGCTATATAAGCCGAAAGGAAAGCAGTTTAATATTAACCTCGGAATATATTCATTCGTAAACTTTTCCGACGGAAGAAATAACTCAACAGATTCTTATCTAGCGTATGAAATTCCTGTGCGCGACTCAACCGGAAAGATAACAGGGACGTACGAACCCTTTGAAACCGGCCTGTTTATATTCGATAGAATGTTTAATCCTGTTTTCGAAAAGAGAAGCCTTTCATTAGCCCCCCGGATAAAATCAATTTTGGATGACAACCGGAATCGGGATAAGATAGAAACAATTAAATTCACATTTCCGGCAGATACAGTTTCATTCGCGTTTGAAGCCAGAAAGCAAAAGGACAGCAGTTTCTTCTCTAACCATTCTCTTTTGGGAAGGAAAACAATTAAGGAAGGGGAGCTGAATCTCAGCGACCTGGTTCTTGCTTCGGCAATATCGGTATCAGAGGAAATTCCGGGAGCAGTTAAAAGAGACGATTACTACATTATGCCCCGCATCAACGCGGCTTTTAAAAATAATGAGGAAATATATCTTTATTATGAGGCATACAATCTGAGTAAGAGGGAAGATAATCTGAATGATTTCGAACAGATAATAACAGTCCAGGAACATAAGGAGGAGCAGGAGGGGGGAGGACTGAAGAAACTGGTGCTCAAATTGTCAGAGGCTCTTTTTGGAGAGAGCAATAAGCTCTCATTGTCTTCCTCATACAGAACAGCAGAAACCAATTGCCGGCAGTATATTCAACTGGACTTATCAAAGCTTTCCCCCGGCAGATATGATCTGATAGTGGAAGTGTTTGATAAAATAACCGGTAAAAGAACAAGCGAAACAACAGTTATGGACATTTCAGACAAATAATCAGGCTCTCTTTATTATCACAATCGTCATATCGTCGTGCTGGGGCATATTGTCAACGAATCTGTCTACATCTTTAACAATTAGATTAATTAGTTCCTTTGACGAATAATCCCGGTGCTTTCTTATAAAATCAATCAGCCTTTCTTCTCCATAGAATTCCCGGTTCTCATTCATTGCTTCGGTAAATCCGTCGGTATATAGAACTACAAGGTCATTCTCCTTAATTGAAATAGTCTCTTCGAGCAGATTTGCGCTGAAAATGTTCCCTTCCTCAAGTCCCAAAGCAATTCCTTTGCTCATAAGCAGTTTTGTCTTGCCGTCAGCATTGCTGCACAGGATGCCCGGATTGTGTCCCGCTCTTGAGTAGGTAATTGAATGATTGGCAAAATCGAGCACCGCATAAAACATACTTACAAAAGAATTTTTCTCGATAGTTTTATACAGAAGCCGGTTAACTTTTCCGAGTACCGATTTAGGAGAAACATTCTCTTCGGCGTGCGCCTGAAGAATTCCCTTGGTAAGGGTCATATAGATTGCGGCGCCTACTCCTTTTCCCGATACATCCCCTATGGCAATACCGATTCGTTTTCCTTCGAGTTTAACAAAGTCGAAATAATCTCCACCTGCTTCAACTGCGGGAATGCTTAACCCTGCAATATCATATCCTTTTATATCGGGCTGCTCTTTAGGGAGAAGGCTTAGCTGAACCTTCGAAGCAATTTCAAGTTCTTTTTTCAGCCTCTCTCTTTCGGATATTCTTTGAATATGACTCGGTACTCCGTAATCCTCCAAGACAAATTCCTGCTTCTTAATTCTCCCTACAAGGTAAATGGCCGGTATTGATGCCAGGCTGATGATAAGCACAATAAAATTGCCGGTATAAAAACCTGTTTTGCCGAAGAATAATGTAAAACCGAATGTAATCATTATCGTATGAAAGATAAAACTGAGAAGCATAAGGAGGTCGTAACGCAGGTAGACTACGGCAAATAAACAGCCGGTTAAAAAGCCGAAAGCCAAGTCGAGCCAGAAATTATTAAGAGAAAGAGGCTGATATGTTATTGCCGCCGCTCCCAGTGATGCAATTCCGCTCAGGATTACCGACAGCGTCTTATTCCTGAAACGGTAATAAGAAATATTTACTACAAAGAATATAATTCCCGCTCCTGTAATTATTGCCTCGAGCAGCGCGCTTGTAATTATTTCAATTACAGGCAGGTAGGAAGCATAAATATTTACCTGGTATACCGGATTAATAAAACTGACTGCATTTTCCTTGTTTGCCAGAATAGGTATCAATAATATGAGAAGAGAAAATCCAAGTGCAAAAACTACTCCCTTAAGCAGCGATGTACCCGCTGATATAGTAAATATCTTCCCTTTTATAAAAGCATCAATAGAGCGGAATTTTTCGGGCCATAAACCTCTTGTAAGGGATTCTCCTACAGACCAGCAGGCAAAGAGGAGAAGTGCCAGAATAAAATTCAAAATAAGAATCCGGAATGCAAATACTATGAATTTAGTAGTTATGAATGGCATATTCCCGAGCGTTAATCCTTGTCCCCCTCCTGGCCAGCTGTTTATAATGCTGACAAGTCCAATCAGAAAATAGATTATGAAGAATTTTTTTCCTACGCGCATCCATATTTCCCCCTGATGATATCTTTTTAGGAATTGGTAAAGCGCTACAAGAGTGAAAAAGAAAATGAAAATCAGAGAGATAGTGCTGAAAAATACTTCCGATGTTTCAAAATAACCGCTTTCGGCAGCAGGTATATTAAAGTTTGAGGTAATAACTCCTATTCTGTTTCCCTGAGTGCGGGCATTTATTTCCAGTTTAACCGAGTCGAATCCGGGGAGATATTTTTCCCAGGTAAATAAATAGTCGGTCCGCTTTGCCATCTGAAATGATTTTTTCTCTGCAAGCGTTAAATCCTGCATTCTGAAATTTGTATGCTGCTCAATGAAGTTTCCAATGTAATGCCTTGCTTCTTCTTCTGAGGCAAAGGATTCGGATGAGGTTGAATCGGGAATTTCTCTTATGTATCCCGTAAACTGTCCCTTATAGTTGAGAAATACCTGGTACCGGGTCTGCGGAAATTCCCTAGACAGGTTTTTATGAAAGAAAATTACAAATCCGTAGGAAGGGATATTATCCCCCGATATTAAAGCGTCGTATTTTACACTTCCAAGTTTTCTTAAAAGGTGTCTGCTTTCAATAGGACTGTTATTTATAAGGGGCTCGGCATAATAACCGGAAAGGTCAATTCCCTGGTCAGTTAACAGCCGGCGGGAAATATCTATAGCTTCATTACCGGTAAGCTCCATTTTTGACGATTTAAAGACGGAACCGGGGAGCAGAAGTGCTATTGCCGCCGCGAGAATTAAGGAAGCAGCTATCCATTTTGAGTGATGCTCGAAAATACCCCTCATTTCAACCTCTGTTACTGTTGTTTTTAAGACGTCCAACTGGAAAAATTGTTTTGAAAAAAACGCAAAAAAACTATTTTTTGCTTAGAATTTAGACTTTTCTTCAAAGACTCTTAAAAATATGTTATATTTATATAAAAGGAAAAAGAAAATTTAAAGGATTATATGAAAGAGCCGGAAGTAAATCTGGAATTAGCTTTAGAGCATGGTTTAACAGAAGAGGAATTTCAAATTATTTGTAAAAGACTGGGACGTGTGCCCACTTTTACCGAACTTGGAATTTTCAGCGTAATGTGGAGCGAACATTGCAGCTATAAAAATTCTATAGCGCTGTTAAAGACACTCCCCAGGGAAGGGGGCAAGCTTCTTGTTAAAGCCGGCGAGGAGAATGCAGGGCTCGTTGATATCGGAGACGGTCTGGCAGTCGCTTTCAAGATTGAAAGCCACAATCACCCATCGGCAGTTGAGCCATACCAGGGCGCAGCAACCGGAGTCGGCGGCATATTAAGAGATATTTTTACAATGGGGGCCCGCCCTATTGCCGCATTAAATTCTCTCCGTTTCGGCGATCTTTCAGACGCAAGAACCCGGTTCCTTTTTGAAGGAGTTGTCAACGGTATTGCCGATTACGGCAACTGCTTCGGCGTTCCGACTGTTGCAGGGGAAGTTTATTTTGACCCTTCATACAAAGACAATCCTCTTGTTAATGCTATGGCAGTCGGCATTGTTGATACAAAGCGAACAGCAACAGCTACAGCAAAAGGGAAGGGGAATCCGGTTATGATAGTCGGTTCCTCAACCGGAAGAGACGGCATTCACGGCGCGACATTCGCATCCGAGGAAATTTCTGAGAAATCGGAAGCTAAAAGACCATCGGTTCAGGCCGGAGATCCATTTACAGAGAAACTCCTTCTGGAAGCTACTCTGGAAATCATTAAGAACGGCTGGATTGTCGGTATTCAGGATATGGGAGCCGCAGGTATTTCCTGTTCTACCTCCGAAATGAGCGCAAAGGGAAATGCGGGTATGGTTGTAGACCTTAACAAAGTGCCTTTAAGAGAAAAGGGAATGACCGCATACGAGATTATGCTGTCGGAATCGCAGGATAGAATGCTTGTAGTTGTAATCAAAGGATTCGAATAGGAAGTTAAGGCAGTATTCGACAAATGGGATTTGAACTGCGAAATTATCGGGGAAGTTACTGATACCGGTAAACTGGTTATAAATTACGAAGGGGAAAAGAAAGCCGAAATTACTGCAGAAGACCTGGTGCTCGGCGGAAATGCTCCCGTTTATATACGCGAAACTAAAGAACCTGCCTACCTGAATGAAATTAGAAAATTTGATTTTAA